>DATLRP010000009.1:0-16654 GCA_035534635.1 Occallatibacter sp.
GCCGAGGCCCATGCCGACTTCCGCGTCCGCCCCGAGCCCGAAGAAGCTCTCACCGCCGCTCTCGCCGCCTGCCGTCGTTAGGGCAACTTACTTTCCTGACTTATCCAGAACCGTCTCTGCGCGTTCGAGCGTCACGCCCCGCAGCAGAAACACCTTGCTCCGCGACAACTCACCGCTCGCTAACTCAACCGACGACTTAGGCACGCCGAATAACTTCGCCAGGAACTCAACCAATGCCGAGTTAGCCCGCCCCCCCACCGGCGGAGCCTGCACGGCAATCTTCAACTGTGCCGACGCGCCCTCGCCGTACGTACCCACAATCGCTGTCTTCTTCGCGCCCGGCTGCGCCCGCACCGCCAGCGTCACGCCGTCCTTCGTCTCGCGCAGCATGCCCGCGCTCACTCCGGCGGACCCAGATATGGTGCCCTTTTCCCAAACAGCGCTGTCCCAATCCGAATCCGCGTCGAGCCCTCTTCAATCGCCAACGCGAAGTCGCCGCTCATGCCCATCGACAGCACATCGGATTTCAAACGTGGATACGCCTGCGCCCACCGGTCACGCCACCTGCGCAGGTTCCGAAAGCACGCCCGCGTCACTTCCTCGGGAGCGCCCCACGGCGCAATGGTCATCAGCCCTTGTGCGTCGAGATGCAAAAGGTCCGGCAGCCGCTCTAATAGCTGCGCCGCCTCGACGCTCTCCGGCTCCATGCCTTCCTTGGTCTCCTCCGGGCTCAGCTTCACTTCCACCAACACCGGCAACGGTTTGCCCAGCCGGCCCGCAGCCTCATTCAGCCGCTCGGCCAGCCGCACACTGTCCACCGCGTCCACCCCGTCAAACAGCTCCGCCGCCTTCGCCGCCTTATTCGATTGCAAATGCCCGATAAGGTGTACGCAAGGCCGGTCGATCGCCGAACTCGTCCAAAGCTCCGCCGCACGCAGTGCTTTTGCCGAAAACTCCTGCACGCGATTCTCGCCAAACAGCCGCAGTCCCAGCCCCGCCGCCTCGGCCAGCGTCTCCGCCGGGTACGTCTTCGACACGGCCATCAGTTCCACTTCGCCGCGTCCGCGTCCGGCGCGCCTGCAAGCCGCGCCAATCGCCTCTTCCAGCTTTTCCAGGTTTTCTTCGAGCGCCGTCATCGTACTCCCGTCCGTCATGCCGCGCGCCTCAGTGCCCGTGCTCTTCCAAAAACCTCTCTGCCTCCAGCGCCGCCATGCAGCCGGTCCCCGCCGCCGTAATCGCCTGCCGGTAGCGGCGGTCCTGCACATCTCCGCACGCGTACACACCCGGCACAAGCTCGCCGTTGCGTGTGGTCAGCACGTTTTCCTTCGTCCTGATGTACCCTTCCTCGTCAAGGTCAATCTGTCCGCGAAACATCTTCGCGTTGGGCTCGTGTCCGATTCCCAGGAACATCCCTTCCACAGCCAGCGTGTCAGTCGCGCCGTTCGTCACGTCGCGCAGCCGCAGACCATTCACGGCCTTCTCCTCCACGCCCATCACTTCGTCCACCACGGTGTTCGTCCGCAGCTCGATGTTCGGATGCGCCATCGCCCGCTCCAGCATAATTTTCGACGCGCGAAATGCCTCGCGCCGGTGCAGCAGCGTCACCTTGCTGGCAAACCGCGTCAGGAAAAGCGCTTCTTCCATCGCCGAGTCGCCGCCGCCCACCACCGCAATCTCTTTCCCGCGGAAGAAGAACCCGTCGCACGTCGCGCAGCTCGACACGCCGTGCCCAATCAGCGCCTGCTCGCTCGGCAGCCCCAGCCATCGCGCGCTTGCGCCGGAGGCAATAATCAGCGTCCGTGTGTGCACCTCGCCCGCCGAAGTCTGCAGCCTGAAGGGATGCGTCTTCACATCCACTGTGTTCAGGTGGGCAAGCTGGAAGGTCGCGCCGAACCGCGCCGCCTGCTTCTTCATGTTCTCGATCAGCTCCGGCCCCTGAATGCCCTCCGGCCAGCCCGGAAAATTCTCCACCAGCGTGGTAATCGATAGCTGTCCGCCCGGCTCGTGGCCCTCCAGCACCAGCGGCTTCAGCCCCGCCCGCGCCGTATAAATCGCCGCCGTAAGTCCGGCGCATCCCGAGCCCAGAATCACTGTGTCGCGCGTTTCTGTCATGGTTGTTCCCATCTGAATTCCTGTCTCGATTGTAGATGCACGGCGATCGCCACAGGCTTCACTCGCCTTGTGCGCGGCCCCTTGCCATTCTACTCAGCCCTGCGCTCCACCCCGGGCAGACTTCCGCCGTGCGGCCGTATGATGGCTCCATGGCGAATCTCACCCTGATTTACGGAATGCGGCTGCTGCCCGAGGGCGAAGTGACCGAGATCCACGACGCCACCCTCAAGCTCGCCAACGGACACGAGGCGCACGTGACCATGCACGTGCTCGAGGGCTCACGCGAAGAAATCGAGGCCCAGCTCAAGCAGAGCCTCGATGCGTTCTTTGACTTTTATCCCGAGATTTAGGCGCGGCGCCCGTCGTTAGTCTGCCACTGCCAGAGCAGGCTCCGGCTCCGCCACTGGCACCTTGCGCTTCACCCTCAGGTTGTCCAGCGCGTAATCGATAAACCGCGGCTCGAAGTGCACCGGGTCTCCCATGAAGCGGCAGGTCGCCACCACCTGGTCCACGATAAAGCGCGGCTGGTAGCCGGCAAACTCCAGCTCCTTGTCGAACCGCAGCTTGTGCACAATGTAATTGAAGACCTCCGCCGTAAGATCCAGGTTCTGTTTCGCCGCTTCCCGGATGAAGATTTTCCGATAATTCTCCAGCGACGGCGCGCCAATCTCGATCTTGTACGGCAGCCGCCGCAGGAACGCCGGGTCCATCAGGTCCTCCGGCTCCATGTTCGTCGAGAAGATGATCAGCTCCTCAAACGGAATGCTGAAGCTCTTGCCCGTATGCAGCTTCAGGTAATCCACGCGGCTCTCCAGCGGCACAATCCACCGGTTCAGCAGGTGCGTCGGGCTCACCAGCTGCCGCCCAAAGTCGTCGATGATGAAGCATCCGCCCAGCGCCTTCACGTGCAGCGGCGCTTCGTAGTAGCTGCCCATCTCGTCATACCGCAGGTCCAGCATCTCCAGCGTCAACTCGCCGCCCGTCACCACAAACGGCCGCTTGCACGGCACCCACCGCGCATCGAACGACTCCCGCCGAACCACAGAATCCCCATCCTCCTCCATCGTGGTCGGATCCAGCGCCACGTGCAAGCTCGGATCGAAGACCCGGATAATCTGCCCCTCGACGCTCACCGAGTACGGCACATAGATCACGTCGTTGAACACACTGCTCAGGCGCAGCGCCACGCTCGTCTTGCCGTTTCCCGGCGGACCGTAAAACAGAATCGCCCGCCCCGAGTTCAGCGCCGGTCCCGCCTGCTCCAGAATGGATTCGTCGAAGGTCAGGTCGCTGACCCCCTTCCGGATCCGGTCCATGCTCACCAGCTCGTTGGTCAGCTTCTGCAGGTTCACCTGCTCGTTGAACTCTTCCAGGGTCACCGGTGCCGGCCCCGTGTACCGCATCCGCTGGACCGCGTCCAGCGTCCACCGCCGGCCCTCCTCGGTGAACGAATAGCTCAAATCGATCGGGTTGTCCGAGTAGCGCGAACCCAGCGTCTGCAACAGCTGCCGGTTCACCGCCATCTGGATCAGGTCCAGAACAATGTGATACGGAAGCTTGATCGCGTCCACAAACTGCCGCGTTGTCTCCAAGCGGTCCCGATAGATAAGCTTCAGCAGCATCCCCATCAGGTCCACTTCATCGATCCCCGTTGCTTTGATGTCCTTCGGCTCAGTCGGAATACGGTGAATGAACGCGTCCAGCCGCTCCTGCGTAATCGCGCCAATCGCCACCAGGTTGTCGCCCAGCCGGCCACCGGAGCTCTTCAGGCGCGTCAGCGCCTCGGCCACCTGCTGCTCGGTCACCAGCTTCGCCCGAATTAAAAGATCGCCCAACCTCAGTCGCGTGTTAATGGCACCCTCCAGTCCGCCGCACACATGGCACGGCCCCCGCAAGCGGGGCTTTACTCGGCATCCTGCACTACCATAATCGGTTACTGATGGGCAGGTCGAGATAACTATTGTGTTATTTCAGTAATCTTAGCTCTCACTCTGCCTCAGAACGCTTCACCCCTACCTTTCACTTCGTTGAAGTGTCCTGTTTACAGCCGAATACTCCCTAAAACATTGGAAAGCTCTTATCAATCAGACTCCGTTTCGGTCCTGCGCTTGCCTTTTCCTCATGCGGAAAACGCACCCGTGCCCGAACCCCGCTCCATGCCTCGCCGCGTCGCTCCCCTTGCTGCCCTGGCGGCCGCGGCGCTTCTGGCTCCTGTGCAGCTCTTCGCTGGCGGACCCAAATACGTCGCCGGACCCAGCTATTTCAATCCCGCGGTTCTTGGCCAGCCTGTCCACTGGGCCAACGGAAAGCTCACCTATTACGTCGATCAGGGCCCGCTCAACAGCCAGGTTTCGAACTCCCAGGCCGTCGCCATGGTCGACGCCGCCGCGGCGCTCTGGTCCGCAGTGCCCACTGCGGGCGTCACGCTCACGGATGGTGGCCCGCTCAATGAAGACGTCAGCGGCTCGGACGTCGTCGCCGGCAACCAGATCTTCGCCCAGCCCGCCGACCTCACCCCTTTGGCCACCAACTACCCTGTCGCCGTCGTCTTCGATGCGGACGGCTCGGTCATCAACGCCCTCTTCGGCTCCGGCGCAAGCGACCCCACCGCCTGCCAGAATGATGGCGTCTGGTTTTGGCTCGACAATTTCCAGCCGAATGCCACCATCGCCCACGCCGTGATCCTGCTCAACGGGCTCTGCGCCACCTCGCCGGCGCTGCAGGACATGATGAGCTTCCAACTGGAGCGCGCCTTTGGCCGCGTACTGGGTCTCGATTTCTCGCAGGTAAACCCCGGCGCGGCCACCAATGGCGAGCCCAACGGCACCCTCGGATGGCCGGTGATGCAGCCCTTCAGCGGAGCATGCGGTTCTTCCGGCGGCGATTGTATTCCCAGCCCCGGCGTTCTCCGCTTCGACGACATCGCGGCCCTCAACCGCCTCTACCCCATCACCTCGGCCAACCTCGCCGGCTTTCCCGGCAAGGAACTGACCGCAGCCAATACCGTCTCCATTACCGGCACGCTCAGCTTCCGCCGCGGCACCGGCATGCAGGGCGTCAACGTCGTCGCCCGCCCGCTGGACTCGAACGGCAATCCCCTTTACCAGTACACCGTCACTTTCGTCTCCGGGGCCTACTTCTGTGGCAAGCGCGGCAATCCCGTCACCGGATGGACCGATTCCTCCGGCAACCTGCTCACTCGCTGGGGCTCGAATGATGCCACCGTCCAGGGCTACTTTGACCTGCGCTTCATGCCCCTGCCGCCCGGCGTCACTTCGGCCACTTACCAGGTCACCTTCGAACCCGTCAGCGCTCTCGAGATTCTCACCGAATCCGTCGGCCCTTACGTCGACGGCTCGCCTACTCCCTCCGGCACCATGCCCACTCTCACCGTCGCCAATCTCTCCGCCGGCGGCGCGCAATCGCTCTCGGTAACCATCCCGAACTCCGCCTCGGCCGGGTTCAGTGACGCTATCGCCACCGAGTCCTCTCCGCGCATGCTGCCTCCCGGCGGCCTCTGGTCCGGACGCATCAGCCAGGTGGGCCAGACCGACTGGTTTCTCTTTCCCGTCCGTGCCAACCGCACCTTCACCGTTGTCACCCAGGCTCTGAATGAAGCAGGCAATCCAACCGACACGAAGGCACTGCTTGCCCTCGGCGTCTGGGACGGCTTTGACCCGCCGGGGTCGCCGTCGGTCGGATGGGCTCCGGGGCTCAACGGCTTCGCCACCGGCGAGACCTGGCTTCGCGTCGCCACTTCCTCTGACGATGTGGTCCGCCTCGGCATCGCCGACATGCGCGGCGACGGCCGCCCCGACTACGCCTACACCGGCTGGGTCCTTTACGCCGACACCATTTCGCCCACCCACCTGCTCGCCTCCGGCGGTCCCATCGTCATTCGCGGCATGGGCTTCCGGCCTTCGGATACGGTTCTCGTCGGCGGCCAGCCGGCCCTCGTCACCAGCATCTCGCCGAATGAAATCACGGCCATCGCCCCGGCCGCGGCCTCCGGCGTCTCCGGCTCAGTCGATGTCGAAGTCGACGACCTGCCCCTCTTCTACGCCGCCGCCATCCTCTCCGGCGGGATCAGTTATGATTCCGGCACCGGCGACGCCCTCCACCTGGACACCGCGCCCTCCAACACCGTCCCGATCGGCGTGCCGCTGGCCTTCACCGTCACTGCGCTCGATTCCAGCCTGAACTCCGCTCCAGGCGTTACGATCACCTACTTTGTCCTGAGCGGCACGGCCACCCTCGGCTGCGGCTCAACCACGTGCGCCGTCACCGCCGGTGGAGACGGCCTGGCATCGATGACCCTCACCGCGCATGACACCAGCACCGCCGTCGTCTCGGCCTCGCTCTCAAACGGAGCGTCGCTCCAGGCGCACTTCTCCGGCGGCACGGCACCCATCATCGCAGCCCTCACACCCACGCTTTCGGTTGCTGCTGGCGCCACCGTCAACTGGACCACGCAGGCCATCGTCCTCAACAGCGGCACGCCGATGGGCGGCCAATCCGTCGCCTGGCAAACCACTTCCGGCAGCGGCATCACGGCGCAGGACTTGACCGCCGCCCTCACCAACTCCAGCGGCATCGCCACAAAAACTCTTACCATCGGCCCGCTCGCCGAAGGCGCCCAGGCCTCGGCCACCGCCTGCGTCAACGGCACCTCCAACTGCACGCCCTTCACCGTCACCGGAGCGCGGCCCGAATACGCCTACCTCGAGCCGGTTTCAGGAACCGCGCAGTCGCTCGCCGTCTCCGGAACTCCGGCCCAGGTGGTCCTTCGCCTGTATGACATGAACGGCAATCCCATGGCCGGCGGAACGGTCACCTTTTACCAGGCGATTTATGCCTGGACGCCGCCCTGCCCGCCGCACGGCCGCTGCGCCGCAGCGCCGCTGCTGGCCACGCAGATCTCCACCGCCGCCTCGGCCCTCGACGGCACGGTCACCTTCGTCCCGGCGACGATTCCCGGCGTGGCCACGACTCTCAGCGGCGTGGCCGTCACCGGCAACTCCAGCACGCTTTCCGTCTCCATTGAGCAGCACCCATAACAAATCATCCGCAAACCGCCCTGCGCAGCCCGCGCTACTTCGCCTTCGCCGCCTGACGTATCAGGTAGAGTTTTCCGCCCACCCACGCCGTCGGCATTGCCAGCACGATCAGCGCAATCGGATACCAGTGCGGACCATACTCGGATCCCTTGTTCCAGGTCGCCAGCGTCCCCGCAACATTGGCCCAGAACCCCAGAAATCCCAGCACCAGCGCGTGCAGCATCGGTCGTTGCGGAGCCAGCATCGCCGTCACGTAGCTGCCCGCCACGCCGTACACCGTCCGGTACGCGGTCGCCAGCAGCAGCACCCCGTCTGCCGCCCGCACGCCCAGCCCCGGCAAAACGCCCGCCGCCCGCAGCAGCATATCGGTGCTGAGCGAAAGCACCACCCCCACCAGCACGCCGGCAAAAACCGCTCCTCCACTTCGCAGCATCCGGCGCATCACGTGCTCGTCGTCCATCCCTCTTGGCCTCCCGTGTCCGCCACACTCTAGCCCGCGCGCCCTCATCCCGCAACATCCGCTCCTCCAGATCCACCACCCACCTGGGCACGGCCACTCGCCTCCCTTCGCCATGCGGGACAAATCCTGAATCCTTCGCTCCTCCCGGCCGCGCTGGTGCATCCTTCCAGTTAGGAGGTTCCCATATGAGCGAGCCGACCCCGCAGCCTCAGTCGCAACAGACCACGGCCACACAGGAGCAGGCCCCGCGTCCCCGCGTTGTCCTCGTCGGCGGCGGCTTCGCTGGCATCAATGCCGCCAAGTCGCTCGCGCATCTGCCCGTCGACGTCACCCTTGTCGACCGCTGCAACCACCACACCTTCCAGCCCCTTCTTTACCAGGTCGCGCTGGCCGTCCTTTCCCCGGCCGACATCGCGCAGCCTATCCGCGGCATCCTGCGCAGCCAGGCCAACATCCAGGTGCTCATGGACAAGGTCACGGCCATCGACGTCCAGGCCCGCGGGCTCACTCTGGCCTCCGGCGCGAAGCTCGATTACGACTACCTCATTCTCGCCACCGGCGCCACGCATTCTTACTTCGGCCACGACGACTGGGCTCACTTCGCTCCCGGCCTCAAGTCGATCGAAGATGCTCTCGAAATCCGCCGCCGTATCCTGCTCGTCTTTGAGCTTGCCGAGCGGCAAATGCAGGAGCATGGCTGGCATCCGCCGCTCAACTTTGTCGTCATCGGCGGCGGCCCCACCGGCGTCGAGCTCGCCGGCGCCATCATCGACATCGCCCGCCACTTTCTCCGCAGCGACTTCCGCCATATCGACCCCGCCAAGGCCCGCGTTCTGCTGCTCGACGGCGGCCCGCGCGTTCTCGCCATGTACCCTCCGGACCTTTCCGCGCGCGCCGAGGCCTCGCTCACCCATCTCGGCGTCGAAGTCCACACCGGAACCCGCGTCACCGAAGTCGGCCCCGGCTGGGTCCAGGCCCAAACCGGCTCCGGCCAAACCCGCATCGACGCGGCCGTCACACTCTGGGCCGCCGGTGTGCAGGCCTCGCCTCTAGGCAAGCTCCTCGGCGGGGCAGGCGGGGAACATTTGGACCACCGCGGCTGTGTCATCGTGAATGACCGCCTCAATCCCCCCGGCCTGCCCGAGGTCTTCATCCTCGGCGACCTCGCCCACCTCGAGCAGGACGGCCGTACCGTCCCCGGCGTCGCCCAGCCCGCCATGCAGATGGGCGACTTCGTCGGCCGCGCCGTCGCCGCCGACCTTGCCGGCCAGCCGCGCCCAGCCTTCCGCTACTTCGACAAGGGCGACATGGCCACCATCGGCCGCAGAGCCGCCGTCGCCCGCATCCAATGGCCCTTCCGCGCCCACTGGAGCGGCCTGCCCGCCTGGATCACCTGGCTCACCGTCCACATCTTCTTCCTCATCGGCTTCCGCAACCGCGTCTCCGTCTTCGCACAGTGGATCTGGAGCTACTTCACCTTTACCCGCAGCGCACGGCTCATCACCGGCGACCAGACCCTCCCCGGCTGGACCCAGCAGATCCAGGCGGGAACCCAGTCCCGGAGCGAGGAAAACGCCATGCAACCAGCCGCGGAAACTGACCCGGACGAGCCTGTTTCCACACGCACCGAGCCGCAGTAGCGCACCTTCCGCCCCCAACCGGTCCTGTAAACTGGTCACAGCATGCTGGATCAGAATTTCGTCCGCGGAAACCTGGAATTCGTGGAGGCCAAGCTCCGCGCCCGTGGTGCTGACCCTGCGCTTTTGCTCGGCGATTTTCGCGCCCTGGACCTGCGCCGCCGCGAGGCCATCACGCAGGCAGAGCAGCTCAAGGCCCGCCGCAACGATCTCTCCCAGCAGGTCGGCGCGCTCAAGAAGGCCGGCCCCTCTTCCAGGGATGCCGCGACGGCCCTGATGGACGAAACCCGCGCCATGAAGGACAAGCTCGATGAGCTCGACCGCGCCGCCACTGAGTTCGACGACCAGATGCGGCTCTCGCTGGCGCGCATCCCCAACCTGACTCGCGACGAGGTGCCCGCCGGCGCCTCCGAGGCCGACAACGTCACCGTCAAGACCTGGGGTAACAAACCCGCCTTCGACTTCGAGCCCAAGCCGCACTGGGAAATCGGCGAAGCACTCGGCATCCTCGACCTGGAACGCGCCGCCAAGATCTCCGGCGCACGCTTCGCCGTCTATATGGGTGCAGGCGCACGCCTTGAGCGCGCCCTCATCAGCTTCATGCTCGACCTGCACACCCGCCCGGTCGTCTCCGGCGGGCACGGCTACACCGAAGTCCTGCCGCCCTTCATGGTCAACTCCAAGTCGCTCTTTAGCACCGGCAATCTCCCCAAGTTCGCGGAGGATCTCTTCCGCTGTTCCGATGCCGACGCCGAGGCCGTGACCCGCGGCGAGTACAAGGACAACGACCACTGGCTCATCCCCACCGCCGAGGTGCCCGTCACCAATCTCTACCGCGACGAAATCCTCGCCGACGCGCGCCTGCCCATCTGCCTCACGGCGTACTCGCCCTGCTTTCGCGCCGAGGCCGGCGCCGCAGGCAAGGACACTCGCGGCATCATCCGCCAGCACCAGTTCCAGAAGGTCGAGCTCGTCAAGTTCACGCGGCCGGAGGACTCCGACGCAGAGCACGAAAAGCTCACGCGCGACGCCGAGGAAATCCTCGAAACTCTCGGCCTGCCCTATCGCCGCGTTCTGCTCTGCACCGGCGACACCGGCTTCTCCTCGGCCAAAACCTTCGACCTCGAGGTCTGGCTCCCCGGCCAGCAGCTCTACCGCGAAATCTCCAGCTGCTCCAACTTTGAGGCCTTCCAGGCCCGCCGCGCCAACATTCGTTACAAGCCCGCGACGGCCGGCGCAAAGGCCAAAAACGAATTCGTCCACACCCTCAACGGCAGCGGCCTCGCCGTGGGACGCACCTGGCTGGCCATTCTCGAAAATTACCAGCAGGCCGACGGCTCCGTCCTTATTCCCCCGGCTCTACGTCCTTACATGGGCGGCCTTCAACGGATCACACCCGAACCCAACCTGAAAGCACCGGTATGAAACGCATTCTCAAGAGCTACTTTTACTGGACCTACAAGCGCGGCAGCTTCCATTACGACGTAATGGTGACCCTGATCCTTCTCTTCATCTTCGTCACGCCGCGCCTCTGGGACTTCGGCGACAAGCCCTCGCGCGCCGCCGGACCCGCGCATCCCATCCAGGTTGTGGGCGACGGCGGACACGGCGTCATTGTCTCCGTGCAGGCCGCGGACGTCCACATTCCGCCCGGCGCAACCGACAGCGACGTGCGCAAGGCTCTTCGCAAAGCCATTGAGCCCGTCACCGGAGACGCCGTCGCCGTGGAGCGCTGGCAGACCACCGCCGACAGCCAGGGCCGCCTCGTGTGGCGCATCTGGGCGCATCGTTAGTCGCCCGGGCAGCGTCCAATCCAATAAGGAACCGCATGACCCGCATCCCCAAACTCGTACTCTTCGCCGCGCTCGCCGTCTTCCTCGCGCCCGCTCGTCCGGCTCGTGCCGCCGATTCACGAGGCACGGATTCGCTCGACGTCGTCCTCCACAAGCTTGACCTCGCCGCCGCCCGCTTCCACACCACCTCGGCCGACTTCGTCTTCACCTCCATCCAAACCGACCCCATCCCCGACACGGACACGCAGAAGGGCTCGGTCTACTACGAACGCAAGGGCAATTCCTTCCAGATGGCCGCGCACATCCGCGAGATCAACGGCCGCGACCTCCCCAAAATCTACGAGTATGCCGGCGGCGTCTTCGAGCTCTATGAACCGGTGCTCAATCAGGTCACGCGCTTTGCCCGTGCCGGCAAATTCGAGAGCTACGTGATGCTCGGCTTCGGCGCCAGCGGCAAGGATCTTGCCGACAAGTGGAACATCAAGCTCGCCGGAACAGAAACCATCGACGGCGTCCTCACAGACAAGCTGGAGCTCATTGCCAAGGACCCCGCCGTGCGCAAGAACCTGCCCAAGGTCACCATCTGGATCGATCCAGAACGCGGCGTCAGCCTCAAGCAGGTCTTCGACGAAGCCGGCGGCGCGCAGCGCACCTGCACCTACTCGCACATCCGAGTCAATGATTCCCTGCCCCGCGACGCCTTCAGCTTCAAGACCAACAAAGATACGCAGTACGTGAACCACTAGCTGCACATTGCAGTTCTAGTCCCCCACCCGAGAGGTGTTCGCGCCCAGGCGCTTCCCGGGGGCCAGCGCAATGAGCAGAACGCCGATCACAAGCAAGATCACCACACCCGTAAGTTCCCCGCGCTCCACAACATGCCGATACACCTGCAAGCCCATCACCACGCCATGCGCAAGGCTCGACCACGCCGTGAAAGCAATCAGGCTGCGATGCGCCGACGGATCGCGCACGGCGAGCAGGAGAAAGACCCCAAGCGTGACGTAGAGGCTCAGCATCATGGCCAGTGCCGCTTCACGTGAGAAGAACAAGATCATGGGATAGACCCCGGCAACAAACAGCAACCCCACCAGCACCAGCACGACCTTCAACACAAGCTCTCGTCGCACAATTCACCTCCCTCCCAGCGACCTACGCAGCAGGTGGCCTGCGAGTTCCGCAACTGGCCGGCCGGGCCTCCTATGCGCGCTCGACCAAAGGCTACGAGCTCCCCTTAAGCGACTCGCGCACGGAACCGCCGCCATCCCCACGCAATCGCCAGGCCGCCCAGCACAAACAGCATAGGGAAGCACTCGATGGTGTACCGCGCCTCAGGTGAAACCACGGTGACCGCCAGCGCCGCGCTGCGCAGCAGCATGTAAGCCGCCATCGCCCACACCAGCGCACGAAAGCCCGGCTTCGGTTTCAGCGCCAGCCCCAATAGCGCCAGCAGCAGATACAAGGCATTCAGCGCCAGAAAACTCCAACTGATGACCGTCTCTTCCGGATGGTTTTCATAGACCCACCAGTCCAGGTCAATCGGCAGATTTTCCACGCGCGGACGCAACCACATGTCCGCCACGCGCCCCAGCGGCAGCCACAAATAGAACCGCAGCGGATGCGCCGCGATCCGCTTCCGCGCCAGCCCGGCGAAGCCCGCGTCGAGCCACGGCGTCATGTGGTAACCATTGGCGTTGTATTCCTTCGCCAGCATCTCCGTATCGGCACGGTCGGCGGCCGAGTCATAGGCCCGCGGCGGCACGTCTTGCAGGTTCAGCGGGCCATCCGGCACCTCCCAGTAGACCGAGTAGGTCGAATTGAAGTCCAGCGTCCAGGTGCCTACCCACAGCTCCCATCCCGGATACACCGGCTCCCCTGGGTCGGTCGCCGACTGCGGCGCGAGCGGTTCCACGACGTGAAATACCCGCCAGTTCCTACCCGTCCACGCGGCAAACGGCGCCAGCGCCAGCAGCACGCACGCCGCCGCCATCCACCATCGGCCCGGCCTTCGGCTCTTCTTGTTGAGGGCGAGCAGCAGCGCCGGACCCAGCGCTACGGCCGCCAGCGCTCCATCCGGCCGCAGCAGCGCCGCATAAGTCACCGCCGCGGTAAATGTGAGCGCCGCGCCCCATCCCGGCCGCTCCACGAAAACGGCAGCGGCCCACAGCGCCAGCGCCAGCAAAAACACAGTCGGCCCCTCGGTCAGCGGCGTCCCCGCATAGATGGCCGTGAACGGGCACAGCGCCGCAAGCCACAGCGCCGCCTGCCACGCCGCTTCTTTTGCTCCCTCCGGCGCAATCCGCCGTGCGCAGTCGGCCAGCAGCAGGCACGCCGCCAGGTCCAGCGCAATCTGCACCCAGGCCACGGCGATGTAATTGCCCACCCCGAACACCGCGTAGCACGCGGCCAGAAACAGCGGATACCCTGGGAGCCGGATCAGCGTCGCGTGCAGCAGGCCGTCGTCGCCCACCACGCCGTAGACCCCGTGCCGCAGCAGGTTCTGCGCAATTCCTCCGTAAATCACGGTGTCGCCATTCGGCTCGAAGAACTGGCCCAGCATCCACGCCCGCAGCGCAAACCCCGCCGCCAGCGCCACCGCCGTCGACAGTAGGCGCAGCGCGCGTCTACGGCCCACTCCGGGCTTCGGAACGGGCCGACCGCCGTCACGCGTTGTTTGACTCTCGTCCACCGCTTCCATACGATTTGTACTGTATATCGTGGGCCGTTTCCGCGGTCTCCGCATACGCGGAAACAACATTGGTTATGCCCGAAAAGCAGATCTTTTTCGATCCCCTGAGAAAACGATGGAAACGGCTACGCCGCGTCCTCGACGCCGTGGCTGTCCTCATCACGCTCGTTCTGGTCGGCTTCATCATCAATGTCCTGCATAATCAGCATCTTCCTGAGCTGTTGCTGCCCACGCCGCGGCACAACTTCCGCGCCCTGAATGACCACAACACCCTCCTGCGGTCGCGGTTCCAGCGGCCCGCCCGCCGCAAAACCCACCGCAAGCCCTCTGACATTCCCTTCAACACCGGCGAGGGCCTCCGCGCCGCCTACTATGTGGAGGACGATCCGGCCAGCTACTCCTCGCTGAAGGAGCACATTCGCCAGATCGACCTTCTCTTTCCGCAGTGGCTCCACGTGGACGCGCCCGCAGGCCGCCTGATGGCGCTGACATCAGACAATCGCGAGTACCCCATCGTCGACGGCAACACCGTCCACGACCCCGACCAGCTCGACAAGGTCAAGCGCGTCATCCAGGAGGCCCACGCAGACACCGAAATCTTCCCCCAACTGAACAACTACAATCCCCACACGCAAAACTGGGATGCCGGTGTCGGCGACATCCTCTCCGACTCCGACAAGAGCGATGCGCTGCAGCAGCAGATCCTGCGCTTCCTAATCGCGTTGCCGTATTACCACGGCCTCTCCCTCGACCTCGAGAGCCTGCCTGACTCCGCCCAGCCGGCCTACCTCGCCTTCATCCAGCAGCTCTACGCGCAGATGCACCCGCGCGACCTGCGCCTTTACGTGAGCCTGGCCGCCTCCACGCCCGCGGCCGAGCTGAAGCAGATCGCCGCCAACTCTGACGGCATCGTGCTGATGGACTACGACGAGCACGAGGTCGACAGCAGCCCCGGCCCCATCGCCGGCCAGGACTGGTTCATCGCCAATCTCCGCCGCGTCCTCATGGTGGTCCCCAAGCAAAAACTCATCTGCGCCCTGGGCAACTACGGTTATGACTGGTCGATGTCGATTCCGCCGAAGCCCCGCCGCGGCCATCGCGCGCAGACGCCCAAGGTGGTCGACACGGATGTGCTGGACCACGTGGCCGATGCGTGGCAGCGCGCCTCCGACGCCAACGCCGATCTCGACCTCGATCCCAAATCCCTCAATCCCCACTTTGAGTACATCGACGAGGACGACAACGTCCGCCACGTCGTCTGGTTCCTCGATGGCGTGACCATTCTGAACGAGATGCGCGCCGCCCGTGAGCTGGGCCTGCAGACCTTCGCCCTGTGGCGTCTCGGTTCAGAAGACAGCTCGATGTGGAACGTGTGGGACAAGCCGACCAACGCGGCCTCGCTGAATGCTCTCGGCTCCTTACAGCCCGGCCATGACGTGGACTCAGAAGGCGCAGGCGACATTCTTCGCGTCACGGGCCTGCCCAGGCCCGGCAAACGCACCGTGGAGGCCGACCCCGACGAGACCGATCCGCGCAAGAAGCTCATTGTCGACGAGCACATGGTCCAGTATCCGCACACCTACACCGTGCAGTACTACGGCTACCATCCGCATGAGGTGGCGATCTCCTTTGACGACGGCCCCGATCCACGCTGGACTCCGCAGATCCTCGACATCCTGAAAGCCAAGCACGCGCACGCCACCTTCATGATGATCGGCGACGAGGCCCTGCAGAACATCGGCCTCATGCGCCGCGTTGTGGACGAAGGCAACGAGATCGGCAACCACACGTACACGCATCCGGACATCAGTGAAATCTCGCCCCGTCAGCTCAGCCTCGAGGTCAAGCTCACCGAGCGGCTCTTTGCAAGCAAGCTCGGCGTGCAGCCGCTCTACTTTCGTCCGCCTTACGACGTCGACGAGGAACCCGACACCGACGACCAGGCCGCTCCCATTGTCCGCATCCAGCATGACGGCTTCATCATCGTCGGCAACAAGATCGACACCAATGACTGGGACGAGCGCATCCACAAATCTCCCCAGGAGATCGCCAACTCCGTACTCGACCAGCTCAAAATCATGAAGACCAAGCCGCAGTTCCGCGGCTCCATCATCCTGATGCATGACGGCGGAGGCAACCGCTCGGCAACGGTCGCCGCGCTGCCCGTCCTCATCGACACGCTTCGTGCCCACGGCTACGAAATCGTCCCCGTCTCCGCGCTCATCGGCATGACCCCCGCGCAGGTGATGCCGCGCCTGAGCTTCTGGGCGCGCGTCCGCACCATCCCGGACTCCATCGCCTTTTCCACTCTCGCCATTATTTGGAGCTTTATCGTCTTCGTCTTCTTCGTTGGTGATGTCCTGATGAGCGCGCGCCTCATCCTCGTCGGCCTCTTCGCCATCATTGACCGCCTGCGACGTCCGCATCGCCAGGCCTCGCCCGGCTTCCAGCCCCGCATCGCCGTGCTCATCCCCGCCTACAATGAGGAAACGGTCATCGTTCGCACCATCCGCTCCGTCCTCAACTCGGACTACCCCAACCTCCACATCATCGTCGTTGACGACGGCTCAACCGACGACACCTTTGAGGTCTCGCGCCGGGCATACTCCGCGGAAATCTCCGCGGGCCGCGTCCAGGTTCTCACCAAGCAAAACGGCGGCAAGGCCGCGGCTCTCAACTTCGCCCTTGAACGCACCCACGAGGAGTTCTACGTCGGCATTGACGCCGACACCGTCATCGCCACCGACGCCATCTCCAAGCTCATCCCCCACTTTGAGGACCCGACCGTCGGCGCCGTCGCCGGAAACGCCAAAGTCGGCAATCGCGTCAACCTGTGGACCCGCTGGCAGGCCCTCGAATACATCACCAGCCAGAACTTTGAGCGCCGCGCCCTCGACCTCTTCCAC
>DATLRP010000010.1:0-26760 GCA_035534635.1 Occallatibacter sp.
TCGCGAAAAGAAAATAGAGGAATGGCCCTCTGACAGCGTCTGGCGCGGCGCGCAAAGCCTATGCGATACTTTGAGGAGTCCACCCACCACCCAGGCCGGGATGGCGGAACTGGCAGACGCAGCGGACTCAAAATCCGCCGATCGCAAGGTCGTGGGGGTTCGACCCCCCCTCCCGGCACCAACAAATCAATCTCTTGTCAATCACTTGAATCAAACGGGTTGGGGCCGGGCCACCTTCGCCGCGGGGATATGCACAAAAATCCATGCAGCGAGAGAATCAGGCAAGAAATCGGCAGAATCAAGATACCGCCCTCCTGCGCAGGTTCCGTACTCTTGAGTTGGAACGGTTCACAGCCACACCGGCCCTACCCGCAAAGGAATCACAATGCAGGCTCGCAAACTTGGAAGCAGCACTCTGGAAGTCTCGGCCCTCGGCCTTGGCTGCATGGGCATGAGCTTTTCTTACGGCCCGCCGAAGGACAAGCAGGAGATGATCACTCTTCTGCACGCAGCCGTCGACCGCGGCGTCACGTTCTTTGATACCGCAGAGGTCTACGGACCGTTCACCAACGAAAACCTTCTGGGAGAAGCGCTGGAGCCGGTGCGCGACAAGGTGGTCATCGCCACCAAGTTCGGCTTCGAGATGAAGGCCGACGCAAGCCCCGGCTCGCACGGCCTGAACAGCCGCCCGGAGCACATCAGGCAGGTGGCCGACGCCTCACTCAAGCGCCTGCGGACGGACGTGATCGACCTTTTCTATCAGCATCGCGTGGACCCCAACGTGCCCATCGAGGAAGTGGCCGGCGCCGTGAAAGATCTCATCCAGCAGGGCAAGGTCCGCCACTTCGGATTGTCAGAGGCCGGCGTTGGCACCATTCGCCGCGCGCATGCCGTGCAGCCTGTCGCGGCGCTGCAAAACGAATACTCGCTCTGGTGGCGCAGGCCGGAGGCGGAAGTGATTCCGGCGCTTGAAGAACTCGGCATCGGCATGGTGCCTTACAGCCCGCTCGGCAAAGGCTTCCTCACCGGCAAAATGGACGCGACCACTCCGCTGGCGAGCAACGACTTTCGCAGCACGCTGCCGCGCTTTACGCCGGAGGCCCGCACGGCCAACCAGGCCGTCGTCGATCTGCTCACGCGCATTGGCAAACAAAAAAGTGCCACGCCCGCGCAGATTGCGCTGGCCTGGCTGCTGGCGCAAAAGCCGTGGATCGTGCCCATACCCGGAACCACCAAGCTCTCGCGGCTCGACGAAAATCTCGGCGCGCTTTCGGTCGAGCTCTCCGCGGACGATCTGCGCGAGATTGACGAAGCCGCATCCAAAATCCAGGTGGAGGGCGATCGCTACCCGGAGCGCCTCGAGAAGATGACCGGCCTTTGAGCCCGGCGCCGCAACCCCATCCCCCTCGCAGGAGGCAACGCACAATGGAAATTCGCAGAGCCGGTTCGCAGCCCTCGGGCAAAGGGCCGGCTGACTACTTCACCGGCGCGGTGCGCGTGGACCGCTTGTTTGAAGCGCCCGACCCGGCGCGCGTCGCAGGCGCCAGCGTCACCTTTGAGCCCGGCGCGCGCACTGCCTGGCACACCCATCCGCTCGGCCAAACCCTCGTCGTCATCGCCGGCTGCGGACGCGCGCAGCGCTGGGGCGGCCCCATCGAAGAAATTCGTCCCGGCGACGTGATCTGGTTCCCGCCAGGCGAAAAACACTGGCACGGCGCAGCACCGGCAACGGCCCTCACGCATCTTGCCATTCAGGAAAAGCTCGACGGCAAGACCGTGGACTGGCTGGAACAGGTGAGCGACGCGCAATACGGAGCCTGAACGCGCCACGGGCCGGAGCGCCACGCGGCAGCAACGGCCCGGCTCAGTGTGCTTGTTTGCGCGCCGTCTCCGCGTTCAGCTTCTTCAGCATTGCGCCAATCTCCGGGTTGGCCATAAAGTTCTTCCACACCAGCCCGGTCCGGTAATTCTCAATCATCACCACAATCGGCGCCTGGTTCAGCCCCATGAAGATGGGCGAAACCCAGTCGTCGGTTGGGTTCATCGCGTCGCGCAGGCCGTAAACGCCCCACATCTCGCCGCCCAGGTCGCGGTAGTAGTGCTTCAGCGCGGCCATTGAGGCCTGCGGCGTGTAAGGAAACGACGCCAGCGCTCCGGTCGGCGTGATGGTGCCATGGTCATCCGCCTCGTCCGGCGCCTGCGCCGTGTAGCCGTAGGGGCCGTCGCTCGCCGTCAGTCCCCACGCGTCGGGACCGTAGCCCTTGAAGTGCTTCGGGTCCGCAATTGAATACGCAAGATTGATGCGCGCGATGTTGCGGTTGTTCGCAAAGTAGGATGCGGTGTATTTGTCATGCAGCGCGTGCGGATCGAAGCCCATGAACGAGTAGTGCGTGAAAAACAGCGGGCCGCCGCGATGCACGCCCACGTCCAGGTGAATGCCGAAGTAAGTGTTGCCGTTCTGATAGTGGTCGCCCTCCTTGCTGCCGGACCACCCCTCGCGATATTCAATGGCGCGCGTGCTCTGTCCCGCCCAGCCCGAGTAGTACATGCTCGCCGGCACGGCGTGCGTGGGCGAGGCCATCGCCAGCAGATAGACAATCATCACTTCGTTGAAGCCGATCAGCGGATGATGAATGTAAAAGCCCCAATCCGGCGACCAGTGCCAGTAAAGAAAATTGCTCGTCGGAGTCTGGCGGTACCACGCCCAGTCCACCGTCTGCCACAGGTGTGTGATGTTCTTGTAAAGCGCCTGTTCCTCCGCGCCGGGCCCGCGGAAATACTGCCGCGCTGCCAGCAGACCCTCCATCATGAACGAGGTCTCCACCAGGTCGCCGCCGTTGTCGAACATGCCAAAGACCGGCATCGTCCGCCCCGTTGCGCCGTTCATGTAATGCGACCACGCGCCATGGTAGCGCTGGGCGTGATCGAGGAAGTTGACGATCTTTGTCAGCCGGTCCAGGCCCTGCTGCCGCGTGATGAAGCCGCGGTCCACGCCCACAATCAGCGCCATCACGCCGAAGCCGCTTGCGCCGGTGGCCACAATCCGGTCGTCGCCGGGAATATTCTCCCGCGCCATGCCGGAGTGCGGGTCCGCGCCCTCCCAGTAGTACTCGAAATTCGCCCGCTGCATCATCGTCAGCAGTTGGTCGTCGGTCATCGCGTGGGTTGCGGCCGCTGCCGAATTCGAAAAAGCCGATTGCCGGCCATTCCAGCCCTCCGCCACAACCTTGTACTCCGCCTGCGCGCCCGGCTTGCCCAGAAAATCCTCGTAGCGATGCACGCCCGGCCACTCGATGCCGATCGGCTCAAAGGGCTTGCCGCCCTGTGAGCGATAAACTTCGTAGCGCGCCAGCCCCGGGCCATCCTTGGCATCCCACGCGAGCTCAATGTGCCGGTCGTAGCCGGTGGCGCGCAGGTGCGTGGGCGCGGGCAGCGCAGCGGCGTCCGTGGCGGCGGCGTCCATCGCATTGTCGCCCACGTACACGTCATCCACAATCAGCGTATGGCGCACGTTGTCCGCCGCGCCCTGGTGAAAGGTCAGGCTCTGCAGATACTCCGGCCGGAAGGGATAAATCGAGGCCGCCTTGCACGCGGCCAGCGGAATGCGTACGCGCACCCAGCGGCCCGCCCGCAGGTCGCCCGTGTATTTGCCCAGGTCAATCGGCGCGGTAAAACTTGCCGGCGTCTCGGCCACCTGCAAACCACGGCTCGAGGTCGAAAGCACCAGTTGCGGCATCTCTGCCACGGCAATTGCCTGCGGCGCGTAGACCCAGAAGTAGAGAGTGTTCCCGTCCAGGCCAGGCAATCGATTGCGGAAGTCGTCGAGCGAGATCTCGGCCACCCATCCGCCCTGCGGTGCGGACCGCCATGCAATCCGGACGGCGTTCGGCGGCGTGTGAAAGATGTGGCTTTCAATCGGCAGCCGCCCGTCCTCGGCCTCCAGCGTGCTCTGGCCGGAGGTGGCCGCGCGGCTGTAAAAGTACGTGTCCGTTGTCAGGCTGTTGTCGAAGATCACGTGGCGGTAGTACTGGGTGGGCGTTTGCGCCCGCAGCGGCGCGGTCGCCAGCAGAGCAAGGCAAAGGAAGCCGCAACGGCGCGCGGCGGCGGAGATAGACGAGAGAGGATGCATGGCGCTTGGCTCCTTCGGCTTCTGCCGGATGGCCGGCGGCAAAGGTGGACGGAAGCCGGCGGCCACAAACAGGGTACAAACGGGATTTGACGGACGGAGGCTTCCGGTATAGAGTTTGCCAGAGCGCAAACGATTGCGCTCACGGCGGACAGTGTAGCACCCAGGCCGGAATTCCCACGCGGAATCCGGCCAGACCGGGCAACGACTTGGCCCTTGCCCGAGCGCATCGCTCCTGGCCGACCGGACGCGACACGAAATTCAGAACCTGCACGGAGAAGGTAAGCAATGCAGTCGATGGGGAACGCAGGCAGTTCGGCCCGTAAGGTGCAAATCAGCGTCAGCCGTCCCGGGCCGGTGCGTCACCTCGAGGGCCTGTTGCTTGGCGCGGCATTCTGCTTCGCTTCAGCCCTCGTCGCACTTCCCGCCGCGGCGCAATCGGCCTCGCCGGCCCAGCCCGCGATCGCCTCCGCCAAAGTTCCGCCCTCCAACGCCCAGCTTGCCAGCCCTCAAATTGAAGAGAAGGTCGACCGGCTGCTCAGCCGCATGACACTCGAAGAAAAAATCGGCCAGCTGGTGCAGTACAACGACACCGGCAACCAGGCCGCCGGCGCCAAGGGCCAGCCGAACACGGAATCCGACTCCTCGAAGGTCGTTCTCGCCATCAATCCCGTCACCGCCAACCACATTGACGCAATGCAACTGGCCGCCACCGGCCGCCTTGGCTCCTTGCTGAACCTCGTGGGCCAGGCCCGCACCAACCAGTATCAGCGGCTGGCCGTGGAAAAGAGCCGCCTGCACATCCCGCTCATGTTCGGCGCCGACGTCATCCACGGTTTCCGCACCATCTATCCCGTGCCGCTGGGCCTGGCGGCCAGTTTTGATCCGGCCATGGTCACGCAGCTCGCTCACATGTCCGCCGAGGAGGCGCGCACCGCCGGCGTGGACTGGTTTTACTCGCCCATGGTCGACATCAGCCGCGATCCCCGCTGGGGCCGCACCATTGAAGGCGCGGGCGAGGATCCCTTTCTCGGCGCGGCCATGGCGAGCGCCTACATCCGCGGCTATCAGGGCGAAGACATCTCGCAGCCCGGCCGCGTGGCTGCCTGCGTCAAGCATTTCGCGGCCTATGGCGCCGCCGAAGCCGGCCGCGAATACAACACCACTGACATGTCGGAGATTCGCCTGCGCCAGGTCTACCTGCCGCCTTACCGTGCGGCCATCAAGGCCGGCGCGGTCACCATCATGAGCGCCTTCAACGCCCTCAACGGCGTGCCCGCCACGGCCAATCCCTTCCTGCTGCATCAGGTGCTGCGCAAGGAGTGGGGCTTCAACGGCTTCGTCACCAGCGACTACACGGCCATCATGGAGCTGCTCAACCACGGCATCGCGCTCACCCCGGCCGAGGCCACCCAGAAGGCCATCACCGCGGGTGTGGACGTGGACATGATGTCGCATTTTTACGATTCGCAGCTTTCCGGCCTCATCCGTTCCGGCAAAGTCCCCATGTCGGTCGTCAATGAAGCTGTCCGCCGCGTGCTCCGCGTCAAGTTCGCGCTCGGCCTCTTTGACCATCCTTACACCGAAGGTCCTGAGATCACGCACGCCGTCGCCGCGCATCGCCCGCTGGTGCGCCGCGCTGCCGAGGAGTCCATCGTCCTGCTCAAAAACAAAAAACTCGCCGATGGCGCTCCGCTGCTGCCGTTTTCTGCCTCCGTGAAACACGTCGCTCTCATCGGTCCGCTGGCGGACGACCCCGGCGACATGGTGGACGGCAGCGGCGCGGGCAATCCTACGGACACGATTACCGTGCGCCAGGCCCTGGAAGAACGCGCGAAGACCACCGGCGGCACGCTCGTCTACGCCGAGGGCACGCAGATCGACGGCGACTCCACCACCGGCTTTGCGCAGGCCGTTCGCGCCGCGCGCTCGGCCGACGCCGTCGTCCTGGCGCTGGGTGAAGCCGCATGGATGAGTGGAGAAGCCGGCTCGCGCGCCTATCTTGACCTGCCCGGCAATCAGGAGCAGTTGCTTCAGGCCGTCGCCGCCACCGGCAAGCCGATTGTGCTCCTCGTTTTCACCGGCCGCCCCCTGGTGCTGGACTGGGCCGCGGCGCATGTGCCGGCGATTCTTGAAGCCTGGTTTCCCGGCACCGAAGCCGGCCGCGCCATCGCCGACCTGCTCTACGGCGACACGTCGCCCAGCGGCAAGCTGCCCATGAGCTTCCCGCGCGCCGTGGGCCAGGAGCCGCTCTACTACAACCAATTTCCCACCGGCCGGCCGCCGCGCGGCATCGATCTCTCCAAGCCACCCACCTTCACCACGCGCTTCTTCTCGCGTTACATCGACGTGCCCAACAGCGCGCTGTTTCCCTTCGGCTGGGGGCTCACTTATTCGAGTTTCGCGTTCAGCGGCGTAACGGTTTCGCGCGCGGCGATTCCGCTCTCGCAGGCGCTCACGCAGCGCGGCACGCCTCTGGTCTTCGCCACCGCCACCGTCACCAACACCGGCAGCCGCAAGGCCACCGACGTGGTGCAGTGCTATGTGCGCAATCTGGGCGCAAGCGTGGAACAGCCGGTGCGCGACCTTGAGGGATTCGAGCGCGTCACGCTCGAGCCCGGCGAATCAAAGCAAGTCCGGTTCCCGCTCGGCTTTCGCCAGCTTTCGTTTTACAACGTCCACGCGCGGCAGACCATGGAGGCCACCGACTACACCGTCTGGATTGGCGACAGCTCGCTCGCCAGTGAGGCCGCGCACTTCAACGTGGTCGCGCCCGAAGAGGCAAAAGCCTCGCGCTAGGCAGCGCCCGCCGGCAGGCCGCGTCGCAACTCAGCGCTGGATGCGCAACGCATTCGTGTGGCCCGAGCCCTTACAATCGGTGCGTTCCTTCCCGGAGGGTGCGTGCCTCTTGAAATCGACAAGAAGAAGCTTGAGTGCGGACTGACCGCGCGGTGCGCGGCGATTTTCTTTGCCGCCTCGTTGCTGTGGGTTGCGCCCGCTGCTGTGTGCCAAACCCCGCCGCCAAATGCCTCTCCGGCGGCGCCAACCGGCCCGCCCACGCGCCATCCGCACACGCCGGGTTATGTCCACGCCACCGAGCTGCCAAACGGCGCAAACGCACCGGCCGGCAAGGACGGCAATTTTATCCTAGGGCCCACGCACACGCCCGCGCCGGAGTCTGAGCCGCAGCCTGACGTGCCAAGGGGAACCGTTTATGAGTTCACCATGAGCTCGACGGACAGCAAGCTCTATCCCGGCATCGCGCGCGACCCCCACACCTTCGGCACGCCCGACCCCGCCAATCCCGCAAAGCTCATCGTCACCACCAGCCATCCCGCGCCGTACACGCGCCGCGTGGCCGTCTATGTGCCGCACCAGTACGTGCCCGGAACAGCCGCGCCGTTCATCGTGGGCGCCGACGGGCCTGACCATCTGCTCTTCACCGTGCTCGACAACCTCATCGCCGAGCACAAGGTTCCCGTGATGATCGCCATCTCCATCAGCAACGGCGGCGGCGATGCGCAGGGAAGCGAACGCGGCCTGGAGTATGACACCATGTCCGGCCGCTACGCGGAGTTTGTGGAGACCGAGGTGCTGCCGCTGGTCGAAAAGAAATACCACGTCCGGCTCACCCGCGACCCAGACGGCCGCGCCACCATGGGCGGCAGCTCCGGCGGGTCCTGCGCGCTCATCATGGCGTGGTACCACCCTGAGCTCTACCACCGCGTGCTCATGTATTCCGGCACGCTGGTGAACCAGCAATGGCCTTTCAATCCGCAAACGCCGCATGGCGCGTGGGAGTTCCACGAGCGCCTGGTGCCGCAGTCGCCGCGCAAGCCCATCCGCATCTGGATGGAAGTGGGCGACCGCGACCTCTACAACCCGAACGATATGCGCGACGGCATGCACGACTGGGTGGTGGCCAATGAACGCATGGCCCGCGCCCTGGCACGCAAGCACTACCATTACCAGTTTGTCTTTGCGCGCAATGCGGGCCACGTGGACTACGCCGTGAAGAAGCAGACATTACCTGAAGCGCTCGAATATCTTTGGCAGGGTTATCCGCGCAAATAGAGTTGCAAATCCGCGTCTCCGCGTTACAATCCGCCCATGCTATTCACTGCAGAAATTGAGCGCCTCTCTCCGGAAACCGCGGTCGTCACCTTCCAGGGGTCCCTCACGCTGGGCAGCTCACTCAAGCTCGCCGACTCGCAGTTGCAATCCGCGAGTGCCGCGGGCGTCACCCGCATGGTCATTGACATGTCCGGCGTGGACTTCCTCGACAGCGCCGGCCTGGGCATGCTGGTCTACATTTACGGTGCGCTGAATGAGAAGAACGGCGTGCTGCGGCTTTGCGGCGTCACGCAGCGTGTCGCTTCGGTCTTCAAGCTCACCAAGACCGATTCATTCCTCGTGATGGACGACAGCCGCGAAGCCAGCGTGGCCGCGCTGGATCAGGCCTGATTGCGCCCCAGACCTCAGTGCGCCGCTACGCCTTCAGCCGCAGCCGCCGGCCGCGCATGGCAACCCCAGAAGGCGTACCAGGCAACGCACACATAGCAGACCAGCGGCACCAGCATGCCCAGCGCCATGCTGTGCGTCCTCTCATACGCATAGGCGATCAGCAGCGGCACCAGCGCCCCGCCCACAATCGACATCACGATCAGCGATGCGCCCGCCTTGGTGTGCGGTCCCAGCCCGCGAATGCCCAGCGCAAAAATCGTCGGATACATCAGCGACATGAAGAAGCTGGTAAGGAAGACGGCCCACATCCCCATCCAGCCCGGAAACAGCACGGCCACGGCCAGCAGCGCGATGTTGATCACTGAGAACAGCCCCATCAGCGTGCTCGCGGGCATCTTCCGCATCCAGTGGCTTGAGGCGAAGCGCCCCACGCCAAAGCCCACCAGCGTGCCCGTCAGAAGATAGCCCGCGGCCTTCTCCTCCAGGTGCGTGTAGTCCTGCACGTACTGGATGAACCAGCTCCACGTGCCCACCTGCGCGCCCACATAGCAAAACTGCGCCAGGATTGAAAACAGAAAATGCGGATAGCCGAGCAGCGCGCGATAGCTGCCCTCAGGCTCGGTCTGTTCAGTGGATCGGTTCGCGATGGCCGGGAACGGCGTGCGCAGAATCAGAAAGGCCCACAGCAGCACCACCGCGCCAATCACAATGTAAGGCGGCACCACGCGCAGCGTCTCGTGATGCATATAGGCCTTGTACGCGCCGTCCAGCTTCAGCTTCGCAATCTGCGCCGGCGTCAGCTCCACGCCGGAAAAGATGAAGACCGTCCCGATGAGCACGCCCAGGATGGACCCGATGGGATTGAAGGCCTGCGAAAAATTCAACCTCCGCACGGCGCTGTGCGGATCGCCCAGTTGCGCCACCAGCGGATTCGCGCCTGTCTCCAGAAATCCAAGCCCGCTGGCGATGACGAACAGCGCGAACAGGAACAGCGCATAACTCTGCGCCGCCGCCGCCGGCCAGAACAGGAACGTTCCCGCGCCGTAAAGCACAAGCCCCATCACCAGCCCGAACTTGTAGCCGCGCCGCCGCATCACCAGCGCCGCCGGAACGCTGAAGGTGAAGTAGCCGATGTAAAACGCAAACTGCACCATGCCCGCCTGCAGCCGCGTAATGTCGAACGACTTGGTGAACTGCCGGATCAGCACGTCGTTGAGGTTGTTGGCAATGCCCCACAGCAGGAACAGCCCCGTCACCAGCGCGAAGGCAAGCAGGCTTTGGTGCGGAATCAGCGGCGCGTCTTCGCTCTGGTCCTCTGACTGCGGGTTCAGGGCAAGCGGCATCGGCAACTCCTTCGGCGGGCTGTGTGCCACTGTAACCGTTCTGGCCGTGCGCGGGCAAAGCACTCCCCGCACAAGCGTGAAATCCGCGCGCAGCGCGCAAACCACGCGTCCTGCCTGCATTTCGCTCTTTTAAAGTCAGCTGCTTCTTCGGCGTCCAGATCCGAAATTCTCCGCCCGCATGCATCAGGCTCATCAGGGTTAGCATGCCGTCGTAGTAGCGGCTGTGGCCGCTCGGAATCGGTGTATTCCACAGCGCCTCAGTGAACTTGCGCGCCCGCTTGCGGTCGGTCGCCGCCAGCCCCGCCACGGCGTTCGTTCCCACCAGCCCGGCTGGATGGCCCTCGTGCGTCAGCCCCGGCGTCGCGCCCTTCGGCTTGCCGTCCAGCGAGTAGACGGGCCCATATTTGTCGATGCCCTGCGAGGCGAAAAATTTCTGAATGTGATTGCTCAGCTCCCGCTCCGCAGGAGCCTTGTGCCACCACGCCCAGTCCACGCTCCAGTTGCTGGCCACGCGCCACGCGTCATAGCCGAACTCGCTTGACTGCGGAAAAAATGTTTTATGCGGCGTGCCGTCAAAGTTCGCATAGCTCGGCGCCAGGCCCGTCTCGGGGTTCGCAGCCTTCACAAAAAAGGCGCGGCTGGTCTCGGCGGCCTTCTCCCAGAACGCGCGGTCCTCCTTCGGTCCCCAGCGCGCCCACAGCTCATAGAACGCCGGCAGATGATACGACGGATCGGTGAACGGATGCGGCATCACGTCCGGCACAAACAGGATCATTGGCGGATCCGGGTGCATCATCGGCCCCACCGTGTGCGGTCCCCACTTGCCCGGTGCGGTAATCAACTGCCGGTGCACCATTGCGTGCAGCAGCTTCTCCGCCTCGGCGTGATAGTCGTAAATCCCCTTGCCATCGCCCCAGCGATTGGACGCAAACAAGAGCGACATCGCAAAGTACGATTCGCCGTCCGGCGCGGCGCCTTCGGAGTTGTGCGTTCCATCCGTTTTGCAGCTCCACGCGAAAAACTCGTAGCTCGGCGCCTTCGGGGAGCGGATGTACATGTAGGTCTTCGCCCAGTTCCAGATCGCGTCGAACTCAGCCTTCTTGTCGAGCTCGACGGAAATCATCATGCCGTAGGACATGCCCTCGGTACGCACGTCGTGGTTGGCCCAGTCCGTGACGTACGCCAGCGGCCCATTCGCATTCTTTCCGGCGCTGAAGGCGATGGCCTGCGTCTGGGGGTCGCCGTGGAAGAGCTGCTGATAGGCGGCTTCAATCTTCGCGTGAATCGCGCGCTCGGAGTGGCCGTCCTGTGCGAACAAATTTGGATATTTGCCGGTGGCGTACGCGCCGGAGCCGTTGTTGAACGCCTGCGCGGCTGCCGCGGCAGGCAGCGCCGCCGCCAGCATCAGCGCCGCCCCGGCTGCGCCTCTCAGTCTTTGCTTGTGCATGGTTCGGCCTCGGGCTCGCTCCGAATTTGGGCTCCGGGTTTGGGCCCCGGGTGAAGCGATTTACTTTTCGCCGAGCAGTATCGCGCGCGGGGCCGCGCCATGGCAAGCGCAGGGGAAGGAAATGGCGCCCTGCCCGCGCCTCATGCCCGACTCATTCCGGATTTCTCTTCGCGCTCGGCGTCAGTTTGCGCCGCAGGAACTCCTGCACCGTCGTGTTCACCTCGCGCTCCGCCGTGCTGATCAGGAATCCTTCGAACACCAGGCTTGCGCCGCGGTCCGACTGCGGATAGTAGAGGTTCGACATCGCGCTCGAAATCACGTCGCCGCCCAGGCTGGAATAGTTCGGCTGCCATTTTCCGTTGTCGCCCTTGCACACAAACGGCGCGGCCAGCGCGTGCAGCATGCGCGACTTCTTTGTGCCCGTGCCCTGGTAGTAGTAGCGCGGGTTCTGGCGCAGCAGTGAGGGAAGAATCGCTCCGCCGACGCAGGGAAATTTTGCCCCGGTATCAGTACTGATTAGGGTCGGCTCCCGCGTTGTGGGAGCAGGCTCTATCCCGCCTTGCGGCTCTTGATTTCGCTCAGCAGCTGCTCCACCTTGTCCTCGCTCTCCAGCGCCCGGAACTTGTCTTCCAGCGTCTCTGGAGCCAGCAGCTCGCCGGTCGCGGCGTTCTCCGCGGCCTGCACGCGCACCTTGCTTTTCATCCGCCCAATGGTGTGCTCCTGGCTCACGCCCACGTTCTGGCGAACCTGATTGGCGCGGCCCACCACCTTGGCTCTGCGGTGCTCGGCCACCAGCATTTCGCAGTGCGCGCGCGTCTCGCTCAGCTTCTGCTCCAGCTTGCGCAGCGCCTGGCGCAGATTGTCGGCCTCGTGCTTCTGGTCCTCGGCCTGCGCGGTAAAGCCCTCGACAAGCTGCCCGTGGCTCAGCGCGCGCTCCAGCGCGGCACGGGCCATCTGGTCGCGTCCCTTGTCCACGGCCAGCTCCGCCTTCCTCCGCCACTCGGCGGCATGTTCTTCCTGCTCGCTCTTCTTCTTCTCCAGCAGGTGCTGGTCCGCAATGGCGATGGCCACCTGCGTCTTTACCTGGAGCAACTGGTTCTCCATGTCCAGCACAATCTGCTTCAACATCCGCTCCGGATCCTCGGCCTTTTCCACCAGGTCGTTCAGGTTGGCCCGCAGCAGCAAGCTCACTCTATCCAGCAATGCCATGGTGTTTCCTCCTACGTCTGTCGCCGAGGAGCTCCAAACTGTTCCTGGACCTCCTCGGCGGCCGGTTATACAGTTGTCACTTCGCCATTCTGCGGCCTCGGCTTCATCTCCTTCACGTTTGAGATCAGCTGCTTCATGTCCATGCCGCTCAGCGCCTCAAACAATGCCGGCACCTGCGCGGCAATCCTGGTCATGTCGCCGGTAATTTTGTGCACTCCGGCGGCTCCGTCGTTGCCCGTGGAGACAATCGTGATCTTGTCCACCTTTGACAGCGGCTCGGCCATGGCGCGCACCACATCGGCCATATTGGTCAGCAGCCGATCCACCACCGCGGCCTGGTTCCACTCCTGGTAGGCATCCGCCTTCACCCGCAGGGCTTTCGCTTCGGCCTCGCCCTTCTGGAAGATGACGGCAGCCTCGGCCTCGCCCTGCGCGCGGATTGCGGAGGCCTGGCCATCGGCTTCCGTGGTCAGCTTGGTGCGCTGCGCGCCGGCCAGGGTCTCGATGCGCTGGCGCTCGATCTCGGCCGCCTTCAGCACCGTGGCAATCAGCTCCTTCTCGTGGCGCTGAATCTCGGCCTCCTGCACCTTGATCTGGCCTTCCTTCTCCACCTGCTGCACCTTCACCTGCTCGGCCGTCACCTGCTGCTGCATTACGTTCGTCTGCAGCTCATAGGCCTTGTCGGCCGTGGCCTGCTGGCGGCGGCTCTGCTCGGAGTACTCGGCCTTCTTGATGTCCATGTCCCGCTGCGCCTCGGCCTGCCGCGCCTGCGAGGCGGTCTCGGCAATCACGCGTTCCTGGTCTGCCATCGCCTCGGCCACGGCTGCTTCGCGCCGCGCATTCGCCCGTTGAATTGCCGTATCGCGCTCGGCCTCGGCCGTCGCCACGTCCGCATCGCGCTTGATCCGCGCCACGTCCGGCCGGCCCATGTTGGAGATGTATTCGTTCTTGTCGCGCACTTCCTTGATGGTGAACGAAATCACCTCCAGGCCCATCTTGCTCATGTCCTCGGCGCAGGTGGCGCGCATCCGCTCGCCCACCATCTCCGGCTCCTTCACGATCTGCTCCACGGTCAACTGCCCGATGATGCCGCGCAGATGGCCCTCCATCACCAGCCGGATCAGCCCTTCGCGCAATTGCGCCGGCTTGGTCAGGAACTGCTCGGCCGCGGTCAGAATCGACGGCTGGTCGCTGCGCACCTTGATCTGCGCCACCGCCTCCACCGTCACCGCCACGCCCTGCCTGGTGTAAAGGTCCTGCTGCGGCGCCACGTCAAAGCTCATCAGCTCCAGGCTCAGCTCGCGGCAGCTCTCCACCATGGGAAAGATCACCGTACCGTGTCCCTTGATCACCCGCGGTCCTCTGAACCCGTACACAATCAGGGCTTCGTTGGGGCCGGCCTTGCGGTACATCCGGGCCAGAATCCCCATCAGAAAGATCAGCGCCAGTACCCCGAGTCCTACAAACAGAATCAGTTCATTCGTCATCGCGTTCCCAGTCCTTTCTTCCGGGACCCTCTCTCTTTGGAGAGGATTGGTTGTCTCCAGCTACTGTTTTTCACTGGCCTTGCGGCCCTTCCTGGGGAAGATCTTTGCCAGCGTGCCTACGAGAAAGATCCCCGCCAGAACCGACATGTCCGTAATCAGAACGGCCGTCTGCGTCATCGTCTTCCTTGCTCCTCCGCGTGTTGGGTTGTGCGCGGGCCGTCTTCCTGCGCGGGCGCAGCGCCCGCACCGGTTGAAGGCCCGTCTCCGCCGCCCGCCGGCTGCAGATCCTCGGCCTCCACTTCCTCCCAGCGCCTCACATACGCGACCCCTCTCTCGTAGCGCATCACGAAAATCTCTTCTTCCTTCGCAATCGCGCCGCCGTCCTCGGCCTTGGCCGGGGCTGATCGCCGGGCCCCCATCTGCTCATACAGAATCTCGCCCACCTGGCCCGCGCGGATGGGGGACGACACCCGGCCCACCACGCCCACCACCTCCGTCTCGTCCGCCCTCAGCTCGCGGTCGTGCGGCATGATCACCCGCGTCAGGAAGGCGAATATCACCGCTCCGCCTGCCACGCCGAAGACCGCCGCCAGCGCCACCACCGCTGCCGCCGCCAGCCCGCTGTGCTCGGTCAGCAGATAGCCGGCCGCGCCGAACCAGCAGAGAAAAATCATCGCGGAGAAGGCATTCCACCACGGCACGGTCGCAGCCGACTGCGCCGGGCCTGCGCCTGCACCGTGCGCACCCGCCACGTGCGGTCCCGCACCATGCACGCCGGCCGCATGGCCCACGTGCGGCAAGTGGAAAATGTGTCCGCCGTGCGGCAGATGGACGTGCCCGCCAAAATGCCCCATCCCGCCCAGCAGCGAAAACGCGCTGAACAGCAGCCCCACCAGAAAGCACACCAGATAGAAGGTCTCCCAGGTCATCGCGCCGCCCCCTTTCGCGCGCCTTTTCTCACTCCGTTCTTGGCGGTCCCGTGTTTCGCGGCCCCGTTCTTCGCGGTCCCGTGTTTCGAGTTCTCGGTCTTCGCCGCCCCTTCCTGCGCGTTCGGCCCCTTCGCTTTCGCGGCGTCCGCCTCGCGGTTCGGGCGCAGCACTTCCATCAGCCGCGGCATCAGTCCCGGCGTTTCCAGCACCGCCTCCAGCAGCAGCAGGCACTCGCGGGAGTGCTCATGCCGCGCCAGCACCAGCAGCGCCTGCTTCAGCTCCGGGTCCCGCCGGAAGCGCTCCGCCCCATCCACCAGCCAAAAGTCCAGCTTGTCCTCCAGGTGGCGCAGGTCGCTCTTGAGCTCCGTCGAGTAGCCCACCGGATCTTCCACCAGGTAGCCCGGATGCACTTTGAAGAAACTCGCCAGCGTCTGCCGCGTCGTATTGGTCAGGTGCGGCCGCGCCCCGCTCTCCAGTTGCGACAGGTAGCTCTGGCTCAGCGGCCTGCCCGTCTCGGCCTCAATGGCGCGCACCAGCTCCGGCTGGCTCATGCCGCGTCCCAGGCCCCGCAGGCTGCCTTCCACCTCGCGCAAGTACCGGATTTTCTCGCCCAGTTTCATCGCTCTTGGCTGCATCCGGCGGCTTTCGATCTCCGCGCCGGCCTATTGCAATTCGCAATAACACTATTGCAATTTGTAATAGATGTCAAGAAAAATCGATTTTGGCGCGCAAATCCCGCATGAGCAATCTTTTACGGGTGCCCGCCGCTGCCGGCCCGCTCTCTTTGTGGAAAAATCCGCCGCCCAAAGCAAGAGCCCTCCGGCTCATCGCCGAAGGGCCCTCGTACAACTGCAAACAGCCAGCCTAATCCGTGAGCACTTGCTTAGGCAGCGCGAGCTTCTGCTTCGATCCCCACAACCCGTAGCAGGCGATGTAGAGGTAGCAGGCGATGGGCAGGATGAACGCGTGCTGAATGCCCACCTTGTCCGCCAGAGCGCCAATCAGGAAAGGAATCACCGCGCCCCCGACCACCGCCGTCATAATCAGGCCCGAGCCCTTGCTCGTCAGCGGCCCCAGTCCGGCAATCCCAAGTCCAAAGACGTTGGGGAAGAGAATCGAATTGAAGAAACCGCACAGCACCAGCGTCCAGATGGCCACGTTCCCGTGCGACATCATCGAAATGGTCAGCAGTACCGCGCCGCAGAAGGCAAAACCCGCCACCAGCCGGCCCGCCTTCATCTTCGTCAGCACCCACGAGCCCAGCAGGCGGCCCACCATGGCGCCTAACCAGTAGAGCGATACCAGGAACGACGCCGTCTTCTCGCTGCTCATGCCCTGGTTCTTGAAGTAGTTCACGGCAATCGACGCCAGTCCCACCTCCACGCCCACGTAGAGAAAGATGCCCACGGCGCCCAACACCGTGTGCCGATGGCTCCAGATGCTGCGGCTCAGGATTGGATCGCCTTCCTTGGCCGGGCGGAACTCCTGCGTCTGCTTGATGTGCGGCAGGTGCAGGAACGCGACAGCCAGTCCCAGAATCAGCAGTCCGGCCGCAATCAGCATGTAGGGCACGCGCACCGTGTTGGCAATTTGCGCTTTGCTGATCACCTTCGTCGGGTCCGTCAGAATGAACGCGCCCGCCACTAGCGGTGCAATCGCCGCGCCAATGGAGTTGAAGGCCTGCGCCAGCGTCAGTCGCACCGGCGCGCTGCTCTCGGGGCCCAGAATTGCCACGTAGGGGTTGGCCGCCGTCTGCAGCGCCGTCACGCCCGCGCCCACAATGAAAACCGCTGTAAGAAACAGCGGAAAGTTCACCAGCTTGGCCGCCGGAATGAACAGCAGGCAGCCCACCACCTGGATGAACAGCGAGACCACCATCGTCCGCTTGTAGCCGATCAACTCGATCAGCTTGGCCGTGGGCGACGAGAAGACAAAGTAGGCCAGGAAGAAGGCCGACTCGGCCAGCATGGCCCACGCGTAGCCCAGCGTGAAGATGGATTTCAGGTGCGGCACCAGCGCCATGTTCAGCGTGGTGATGAACCCGAAGATGAAGAACAGCGCCGTGACGATGATGAACGGGCCGGTATAGCTCGGCTGGTTCTTCCCTGCCGGCGGTGTGGATCGTGTGGACATAAGAGGTTCTTCTCCGATTCCTCGAGAAAATTCCCGTCGCCATCCGGGCAGACGGGCATGCCGGACAGACCCTTTGTTCAGTGTCTCCGGCCATTTTGGCTGCAACCACACTATACGCACAACCGCCGGGTTGGGAAGCCATCTCCGGGCTGCCGCCGCAGGGGGCTACCGGCGCGCACCCGCTTTCCGCTATCCTCAAAACACCGCGAGGAGAATAGTGTGCCGATTCCAGCGCTGAACGCCGCCAAGCTGAAGAAGGTGCTGGAGGCCCTTGAGGCCAACTGGCAGGCCGAGATGCAGGGCTACCATACGTACCAGACCCTGGCCGACCGCGACACCGATCCGGTCCGCGCCCAGGTGCTGCGCCATCTGGCCCAGGCCGAGCTGGAGCACGCCGCGTTGTGGGAGAGCCGCATTGAGGAGCTCGGCGGCCCCAAGCCGGTCTACTCCGGCGGTCCGGGCGGCGAGGCAGACAAGCTGGCCAACCGCGCCGGCGGCATCAAGATGGCCCTCCGCCGGCTGGAAATCGAAGAGAGCCGCGACATCGCCCGCTACGGTTCGCAGCTCAAGGAGCTCGGCGACGAAGGCTCGGTCGCCATCCTCGAGCACGTCATCGAAGATGAAAAGGAGCACCATAGCGAGCTCAACTCGCTTTTGCGTGGCCACTACCTGGCCCCGGCCGGCGCGCCGCGCGTGGACCCCAAGGCCGTGCTCGACGAGCTGCTGGCCAAGCGCGACCAGGGCCGCAAGCAGCCCGGCGCATGGATTGGCGACGCCATCTACGGCGTCAATGACGGCCTCGGCGCCATCTTCGGCATCGTCTCCGGCGTCTCCGGCGCCACCGCCGGCAACAGCAAATACGTTCTTCTCGCCGGACTCAGCGGCATGATCGCCTCCGCGCTTTCCATGGGCTCCGGCGCTTACCTCGCCGCCAAAAGCGAACGCGAAATCTACCAAGCAGAGCTGGCCCGCGAGCGCGAAGCCATCGCCATGAACGGCGCGGAAGCCCGCGAGCTGCTCTCGCTCTACTACCAGGTGAAGGGGCTGCCCGAGGAGGACGCCGACCGCGTGGTGGACCACATCGCCCGCGACCCCGAGCAGATGCTTCGCGTCCTGGCCGGCGAGCGCCTCGGCACCTCGGAGGGAGCGCTCTCCAATCCCCTGGTCTCGGCCAGCTCCGGCGCGCTCTCCACCGCCATCGGCGCCATCATTCCCGTCATCCCCTTCTTCTTCATGAGCGGCGTGCCGGCCATCATCGCCGCCGGGATCATCTCGCTCGCGGCCCACTTCGCCGTCGGCGCGGCCAAGAGCCTCATCACCGTGCGCTCCTGGTGGGCCTCCGGGCTGGAAATGACTATCATCGGCGCGGTTGAGGGCGCGGTCACTTACGGAATCGGAATCCTGCTCGGCATGGGCGGCATGTAGCCGCCGCCGCTTCAGGCCCGCACGGCGGCGGTCAGCAGCTCCTGCGCCGCCGCGCGCCCCAGCCGGATGCAGTCCGGCACTCCAATGCCGTCATACGCGTTGCCCGCCAGCTTCAGCCCCGGCAGCGTCTCCACGCGCGCGTGAATGCGCTCCATCCGCTCCTGGTGGCCCACGGCATACTGGGCCATGGCGCGCTTCCAGCGCGAAATCCGCACCGCTTCAGGCTCCGCGCCGGGCGGCATCGTCCGCGCGCCCAGAATCTCGCGCAGCTCGCGCCGCACCGTGGCCTCCAGCGCTTCATCCGTTTCGCTCAGCAGCGCCTCGTTTCTGGCGCCGCCCAAAAACGCCCGCAGCACCGCTTTGCCCTTTGGCGCGCGCCCCAGAAACTTGTGGTGCGCAAAGGTGCAGGCCAGCATGGTACGGCCCTCGCTGGCCGGAACCAGAAAGCCGAAGCCCTCCGGCAGCGGCCCAATCGCCTGCTCGTCAAAAACCAGGTTCACGGTGATCGACGACGAATAGGGAATCGCCGCCAGCTCCTCGCCCAGCGCGGCATCCACGCCGCCCAGCAGCGCGCCCGCGGCCCACGCCGGCGCGGCCATAATCACCGCGTCGAATTGCTGCGACCTGCCGCCGCTCGTCACGCGCCAGCCTTCGCCCGCGCGTTCCACCGCGCTCACCGCCGTCCCGCGCCGGATCGCCTCCGGGCTCAGCCGCGCCTCCACGGCCTCCACAAGCTGCTGCATCCCGCCGCGCAGCGTGGTAAAGGTCGCCCTCTGCGCCGGTCGCGCGTTGCCTTGCGCCTCCGCCGCCGCGGCCCGCGCCCGCATCTGCCGGTGAGCCGCCAGCATGCCCCGCGTCAGCGAACCGTAGTTCGCCTCCATCTCCACCATCCGCGCCAGAACGGTCCGCGCGCTCAGTTGCGTCGCGTCGCCGCCGAAGATGCCGGAAAGCAGCGGGTCCGCCAGCCGGTCCACCGCCTCCCGCCCAAAATGCCGTTCCACCAGGGCCGCCACTGATTCGTCTGCCTCGCTGGCCCGCGGCGGATGGAGCAACTCCATCGCCATGCGCAGCTTGGTCTTCAGGCTGAACAGCGGCGTCAGCGCCGTGGGCAGCAGCTTGGTCGGGATCAGGAACATCAGCCCGTCCGGCAGCGGTACCAGCCGGTTGCGCACCACAATCCAGGTCTTGCGCCCCGCGTCGTTGCTCGGCGTCAGCGCCTCGCCCAGCCCCAGCTCGCGGCAAAGCTCCGCCGCCGCCGGCTTCTCCGTCAGGAACGAGTCCGGCCCGCAATCCAGCACTGCGCCGCCCACCGTCTCTGAGGCCAGCACGCCGCCCAGCCGCTCTCGCGCTTCAAAGAGCGTGTACTCCGCCGCCTCGCCCGCCGCGCGCGCCTTTTCCAGCTCCCAGGCCGCCGCCATGCCCGCAATGCCGCCGCCGATGATTGCCGTTCGCATCCGCTCTCCGCTGCCCAATCCCTTCTCAGATTAGAATCTCTCCGCTTCCCTGCCTTTCGTGTGATTCTTATCACAGGCGCGCCCCGTTTCGCAGGTCCATACTTGATGTGCAGTCGCAACAGGGGAGCGACGTGTGCCCCCGCGGCCGGCTGCCATCCCCGCATGGGACTTGCATGGAACGGCGCGGAATTTCCGCCGCCCGCGCCGGTCGCGCATCCGGAGTCCTTACATGAATGCCGAGTTGATTCACCGCCTCCATTTTGCCTTCACCGTAACATTCCACTATCTCTTCCCCCAGCTCACCATGGGCCTGGCCCTGCTCATTGTGGTGCTGAAAACCGTGGCCCTGCGCACCGACAATCCAGTCTGGGACCAGGCCGCGCGCTTCTGGGGCCGCATCTTCGGCATCAACTTCATCTTCGGCGTCGTCACCGGCATTCCCATGGAGTTTGAGTTCGGCACCAACTGGGCGCGCTTCTCGCAGCTCTCCGGCGGCGTCATCGGCCAGCCCCTCGCCATGGAAGGCGTCTTCAGCTTCTTCCTTGAGTCTGCCTTCCTCGGCCTCTTCCTCTACGGCGAAAAGCGCCTCTCCAAAACCATGCACTGGTTCTCCGCCGTCATGGTCTTTCTCGGCTCCTGGATCTCCGGCTTCTTCATCATCGTCACCGACGCGTGGATGCAGCATCCCGTAGCCTTTGACCGCCTGCCCGACGGCCAGTTCGGCGTCACCAGCTTCTGGCAACTGCTGCTCAATCCCTGGGCCCTGCTGCAATACGCCCACAACATGACCGGCGCGGTCATCACCGCCAGCTTCGTCATGGCCGCCACCGGCGCGTTTTATCTGCTTGAGCAGCGACCCAGCGCCTACGGCCGCATCTTCGTCAAGGTCGGCGTCGTCGCCGGGCTCATCTCCACCATCCTCATCATCTTTCCCACCGGCGACCTCCACGGCAAATACGTCGCGCGCCATCAGCCCGTCGCCATCGCCGCCATGGAGGGCCTCTTCCACTCCGAAACCGGCGCGGGCATAGTCCTGATGGGCCAGCCCAATGAAAAAACCCAGCAGATCGACAATCCCATCGTCGTCAACAACGTGCTCAGCTTCCTCATCTACGGCACCACCAAGGCTGAAGTAAAGGGCCTTGACCAGTTCCCGCGCCAGGACTGGCCCACCACCCTGCCGCTGCTCTTCTACGCCTACCACATCATGGCCGGCCTGGGGACTTACTTCGTCCTGCTCATGGCCACCGCCGCCTTATTCCTCTGGCGCAAGCGGCTCTTCCACACGCGCTGGCTGTTGTGGCTGCTGCTCATCAGCTTTCCGCTGCCGTACATCGCCAACACCGCCGGATGGATGACCGCAGAAATCGGCCGTCAGCCCTGGCTTATTTACGGCATCCTGCGCACCAGCCAGGGCTACTCCGCCAACGTCTCAGCCGGCAACGGCCTCTTCACGCTGCTTGGCTTCATGGGCCTTTACACCGTCCTCGGACTGCTGTTCACCGTGCTGGTCTATCGCGAAATCAGCCGCGGCCCGGAAAGCACCGATCACGAACAGAAGACCGCCGCTCCGGCTCACGTTTCGTAGCACTCTCCGCGCTCGGCTCACGGGGAGAGAAGGGATCTCTGCAATGTTGGGTTTCATCTGGTTCTGGCTGGTCGCCATCATGATCGTCGGTTACGTGGTGCTCGACGGCTTCGATCTCGGCGTCGGCGTGCTGCATCTGTTTCTCGCGCGCAATCCGCAGGAGCGCCGCGTCACCCTCCAGTCCATCGGCCCTGTGTGGGACGGCAATGAGGTCTGGCTGCTGGCCGGCGGCGGCACGCTTTACTTTGCCTTCCCGCTGCTCTACGCCTCGGCCTTCTCCGGCTTCTATCTGCCGCTCATGATCGTTCTCTGGCTGCTCATCCTGCGCGGCGTCAGCCTGGAACTGCGCAACCATCTCGACATGGGCGTCTGGACCGGCCTGCTGGACGGCATCTTCGGCCTGGCCAGCGCTCTGCTCACCATCTTTTACGGCGCCGCACTCGCCAACGTTCTCCGCGGCGTGCCCCTCGCGCCGGACGGCTACTTCTTCCTGCCTCTGTGGACCAACTGGCAGCCCGGCGTCCACCCCGGCATCCTCGACTGGTACACCGTCATCGGCGGCCTCCTCGCACTGGTCGCGCTCACCGTGCACGGCGCGCTCTGGCTTACGCTCAAAACCTCGGACGACCTGGCCCGCCGCGCCCGCGCCGTCGTCGATCCGCTCCTCTTCGGCCTCGTCCTGCTCACCATCGTCAGCCTCGTGGCCACCATCGCCGTGCGGCCCCAGTCGCTGGACAACTACTACAAGTACCCGGTCACCTTCATCGTTCCCGTGGGCGTCGTGGCTGCCCTCGCCGCAATCTGGTTCTTCAACCGCTTTGAACAGCCGCTCAAGGCTTTCCTTTCCTCCTGCGTCTATCTCTTCTTCATGCTGGCCGGCGCATGCTGGGGCCTCTATCCCGTGTTGCTGCCTGCCACCACCGGCGCGCAGAACGACATCACCCTCCGGCGCGCTCTCTCCGGCCCGCACACCCTCCAGGTCGGCCTCGTCTGGTGGAGCTTCGGCATGGCCTTCGCCGTCGCCTATATCGTCTTCGTTTATTCGCGCTTCAAGGGCAAGGTGGACTCAGCCGCGCAAAGCCACTAGGCCTTTGTCGCGCGCGGCGTTCTGTCGCGCAACAAGCACGCCGGGCCGCTCCCCGTGAGCGGCCCGCACTGTTTCTCATCAATCTCATGCTTTCGTTTCCCTCGGCGCATCCCCAAAACGCAAACCGGGCCGGTGAGCCGGATTCACCCTCCGGCTTGCCTGCCCGATTGCTCTTCGCGGCCAAATTTCGCAGATCCGGCCGCAACCCCCCATCAACTCTGCTTACAAATGCACCAGCTCGCCTGGCGCATACACCGCGCTGCCCGCCGGCTCTTCGGCCTCCATTGGCGGAAACCAGTTCCGTGGCTGGTAGATGCAGCACTGCTCCTGCTCCAGCGGATCGCCCGTCAGCGCGTACGCCCGCGCCCGCGAGCCCCCGCAGATCTCCTTGTACTCGCAAACCCCGCACTTGCCCTTCAGTTGGCTTGTGTCGCGCAGCGCCTTGAAGATCGGCGCCTCGCGATAAATCTCCGCAAGCGGTTTCTCCCGGATGCTGCCCGCGTCCAGCGGCAAAAACCCGCTGGGATACACATGGCCCGTGTGCGAGACGAACAGGAATCCCTTGCCGTCATTCACCCGCCGCGTGGCCCAGCCCAGGTTGCGCGTGGTCGCGTCGGCCTTCGGTGTGCCGGGCTCGTAGGCCTGCGCCGCGCCCTGCGGATGGCCGTGTCCGTGTCCGAGTCCATGCCCCACCTGCCGCTCCTTCAGGTTGTGTTGCAGCAGGTAGCGCCGGTAGTGCATCGCCTCGGTCGTCTTGATCTGGAAGCTCACCCGTTGCGACAGCTCGTAAATCTTGCCGAACACCAGCTCGAACTCCTCGCCGCTCAGCAGGTCGCCCAGTTGCCCACGCCCCACCGGAACAAGGAAAAACACATTCCACATCACGATTTTCTGCTTCTCAAACAGCGCGCACAGGTTGTCCAGGTCGTGCGCGTTGTGCCGGCTGATGGTGGTGTGCACCTGGATCGGAATTCCGGCCTCGTTGGCCCACGCAATCGCCTGCATCGTGCGCGCCCACGCGCCCTTGAGCCCGCGAAACGTGTCGTGGATCTTCGGCGTCGAGCCGTCCAGCGAAATCCCCAGCCGCACAATCCCTGCTTCCTTCATCTTGAAGATGGCCTCGCGCGTCAGCAGCGGCGTGGCGCTGGGCGTCACCGCCACCTTCACGTTCTTCTCCGCCGCATAGCGAATCAGCTCATACAAGTCCGGCCGCTTCAGCGGGTCGCCGCCCGTGAAGACGAAGATTGGCACCTCCATCGCGGCAATCTGGTCAATCAGCTTCTTGCCTTCCTCGGTTGAAAGCTGCTCAGGATGCGCCACGGGTTGCGCGGCCGCCCGGCAGTGCTTGCAGGCCAGGTCGCAGCTCTGCGTCACTTCCCATATCGCCAGAAACGGCGCTTCGTCGTAGTTCCGCCCGCCACGCGCGGGAATCTGATGCATCGGTTGCATGGTTGCCTCCGCTCGAGTCGCCGCGGGCCCGCGCGAACAGCGCCCGGCGCCGGGGAATCGCTTCGACTCCACTCCAGCAAACCAGCTTTGCCGCGCGAAAGCTGTGATTCAGATCACGTCTGCAACAGGGCTCGCGCTTTCCCTGGCTATTCCCGATTTCTCGTCGCCGCGCACGCCCTGCCCCCGCATAGTGCGCCGGTAATGCCTTTGCCTTCTTCAATCGTGTAAATCCGGTCGACAGCAGGCAATTTCACCGTTTCCTTCACGCCGTCCGGCCAGTGGATCTCCGCCGTCCCCGCGTCGGTTGCGTCGCCCAGCCCAAAGTGCGGCCTCTGGTCGTTCGACGAGATAAAGCTCCCCCCGCTCATCACGTCCTCGCGCTGCCGCATCCCGTTCGCCGTCAAGTACACCGTCGCGCCCACCGCGTCGCGCGGACTTCCCTTGCTCGTTGCCGTTTTTCGCCCGCCCACCAGCTTCATCTCCACCCAGTGGTGGTGGTCCGGGTCCACGTTCTTCAGCAGCACCGGCTCGCCGTCAATCGGGCTGATCACCACATCGATCTTCCCGTTGTTGAACAGGTCGCCGAAGGCCGCGCCGCGCCCCGAGGTCAGCGTCGCCAGCCCCGATCCCCTCACCGGCGGCACATAGGCAAACTTGCCGTCGTGCTGATTTAAAAACAAGAGAGGCCGCTCCTTGAAGGTCGTTCCCCAGTTGTGCTCATCCACCTGCGGATACACATGGCCGTTCACCATCACGATGTCCTTCCATCCGTCGTTGTCCACGTCCACCAGCCCGTCGCCCCAGCCCACAAACGGCAGAGCCATCTCGGTAATCCCGGACTGCTGGCCCACCTCGGTAAAATTCGCGTCACCGTCGTTGCGATAGAGCGCCTTGTAGTCGTCGCCAAAGTCCGTCACCAGCAAATCCACGCGCCCGTTGTTCCGGTAGTCGCCCACCGCCAGGCCCATGGACGCAATCTCGCGGCCGTCGTTGTTCAGCGCAAAGCCGCTCACGTAGCTGTCGTCCTCGAAGGTCCCGTCGCCCTTGTTCAGGTAGAGATAATTCGGCACCGAGTCGTTGGCCACCAGCAGGTCCGGCCGCCCGTCGTTGTTCACGTCCACAAAAATCGCCGTGAATCCGTAGTAATCGTTCGCATCGTCCACGCCCGCTTTCTTGCTCACGTCGGTGAACGTCCCATCGCCGTTGTTGTGGAACAAGTGATCCGGCTCGCCCGGCAGCCCATGCGGCCCGCACATCACCCTGAAGCCGTGCAGCTCGCAGTAGGCCAGCGGAATCCCGCCCTTGTCCGGGTCCGGCTGATGCGCCAGGTCGTAGTGCACGTAGCCGGTAACGAACAAGTCCAGCCGACCGTCGCCATCGTAGTCGCCCCACGTCGCGCCGTCTGACCAGTTGCCCAGCGTCACGCCCGCCTTCGCCGCCACGTCGGTAAACGTCCCGTCGTGATTGTTGCGGTAAAGCCGGTTCTTGCCGAAGTTGCACACAAAAATATCCGGCCATCCGTCGTTGTCAAAGTCCCCAATCGCCACGCCGAATCCCCAGCGGTTGTTCTCGACGCCCGCCTGCTTGCTCACGTCCGTAAACGTCCCATCGTGGTTGTTGTGGAACAGGGCTGCGTGCGGCGGCGTGGTCTTGTCCGTCATCGCGTCGTAGGTCGACCCGTTCACCAGATAAATGTCCAGCCATCCGTCGTTGTCGTAGTCGATGAGTCCCACGCCCGAGCCGTCCGTCTCCAGGATGTACTTCTTCTGCCGCGTGCCCATCACGTGCTGCCACGTCACCAGACCCGACTGCTTTGACGCATCCTCAAAGACCACCCGGCCCTTGTCCACAAAGCCGCCCGCGGTAATCGGCCGCTTGTTGGAATCGAAAACCGGCGCAAAGTTTCCCGCGGACGAAATCCCGCCCATCGGACTCGCCTGCTGCGTCGCCGGTTTCCGTGCGGCTTCTGCGGTCTTCGGCGCCTGCTGGGCCTGCAGCATCGCCGCGGCCAGCGCCAGCCCGGCACACAGCCCGCGCAGCGCGCCCCCGCGCCGCAAAAGGGAAGGGAATCGGCCGGAATCCAATGCATGCTCCTTCGCGTCTCTTGCGCTTCGCGCGGCCTCGTCCTTCGTGCGCGCTTACTTCGCCGCGCTTGCTTCGCCGCACTTTACTTCGCCGGCGCAGCCGCATCCGGGGCCGCATCCGCGCCCCCGTTCCCGCACGGCCTGCCCGCGCACAGCGCCCCGGTGATGCCTTTGCCTTCTTCAATCGTGTAAATCCGGTCCACAGCCGGCAGCTTCACCGTCTCCTTCACGCCGTCCGGCCAATGAATCTCCGCCGTTCCCGCGTCCGTCGCGTCGCCCAGTCCAAAGTGCGGCCGAAAATCATTCGACGAAAGATAGCTTCCGCCGCTCAACACATCCTCGCGTTGCCGCATTCCATCGGCATTCAAATAGACCGTCGTTCCCACCGCGTCGCGCGGGCTTTTCGGCCCTCCGATCAACAGCATCTCCACCCAGTGATGATGGTCCGGATTTACATTCTTCAAGAGCACCGGCACGCCGTCCATGTTGTTGATCACCACGTCGATCTTGCCGTCGTTGAACAGGTCGCCGAAGG
>DATLRP010000011.1:0-97708 GCA_035534635.1 Occallatibacter sp.
TCGGCGGATTTTGAGTCCGCTGCGTCTGCCAGTTCCGCCATCCCGGCCTGGGTGGTGGGTGGACTCCTCAAAGTATCGCATAGGCTTTGCGCGCCGCGCCAGACGCTGTCAGAGGGCCATTCCTCTATTTTCTTTTCGCGACGGGTGAGCGATTCCAAAGTGAAACAGGAACGATTCCCGAGCGGGGCAGGAACAGCTTTTGCGCTGGATGGAGACCGCTTTTTGCGTGAGCGACGCCGGAATGGCACAAGGGACGGTGCAGAAACGCGCGCAAAGCCGCCGGATTTTCCGCACAATTCACCCCGCGCCGTTGCGCCACCGCCATGCGACAATGAAGGCACCGAGATGACCACCGCGCCCCCCGCAGTTGTTCCCGAGCCGGTTGCGATGAGCCCGCAGCTGCTGGCGCAGCACAGCATCACAGCGGAGGAGTATGAGCGCATTCTGGCGGCGCTGGGGCGTGTGCCCTCGCTGACCGAACTGGGCATTTACAGCGTGATGTGGAGCGAGCACTGCTCCTACAAATCCAGCCGCGTGCACCTGAAGCGCCTGCCCACCAAGAGCGACCGCGTGGTGCAGGGGCCGGGCGAGAACGCGGGCATCATCGACGTGGGCGACGGCTGGGCCTGCGCCTTCAAGATTGAAAGCCACAACCACCCCAGCTATATTGAGCCGTTCCAGGGCGCGGCTACGGGCGTGGGCGGCATTCTGCGCGACATTTTCACCATGGGCGCGCGGCCGCTGGCGGTGATGGATTCGCTGCGCTTTGGCCCGATTGCCGAGGGCGCGGCGGCGAACGCCGAGGAACGCAGGCTTGTGGCAAAGAACCACGCGATTGTGGAAGGCGTGGTGAGCGGGATTGCGGGCTACGGCAACTGCTTTGGCGTGCCCAACCTGGGCGGCGAGACCAAGTTTGAAGCCTGCTACAGCGGCAACCCGCTGGTGAACGCATTTGCACTCGGGCTCGTCCGCAAGGACGAGATTTTTTATGGCAAGGCCACGGGCACGGGCAACCCGGTGATTTATGTGGGCGCGAAGACCGGCCGGGACGGCATCCACGGCGCAACGATGGCCAGCGAGGAGTTCAAGGAAGGCTCCGAGCAGAAACGGCCCAACGTGCAAGTGGGCGATCCGTTCATGGAAAAACTGCTGCTGGAGGCGTGCCTGGAGGCGATGCAGACCGGCGCGATTGTGGGCATTCAGGATATGGGCGCGGCGGGGCTGACCTGCTCCACCTGCGAGATGGGCGCGCGCGGCGGCGTGGGACTGGATGTGGAGCTGGACCGCGTGCCGCAGCGCGAAACCGGCATGACGGCCTACGAAATCATGCTTTCAGAAAGCCAGGAGCGCATGCTGCTGGTGGCCGAAAAAGGCCGCGAAGACGAGGTGCTGCGCGTCTTTGCGAAGTGGGGGCTGGACGCAGTGATGGTGGGCGCGGTCGTTCCCGAGTCGCGGCTGCGGATCTGGCACCACGGCGTGCTGGTGGCCGACATTCCCAATCAGTCGCTCACCGACGATGCACCGCTTTACCACCGGCCCGTGGGCGCGTGGAAGGCTCCGGTTGCGGCGGAGCCCGACGAGTCCGCGCTGGCCGAGTTGAATCGTGATCGCGACTTTACCGCCGACCTGAAGAGACTGCTGGCCTCGTCGAACGTGTGCAGCAAGCGCTGGGTGCATGAGCAGTACGACAGCATGGTGCAGACCAACACGGTGCAGGGGCCGGGCGGCGAAGCGGGCGTGATGCGGATCAAAGGCACCGGCAAGCCCGGCGGTGCCGACAGCTCAAAGAGTGCCGACAGCTCAAAGAGTGCCGACAGCTCAAAGAGTGCCGACAGCCCAAAAAAGGAGCGCGGGCTGGCGATGGCGCTGGACGGCAACGGCCGCTGGTGCTACTTGAATCCGAAGCTGGGCGCGATGCACGCCGTGGCCGAGGCCGCGCGCAAGGTGGCCTGCACGGGTGCGGTCCCGGTGGCCGCGACGAACTGCCTGAACTTCGGCAATCCGGAGAAGCCGGAGATTATGGCGCAGCTTGTGGCCGCGATTGACGGCATTGCCGAGGCCTGCACTGCGCTGGGCACGCCGATTACAGGCGGAAACGTATCCTTATATAACGAAACCAGGGGCGAGGGGATTTATCCCACGCCGGTGCTGGGCATCGTGGGCATTCTGGACGACGTGACGAAGGCTGTCCCGGCAAGCTTCCAGAAGGCGGGCGAGGCGATTGTGCTGCTGTGGCCCCGGCCGCGCGCAAAAAGCCCTGACCCGAATTTGAAAGTGCCGATCACGCCGCCGCACATCAGCGAGTTTCCGCTGCCGGCGCTGCAGAGCGAGCCCCTTGTGAAGGAAGAGGCCGACGCGACGGATGCCGAAGTGAGCGCGGAGACGGCGGTCTTTGGCTCGTCTGAATTTGCGCGCGTGGTGCTGGGCGGTTATTGGGGCGCGCCGCCGCCGCTGAACCTGACCGCCGAGGCCAACCTGCACAAGCTGCTGGCGGAGCTGGCCTGGCGCAAGCTGGTCTCCTCGGCACGCGACGTTTCTGACGGGGGCATTGCCGCGGCGCTGGCTCAGGCGGCCTTCCCGCGCGGCATGGGCGCCGTGGTGGAGCAGCATCCGTCGCTGATGGCGCATCCGCTCTTCGGGCTCTTCGCTGAGCCGGCCTCCACCGTACTGGTGACCTCCGCACCGGACAACGCGGACGAAATTGAAAAGCTGGCCGACGCCTTCGGCTTCTTTGCGGCGCGTATCGGCGTGACCGGCGGAAATCGGCTGGAGATGACGGTCGACCGCGAGCCCTTTATCTCCGCAGGCGTTGCCGAGTTGCGCAAGCCCTGGGCCGAGGCCCTCAAAAGCATTCTTCACGGTGAGGTCACCGCATGAGCTGGCTTCTCTTTCAAGGGATTCCCGGCGTTGAGGATGCTTCAGAGCGCCTCAAGGCCCAATCCAGTTCCCTGGTCCCTGTTCCCTACTTCCCGCAGCGCGTCACCGAAGGGGACACGCTCCACGAAGAGTGCGGCGTGACGGCCATTCACGGGCATCCTGAGGCGGCGCGGCAGGCCTATCTGGCGCTCTACGCTTTGCAGCATCGCGGGCAGGAGTCGGCGGGCATCGCCACGGCCGATGGGCAGCACCTGGCCAACATTAAAGGCATGGGCCTGGTGAGCGAAATCTTTACCGAGGACGTGCTGGAAAAGCTGCCGGGGCAGATGGCCATTGGCCACACGCGCTACTCGACCACGGGCGACTCGGCCCTGCTGAACGCGCAGCCCATCCGCGTGGATTCGACCAAGGGCCTGATTGCGATTGCGCACAACGGCAACCTGGTGAACCTGGGCACGCTGCGCGAGAAGCTGGAGCGCGCGGGGGTGTACTTCCAGACCACGTCGGACTCTGAAATCATCGTGCAGCTCATCGCGCATTCGCGCGCGGGCACGCTGGTGGACGCGATTGCCGACTCGCTTTCGCAGGTGGAGGGCGCATTTTCCATCGTGATGATGACGCGCGACCGCATCTTTGCCGCTCGCGATCCGCGCGGCTTCCGGCCCCTCTCGATGGGGCGCATCCGCAATGCCGAAGGGCCCGACACGATTGTCTTCGCCAGCGAGAGCTGCGCCTTTGATCTGCTGCGCGCCGAGTTTGACCGCGACGTGCTGCCGGGCGAGCTGGTGATGGTGACCGAAGACGGCGTAACCAGCCGCCAGTTTTCGAGCGGCATTGCGCGGGCGAGCTGCATCTTTGAGCATGTGTATTTCGCGCGGCCCGACAGCCGCATCTTTGGCCGCTGGGTGCAGGAGAGCCGCGACCAGATGGGCCGCCAGCTTGCGCGCGAGTCCGGCGTGCCTGCCGATATTATCGTGCCGGTGCCCGACTCCGGCGTGACGGCGGCTCTGGGCTACGCCGACCAGAGCGGAATTCCCTTCCGCTTCGGCCTCATCCGCAATCACTATGTGGGCCGCACCTTCATTGAGCCCGAGCAGCGCGTGCGCGACTTCGGCGTGCGTCTCAAGCTGAACCCGGTGCGGAATCTGCTGGAAGGCAAGCGCGTGGTGCTGATCGACGACTCCATCATTCGCGGGACGACGAGCCGCAAAATCGTGCGCATGGTGCGCGGCGCCGGCGCGAAAGAGGTTCACCTGCGCATCAGTTGCCCGCCCACCATCTCGCCGTGCTTCTACGGCGTGGACACGCCCAGCAAGCGCGACCTGATTGCCGCCAACAAGTCTGTCGACGAGATTCGCAGCTTTATCGAGGCCGATTCGCTGGCTTACCTCTCGCTGGAAGGCCTGCTGCAGAGCTGCGGCAGCAGTGAGAAGAACGGCTATTGCACGGCCTGCTACACGGGCAACTATCCCACGCAGTGGGTGGACGTGGACGAGATTCTGCCCGCGACGGCCAGCCTGTAAACAATCCTCAGGAATCCGGCGTCATGCGGGCTCGTCGGCCAGCTCCGCGGCGAGTTGCGGAGGCCGGTGGCGAGCCAGGCTGCGCGTGAGCGCGAACATGAAGCCCGCGGCGCCCAGCGCGGGGATGGCCAGCCCATAGAGCCCCAGCCAGTAGCTCCCGGTAAGGTCCTTCATGCGGCCCATCCAGTAAGGCCCCACGAATCCGCTGAACATGGTGATGGTGTTCATGGCGGCAATGCCCGCGGCGCAGGCCGGCCCGGAGAGGAATTGCGTGGGCAGCGCGAGCGCCGGAGCCAGCATCGCCGTGTAGGCCGTCGCCATCAGCGCCAGCGAGCCCACCACCAACCATCCCGGATGCGCAAACCCGGCCAGAATAAAACAGACCGCCATGATGCAGCAGGGGATGATGCAGTGCAGCCTGCGCTCGCCTGTGCGATCGGAGCTGACACCGGCAAGGAGCATGGCGGGCGCCCCGGCCACGCCGATGACGGCGACAAGAAAGCCCACACGCGTCACGTCCCAGCTGGTTGCGTCCTGAAAGATGGCCGGCGCGGAGAAGGTGTAGCCGTAATAGCAGGTGAGCGCGCAGAAGAAGAACATGCCGATCATCCAAACTTTGGGCGAGAGGAGTGCCTTCATCACGCCGGCCTCGCGCCCGATGTGCGCATGCACGGCCTCTGCCGCGAGCGTGCGCTCCAGCCATTGTTTTTCCTGGGGGGTCAGCCAGGGGGCCTGCGCGGGCGAGTCCGGCAAAAACAAGAAGACGACCACGCTGAAGAGCGCCGTGGGCAGCCCCTCGGCCAGAAAGAGCCATTGCCATCCGGAAAGCCCGAGGCGGCCGTTGAGGCCAAGCAGAAAACCGGCCAGCGCGCCGGATACCGCGGAGCTGAGGGTGCCTGAAATATAAAAGCGGCTGATGGCGCGCGCCCGGACCGGCGCGGGAAACCAGAGCGTGAGGTAGTAAATGACGCCGGGGAAAAATCCGGCCTCTGAAATGCCCAGCAGCAGGCGCACGGTGTAAAACTCCCAGGGCGTACGGACGAACATCATGCAGGTGGCCAGCAGTCCCCAGGTGAACATGATGCGTGTGAGCCAGCGCTTTGCGCCAAAGCGCAGCATCAGCAGGTTCGAGGGCACCTCGCACAGCGCATAGCCAATAAAGAAGATGCCCGCGCCAATGCCGTAGACCGTGGCGCTGAAGTGCAGGTCGTTGTTCATGCGCAGCGAGGCAAAGCTGATGTTGATGCGGTCCATGAAGGCCATGCCGTAGCCGATGGCGAGGATGGGCAACAGGCGCAGGCCCGCCTTGCGCTGGGCGGATGCGCCGATTGCGGTTTCGCGTGCCGGGTCGGCAGGAGCGGGATGAGCAGCCGTGTCGCCGGGGGAGTGCATCCGCGTTCACCTCATTAAGAGAGCCGCAGTCCGATGGAGGGAAGGCCCGTGAAAGCAGGGAAAATGTGGGGTTACAGGGACTCTACCACACACCCGCGCGCGACGCGGCCGGCGCAGCGCCGGCGGCCGCGGCAGGTCACAGGACGATTCCGCCGGACGTGTGATAGCATCCCCTTCTTGACGCAAGACGCCGGGCGCAGGTCTCCTCCTCCGCGCACGGCGCCTGCCGGAGTCTCTCTCCATGGACGAGGAAGACGGCAGACTGGGCCCTCAGGCCCGACAATCCGGACCCGCTGACGTCCCTGTGGACGCCCCTGCGATGTCCCTGTGCCCCTCTTCTTCCGCCACCATTCCAACTTCGCTTTCCGGGCGCTGCCGCGCACGCGGCGGCCCGCGCACCTGTTCGCATCTTCAAGGAGAAACGCCATGAAAACCTACCAGGGAAGTGAGATCCGCAACGTAGCTGTAGCAGGGCATGCGCAGAGCGGCAAAACCACACTGATTGCCGCCATGCTGCATGCCGCGAAGATGACGCCTGCGCAGGGCCGCGTCGCAGACGGCTCGGCCGTGACCGCCTATGACGAGGAAGAAGTGTCCCGCGGCCTGACGATGCAGAACGCCGTGGCCTTTGCCGAGTGGCAGGGCGTGAAAATCAATCTCGTCGACACGCCCGGCTTTCACATGTTCAGCCACGAGGCGCGCGCCGCGCTGCTGCCGGTGGAGACGGCCCTGATCGTGGTGAACGCGCAGAACGGCGTGGAGCCGGTGACCGAGCGCGTGTGGAGATGGGCTGAAGAGGCCAACGTTCCGCGCGTGGTGGTGGTGAACCAGATGGACCACCCCAAGGCCGGCGGCGTAAACGGACTGAGCGCGCTGGTGGAAGACCTGCATACGCGCTGGGGCCGGCAATGCGTGCCGGTGCAGATGCCCATCTCCGATGCCGAAGGTTTCCATGGTGTGGTGGACCTGGTGACGATGGAGGCCTTCCATTACACGCCGGGCGGCGACGGCCACGGCAGAATTACCGCCGAAATTCCCGCCTCCATTGCCCAGCAGGCCAAGGCCGCGCATGAGGCGCTGGTGGAACTCGTCGCCGAGGGCAAGGACGAGCTGATGGAGGAGTACTTCGCCGTCGGAACCATTCCCGAGCAGCACCTGATCTCCGCGCTGCATGAGGCGATTCGCGAGGACCGCATCTTTCCGGTGCTTTTTACCAGCGGGCTGGGCAACATGGCCACCGATCATTTGCTCGATTTCCTGAAGGTCTACGCGCCCGCGCCCGTTGAGCGCGCGCCCATTGCCGTGCGCCAGCCCGCGCTGCAGACCGCCGGCAACGGAAACGGACACGGCGCCGGACTCGACAACGCGGACGCGGGCGGCGAAGGCGTCTCCTTCCGCAAGGTCAGCGACGAGGAGCCGGCGAGCGTGATCGTCTTCAAAACCATGACCGATCCCTTCGCCGGGCGCATCAGCTTCTTCAAGGTCATCAGCGGCACAATCAAGAACGACGTGACACTGGAAAACTACACGCGGCGCGGGCAGGAGCGGCTGAGCCACCTGAGCGTGATGCAGGGGCGCAAGGCGATTGAGGTGCCGGAGCTGCACGCCGGCGACCTGGGCGCCGTGGCCAAGCTGCGCGAGACGCTCACCGGCGACACGCTGGGCCAGAAGGGTTTTGACGTGCAGATGCAATTGACCGTGCTTCCCGACGCGGCGATGACTTATGCCATTGAGCCCAAGAGCCGCGCCGACGAGGACAAGCTTGCGCCGGCCATCCACAAGCTGATGGAAGAGGACCTGCTCATCCGCTTCTATCGCGACCCGATGACCAACGAATTCCTCATCGCGGGCGCGGGCCAGCAGCACATTGAGGCCATCGTTTCGCGGCTCAAGAAGCGGTACCACGCCGAGGTGACGCTGAAGGCGCCCAAGGTTCCCTATCGCGAGACCATCCGCGCGCACGCCGATGCGCAGGGCCGCCACAAGAAGCAGACCGGAGGCCACGGGCAGTTCGGCGACTGCAAGATTCGCATGGAGCCGCTGCCCCGCGGCGGCGGATTCGAGTTTGCCAACGATATCTTCGGCGGCTCCATTCCGCGGCAGTTTGTGCCCGCCGTGGAAAAGGGCGTCGTGGAGTCGGCGGCGCGCGGCTATCTCGCCGGCTTCCCGGTGGTGGACTTCAAGGTGACGGTCTACGACGGCAGTTATCACGACGTGGACTCAAACGAAATGTCGTTCAAGATGGCCGGCCGCATCGCCTTTCGCAAATGCATGGAGCAGGCCAAGCCCTGCCTGCTTGAGCCGATCATGAAGGTCGAAATCGAAGCGCCGGACGACTTTGCCGGAACGCTGATGGGCGACCTGAACAGCCGCCGCGGACGCGTGCAGGGCATGGAGACCAGAGGCCGGACGACGGTGATCAGCGCCGAGGTTCCCATGGCCGAAATGTTGACCTACGGCACGCAGCTCACCTCCATGACGCAGGGCAAGGGCAGCTACCACATGGAGATGAACCACTACGAAGTGGTGCCGCAGGCCGTGGCCGAGAAGATTCTGGCCAACACCAAGCAACCCGTGGACGAAGAAGAGGAATAATCGACGCACCCAACCTGCCGCCCCGGGTTCTTCGCGGCTCGGGGCGCGCGTTTCTGGAGCCGCGACCTTTCCTTCCCCGGGCGTTTTCCTCCTCTTCGGCGGAATCTTCGCGCCCGCTCGATCATCTGAAAGAATGATGAACGTGAGGTCTGAGGAAAATCCTGTGCCGCGCCGGGCGCGTGCCGTGGCAGGGCATGCCGCGTGGCCAACATTGGCGCTGGCCGTTGCGGCTCTGGCAGCCGGCCCCGCCGTTCTGCCCGCGCACGGGCAACTTCCGCCTCCAGGCTCGGCGCAGAATCCCTTTTACGGCAGCGTGACGGTGCAGATGGCCAGCGGCGATCCGATTCGCCTCTCGCTGGACGGGGCCATCCAGATGGGTCTCCAAAATAATCTGGGCCTGAAGGAAGCCGAGAACGACGAGAAGATTCTGAAGGGAGAAAAGAACCAGGCGTTGCAGGAGTTTCTGCCCACGGTCACGCTCAGCGGCGGAACCGGCGTTTATCAGCATGATCTTGCCGCGCAGGGCTTCAACTCCGGCGTGGTCGCGGGCTTCGGTTCGTTGTTTCCCGGCGGCCAGCTTCCCGCGGGCGTTTCCTTCATCACCAGGGACGATCTGACGCAGGGGACGCTCAGCTTCAAGCAGACACTTTTTTCCGGGCCGGTGATTTCCGCCTGGAAAGCCGCAGGAGCCGCCCAGCGCGTGGCCTATTTCGCCAAGATGTCGGCCCGCGGCGAAGTGGTGCAGCAGGTGGCCTCGGCTTATCTGCATGCCGTGGCCGCGGCCGGCGAGGTGGACAATGCCACGGCGCAGCTTGCCGCCGACAAACTTGCCCTCAGAAATGCGCACTTGTCGCACGTTGCCGGCACCGTTTCGAATTTGGACGAGCTCCGCGCGCGCGTGCAATATCAGGCGCAGCAGCAGGCGCTTCTCGCCGCCGAGAATGCGCGTGAGAAGGACCTGATCCTGCTGAAGCGCGAGATCGGCATCGACCCCGGCCGCGACGTGGTGCTGACCGACCCCGCGCCTTACAGCGACCTGGCCGAGCAGAGCCCCGCCGAGGTGCGCGCGCTGGCCTACCGCAACCGCCAGGACTACCAGAACTTGCAAAATCAGGTGGTCGAACTGCGCGCCGTGCACTCCGCCTATCGCGCGCAGCGGCTGCCGACGCTGAAGTTCAACGGCTACTGGGGCGTGGACACGGTGAACGGCGCGGGCACCCACGGAAACTTTGCCGCCATCGGCACGCTCAGTGTGCCCATTTTTTACGAAGCCCGGTTGCGCGGCAATGAGGACGCCTCGAGGGCCCAGTTTGAAGCGGCAGAAGCCGAGTTGGCTGACCTGCGCGACCACATCGATGAGCAGGTGCGCGACGCGCTGCTCGACGTGGCCGCTTCGCAGAAGCTGGTGGCCGTCGCCCGCTCCAACGTGGACCTGGCCGCGCAGGCCCTGAGCGACGAGACCGACCGCGTGCATGCGGGCGTGGATGACAATTTACCGCTGGTGGTCGCGCAGGCGCGCCTGGCCTCCGCCGAGAACAACATGGTGGAGAGCCTCTACCAGTGCAACCTCTCCAAGCTCGCCCTGGCCCGCGCAGCCGGCGTGCTGGAAACGCAATACCGCGACTACATCGGCCACTGACGCGGCGTCTCTCGCTCGCCGCCGCACAACCCGTCCTGCTGCGCCCATGTAACGTAGAAAGGGAGAGGATTCCATCCCCATGCCCAAGCTCCGCATTGACTATCACGTCGTTGCCGACTCCGCCGCGCTGGCCGAGGCCGCGGCCGAGCATTTTGTTGCGGTCACGGCGCAGGCCGCTGCCGCGCGGGGCCGCGCGCGCATCGCCATCAGCGGCGGATCCACGCCCAAAGCCGCCTTTCAGCTCCTCGCGGACCCCGCAAAGCCCTGGCGCGCGCGCATGCCGTGGGACAAGTTGGATCTCTACTGGGTGGACGAGCGCTGCGTGCCGCCTGACCACGCCGACAGCAACTACCGCATGACGCGCGAGGCCCTGCTGGATCACGTGCCGCTTGCGCCCGAGCGCATCCACCGCATGGAAGGCGAGCTGGAGCCCGAGGCCGCCGCCGCGCGCTACGAGTCCGAGCTGCGCAACAGCTTTCGCCTGGAAGGCGCCGAAACGCCGCGCTTCGACCTCATTGCTCTGGGCATGGGACCCGACGGCCACACCGCGTCGCTGTTCCCGCACACCGCGGCCATCCACGAATTGGGCCGCCTCGTCACCGCCAACCACGTGCAGAACAAGGACGCCTGGCGCATCACGCTCACCTGGCCGGTCATCAACCAGGCCGCCTCGGTCTTCTTCCTCATCGGCGGCGCGGACAAGGCCGCCGTGCTCAGCGAAGTCTTCACCGGGCCGCGCGATCCCGAGCGGCTGCCCAGTCAACTCATCTGGCCCTCAGGCGGTATACTCACTCTGGTTCTGGATAAGGCCGCTGCCGCTCTTCTGCCCGCTACCGATGGGGAAGGCCGCGGGGTACTGGAGAGAGAGCGATGATTCTGGCAGGCGACGTAGGCGGCACCAAAGTTCACCTGGCGCTGTACGACTTTGACAACGGCAAGCTGGGCCACACGCGCGAGGAGCGCTTCCCGGCCAAGGAATACGCGGGTCTGGAAGCCATCGCGAAGGAGTTCCTGGGCGCGGACAAAGTCTCCGCGGCATGCTTCGGCGTGCCCGGCCCGGTGCGCGACGGCCGCCTGCGCCTGACCAATCTGCCTTGGACTCTCGACAGCCGCGAGCTTTCCGCCCACCTCGGCATCCAGCACGTCTTCCTCATCAATGACCTTGAGGCCAACGGCTACGGCATCGCCGAGCTCTCGTCCGACCAGATCTACACGCTGAGCGAAGGCGACCCGAGCCAGATCGGCAACCGCGCGCTCATCGCCGCGGGCACCGGACTGGGCGAGTGCTATCTGCCCTGGAACGGCCGCCTGCACACGCCCTATCCCTCTGAGGGCGGCCACACGGACTTTGCCCCGCGCAACGAAGACGAGATTGCCCTGCTCCGTTTCCTCAAGCAGAAATACAACGGCCGCATCAGCTTTGAGCGCGTCGTCAGCGGCATGGGAATGACGAATGTGTATGAGTTTCTGCGCGAAGTCCGCGGGCTGGAAGAGCCAGCATCGCTGGCAGAGCGCATCGCCAATGAGGATCCGAACGCCGTCATCACTGAGCTGGCCCTGGCCGCGAAAAGCGAAATCTGCGAGAAGGCGCTCGACATGTTCGTCTCCGCCTACGGCGCCGAGGCCGGCAACCTTACGCTCAAGATTCTCGCTGTCGGCGGACTCTACATCGGCGGCGGCATTGCGCCGCGCATTCTTGAGAAACTGAAGGACGGCACCTTCATGAAGGCCTTTACGGACAAGGGCCGCCTGAGCCAGCTTCTTATCAACACGCCCGTCCGCGTCATCCTGGAAAGCAGCGCCGCCGTGATGGGCGCAGCCGCGTATGCCGAGGCCCGCGCCGCCGAACTCAGCGGCGTCTCGCCGCGTGCGGCCTCCATCAAAGGCTGAGCGAAACACGATACGGGCCGGAAACTCATTTGAGTTCCCGGCCCTCGACCTTTCAGGAACGAACTCCATGCGAATCGCTTAGCGAAAATCAAATGATGTTGACCCGCTAAGCGAATAAATAACTCTGATTTTCGTCTCCACTGCAACAGGCTTTCCTTTGATCAGAAATGGCTTGTATTTCCACTGCGAGACGGCGGCAATCGAGGAGCCAATCAGCAGAGCGGAAGGCGCGGAAACCACGCGCAAGCCATGCACGTTCCCATCCTTGCCAATAATCGCGCGCAACACAACCGTGCCCTGCACGCGACTCTGCCTTGCTTGCTCAGGGTAGACAGGCGAGATCTGGTGGATGAGGTTTCCTGTCTTAAAGATTGTGCTGTAGTCCATATGGATCAAATCCGCTGTGTTCAATCCCGCCGGCGGCATAGATTTTGCATCGTGCGACGGCGTAAATGCCGGATCTGATACGGCCGCGGAATCCAACGCTTCCACGCTGGCGCTCAGCACCTTGTGGCCATTTTCTGAGAGCACAATCATTTTGGCCAGATAGTGCCCCTGTGTGCGAATCACCTGCGGAAATTGCGCCGTCAGCCCTCCAAAGGAATAGCTCGCGAGCAACGCTCGAGAATGCGCATCAAAACAGTATGTGGGCAGCATCCCCATCGGAATCGCAGCAATCGAATCAATCCCCAGATGCTTCGACATCACCATCACGCACTCCATTTCCATGGAGCCGTTGTCCACATGTTTCGAGGCAAGAAGAGAATTCTCCGATTGAAGCAAGTCCGCGTCCGGCAAAGGGGTCAGCAGCTCGCGCTTGAGTGCATATTCGTAATAATCCAGTCCATCTCCCGGGCCAATCTCGACATATCTTCCTTCAGCGGTCGTCCAGTCGCTCTCACTCGCGCCTGTACGCGTCCACGTGCTGCGGTACACCTGCGGCGACGCCCACCAATATTCGTAGGTCCCCTGCTCGGTCGGCTTTCCGTCGGCGTCGTAAAGCTGATAGGTTGCCTTCAGGTGCCAAGGCTTCAGATCCGGCGACGAAAAATCGTAATACGGCGCGGCCGCCGCCAGCAGTGCCCGCGGGTCCTTGGAAAGCTCTTTTGCCGCCTTGTCGTTCGTCTTCGCCGACACAGGCAACACGGCCATCGTCAACAGCGCAACCAAAACGAAAGCTCGCATCAGGCAGCCAGAGTAGCACGCCTCCGCAGCCCTTCCAAGCGCCCGTTGCCGCGCGGCTCAGCCCCTCACTCGGGCAGCGCTGCTGCCGTCGCGGCATCCTCTTCGCCAAACCAGCGCCGCCGCAGCCACAGCGCCACCTGCACCAGCAGAATCAACGCCGGCACCTCCACCAGTGGCCCAATCACCGCCGCAAACGCCGCACCCGAGTTCAGCCCGAAGACCGCCACCGCCACTGCAATCGCCAGCTCAAAGTTATTGCTGGCCGCGGTGAAGGATAGCGTCGCCGTCTTGGCATAATCGGCGCCCGCCTTGCGGCCCATCCAGAAGCTCACCAGGAACATCACCACAAAGTAGATCACCAGCGGAACGGCAATGCGCAGCACGTCCAGCGGCAGCTGCACAATCAGGTTGCCCTTCAGGCTAAACATCACCACGATGGTGAACAGCAGCGCCACCAGCGTCATCGGGCTGATGAAGTGCAGGAAGCGCTCCTGGTACCACCCGCGTCCTTTGGCCCGCACCAGCACCATGCGCGTGAGCATCCCGGCAAGAAACGGAATGCCGAGATACACAAAGACGCTCTCCGCAATCTGGCTCATGCGGATGTCCACAAACACACCCTTCAGCCCGAGTAGCGGCGGCAGCACGGCCAGAAAGAACCACGCATACACGCTGTAAAACAACACCTGGAAGACGCTGTTGAAGGCCACCAGGCCGGCGGCGTAGTCCGTGTCCCCATGCGCCAGTTCGTTCCACACAATCACCATGGCGATGCAGCGCGCGAGGCCGATCAGAATCAGCCCGGTGCGATACTCCGGGTACCCGCGCAGAAACACCACGGCCAGCGCAAACATCAGCAGCGGGCCAATCACCCAGTTCTGCACCAGTGAGAGGCCCAGCACGCGCTTGTTCCGGAACACTTTGCCCAGCCGCTCATACTGCACCTTGGCCAGCGGCGGATACATCATCAGGATCAGGCCAATGGCGATGGGCAGATTCGTGGTGCTGCTCTGGAACCGCTGCAGCATGACCGGCACCGGGGGCACAAAACGGCCCAGCGCCACGCCCGCGCCCATGGCCAGAAAAATCCACAGTGTCAGGTAGCGATCCAGAAACGACAGCCGCGACGGGCGCGCCGACACCGGGTCCGCGCAGCACACATTCAGCTCGGTCATCCCAGCGGCTCCCTTCCGATTTCGCGCATCTGCCGCTCCAGCGCCATCCGGTCAAGCGTCTCCACCGGAAGCGCCAGAAACAGCTCCACGCGCCGGCGCATCTGGCGGAGCGTCTGCGCAAACGCCGCGCGCTTCTCTTCGTCAGTACCCTCCACCGCCGCCGGATCGGGAAATCCCCAATGCGCCGTCACCGGCTTCCCCGGCCACAGCGGACACATCTCACCCGCCGCCTTGTCGCACACGGTGATCACAAAATCCAGCGCCGGCGCGCCCGGCCGCGCAAACTCATCCCAGCTTTTGCTGCGCAGGTCGGCCGTGGAATAACCAAGAGCCTTGACCTGCTCAATGGCCAGTGGATTCACGCGGCCCGTGGGATGGCTGCCTGCGCTGAAGGCCTTGAATCGCCCCGCGCCCAGCGTGTTGAAGAGCGCCTCGCCCAGGATGCTGCGCGCAGAATTGCCCGTGCACAGCACCAGCAGGTTGTAAACCTTCTGCATCGCCGTCTCCCGTCAGTTGCCGCAGCAGCCGGACCCGCAGCACGCGGCCGGCTTGGTTGCGCGCACAAACGCGCTCATCAGCGAGCCCGCCGCCTGCGCGGCAACCGCATCCACGTCCACGCCCGCGTCCTCCAGAAACTTCCGCGCGTCCTCCACCTCATACACCCGCGTCGGCTCCACGCTCACGTCAATGAACCCCGCCGCCGCCAGCTTCGCGCGATACTCGCCCTCCTCCAGCGCGCCCGCGATGCAGCCCACCCACAGCGCCATGCTTTTGCGCACCGGCTCCGGCACGTCGCCGCGCGCCACCACGTCTGACACCGCGAAGCGCCCGCCCGGCTTCAGCACGCGAAAGGCCTCGCGCAGCACGCGGCTTTTGTCCGTGGAGAGATTGATCACGCAATTGGAAATCACCACGTCCACGCTCCCGTCCGGCAGCGGAATGTTCTCCATCTCACCCTTCAGAAACTCCAAATTCTCCACGCCCGCCTGCCGCTGATTCTCCCTCGCCAGCGCCAGCATTTCGTCGGTCATGTCCAGCCCGTAGGCCTTGCCCGCGGGCCCCACGCGCTTCGCTGACAACAGCACGTCAATGCCGCCGCCCGAGCCCAGGTCCAGCACCGTTTCGTCTGCCTTCAGATCGATCAGCGCCGTTGGATTGCCGCATCCGAGCGAGGCGCGCACGGCATTTTCCGGCAGCCCGCTCTTTTCCGTCTCGCTGTAAAGATTGCCGGTCACCGGATCGCAGCACGTAAAGTCCGGCGTGCAGCACGCCGCCGCGCCGGTTTCCCGCACCTGCTTCGCCGCCGCGCCGTATTTCTCCTGCACCAGGGTTTTCGTGTCCATCGCACTCTCCTTATATATGCCTATGCAAATATATTCTTTCTTGCTCATATCTGTCAATCCGCATATGATAAAGATGTGAGTCGGCCCCGCAAGCCCGTAACTCTGGCCGCGCTGTTTGCCGCGCTGGCTGACCCCACCCGTCTGCGCCTTCTGAACCTGATGGCCGGCCGCGAGGTCTGCGTCTGCTACTTTGTCGAAATCCTCGGCCAGAGCCAGCCCAAAATCTCGCGCCACCTGGCCTATCTGCGCCGCGCCGGCATTGCGACCGCCCGCCGCGAGGGCAAATGGATGCACTATCGCATTGCCAAACCGGCCGACCCCGGCGTCGCTGCCATCCTTGCCGCCACACTGCGCTCGCTGCGAGCCAACCCCCACATGCAGGCAGACCTTGCCCGTCTTCAGCGGGCGTGTTGCGCCCCGCAACGACTGGTCCCACGCCACGGCGCGCCGCAACCCGCGCCCGTTCCCGCGTTCCACGAGCCGTAGACGCCTGCCGGAGCTTCCTGCTCTCCCAACGCCTCTTGTTTATGCCCGGCGCGAGCTACTTTTCATCCTTCAAGCCCCGCTTCAGTACTTCGCGGTAGACCCTGCACTGTGCCCTGCGTAGCCCCGCCGACTCCTTCACCTGCCCGTTCTGCGTGAACTCGACAAACTGGCCCGATTTGCCGAACTTCCGCCACTCAGGCAAGTTATGTGAGTTTGGGTTTCCCGTTTTTGCAAAGTTAGTCCAGTAGGTCTCCATCAAATCTGCGATCTTCAGGTCTGTCTTTCCAAAGTTACCGGCAATGTTACCTGTCTTCGGGAAATAGCCGAACACATACGGTAAATCGGAAGAGTGAACAGCATTCTCCCGCCCAGGTATGGCATGGTCAAACTCGTACTCATAAGTCTGGTGATGAGCCGCGCTGTGCCACGCCCCCTCCGTTGTTGCAGAACAGCGAAAGACCACGTCGGCAATCCACTGATCGGCCGCCGTCCCGTACTTCGCATTGTCTGCCCCAACACCTCCCTTCGCCAGCCCGTAAGCTTCAAGCGCCTTGCCGGCATACTTCCCCGTGGCGCGCTCAATCATTGCCCTCAGTGCAGCAGGAGACATCGTGCTTCCGAACTCGCGCGTGGTGGTGCCGAATAGGAAGGGAATCGCCGACTCCTGACCAGCGGCAAACACCTCCGCAGGGGAGCTGCGAATCACCCAGCCGTCGATGTCGGGGCCAATCCGGGGACGGTTCCTGGGATCAAGCTTCCCGATCTCCATCAGCAATGTGTTCGCCGATAAGTGTCGCAAAGACTCGATCGCACCTTTCTTGGGAACGTCTAACTCCGCGGCCAGTTTCTCTCCTTGCTTTTCGGCTTCGGCCAGCGGGACGAGGGGCGGGCTAAAGGGAGACCCGCTCTCGGCAATGGCCTTCTGGAATAGATTCTTGGCGCTGGAAGTCATCAGCATGCCTATATCCATCGCTCCCGCCGATTGCCCGAAGAGCGTGATGTTATGAGGGTCTCCGCCGAAGTTAGCGATGTTGGCCCGCACCCACTCGAGCGCTAGTATCTGATCCATAAGTCCATAATTTCCTGACTCGCCGTGTGCGGACTCGCGCGTCAGCTCAGGATGGGCGAGAAAGCCGAAGACGCCCAACCTGTAATTGATGGTCACCAGCAGAACCCCGTGGTCAACCAGCGTGCCATCCTTATACAGTGCGCTCGATGCCGTGCCTCCTTCGTTCGCTCCTCCGTGAATCCAGAACATGACGGGCAGCGGCTTCTTCACCGGCCACTCCGGCACAATCACGTTCAGAAACAGGCAGTTCTCCTTGCTGTTCTCAGCATCGTGCCGGTTCCAGTCGCCCAGCACGGGCTGTGCACACGGCGCGCCGAACCTGCCGGCATCGCGCACTCCGCTCCACGGCTTGGCGGGCAAAGGTTCGTGCCAGCGCAGGTCGCCCACAGGCGGCTGAGCATACGGAATCCCCAGAAACTGCGCGCCGCCTACGGGCCTGGGTATGCCTTTCACCTGGCCGCCTGTTGTTGGCACAACAAATGCACGCTCAGTCGCATTGGCCGCGCGAACCTCTGCGTGCAAGGTGAACAAAGCGGCAAACGCCACAACCGCGACAGCGCCGCACCGCAAGCCAGCGTGAGAGTTTCCAATCGACATTGGGCCTCCATCCGATGAAACAACAAGCGGGATTATTATCCACCTTCCCCCCGCGCCCATTCCTGCCGTCTTCCGCAACCGTATTCCCGATCTCTCTTGTCTATGCGCTCCTGCAATTTGCGTCTATGCTGAAGAGGCAATCGCATCGGCCAAATGCCCTTCGCCCACACCATCGGCGGCACGCGCTACACCTTCGCCACGTTGCGCGAACTGCTGGCCCGCGCCACGCCCGCGCGCAGCGGCGATGCGTTGGCCGGAATCGCCGCCGCCACTGCCGAAGAACGCGTTGCCGCGCAGTTCACGCTTGCCGACCTGCCCCTCGCTCATTTTCTCAGCGAGCAGGTCATCCCCTATGAATGCGACGAAGTCACGCGGCTCATCGTGGACACGCATGACGCCGAGGCCTTCGCGCCCATCCGCTCCTTTACCGTGGGTGAGCTGCGCGACTGGCTGCTCTCGGACGAGGTCACGCCGGGGCGCATCGCCGCGCTTGCCGCCGGACTGACGCCGGAGATGGCCGCAGCCGTCAGCAAGCTGATGGGCGTGCAGGACCTGATTGCCGCCGCACAAACAATCCGCGTCGTCACGCGCTTTCGCACCACCGTGGGCCTGGCCAGCCGCCTGAGCGCGCGCCTGCAGCCGAACCACCCCACCGACGATCCACTCGGCGTTGCAGCCGCAATCCTCGACGGCCTGCTGCTCGGCTCCGGCGACGCGGTCATCGGCATCAACCCCGCCGGCGACAGCGTCGCGGTCACCACGCGGCTTCTCCAACTGATCGACGAGCTCCGCCGGCGCTTCCACATACCCGCGCAAAACTGCGTGCTGGCGCACATCACCACGCAGATGGCTGCGCTCGAAGCTGGAGCGCCCATCGATCTGCTCTTCCAATCCATCGCCGGAACCGAGGCTGCAAATCGAAGCTTCGGCGTGAACCTCGCGCTGCTGGCCGAGGCGCACGATGCGGGCCGGTCGCTGAAGCGCGGAGCCGAATGCGAGGGCGGCATCGTCGGCGATAACGTGATGTACTTTGAGACCGGCCAGGGCTCGGCGCTCTCGGCCAACGCACACCATGGCGTGGACCAGCAGACCCTGGAAGCCCGCGCCTATGCGGTCGCCCGCCGCTTCAGGCCCATGCTCGTCAACACCGTCGTCGGCTTCATCGGGCCGGAATATCTTTACGACGGCAAGCAGATTGCGCGCGCGGGCCTGGAGGACCATTTCTGCGGCAAGCTGCTCGGATTGCCCATGGGCTGCGACGTTTGCTACACCAACCATGCCGAGGCTGACCAAGACGACATGGACGCGCTGCTCACCTTGCTGGGCGTGGCCGGCGTGAATTACATCATGGGCGTGCCCGGAGCCGACGACGTGATGCTCAACTACCAGAGCACGAGCTTCCACGATGCGCTCTATCTGCGCCGCGTGCTGGGCCTGCGCCCCGCGCCGGAATTCGAGCGTTGGCTTGCGGGCGACGACTTCCAGCGGCTCGCCGCAGAGGCCGCGCATCCGGAAAAGCTGCTGCCCGCATGATCCAGCTCGCGAAATTGACGCTGCCGAATTCCGCCGCCACGCATCTGCGTGCCCTTACGCCGGCGCGCGTGGGCCTGGGCCGCACCGGCGTGAGCCAGCAGACGCGCGACCTGCTCGACTTCCAGCGCGCGCATGCGCAGGCCCGTGACGCCGTGCACGCGCGGCTGGATGCGGCATCGCTGGCGGCCACGCTTGCGCTCCTCAGCGGCAAATCTGTTTTGCGCCTGCACTCCGCCGCGCCGGACCGCGCCACCTACTTGCAGCGCCCCGACCTGGGCCGCATGCTCGACGAGCCCAGCCGCGCCGCGTTGGCCGCGCCGTTCGCCCCCGAGCCCCCCGCGTCCGTATCTTTTGATGTCGCGCTCATCGTGGCCGACGGCCTCTCCGCGCTTGCCGTCGAGCGCCACGCGTCCGCGCTTGTGGAAGAGCTGCTTCCGCGCCTCAACGGCTGGAGGCTTGCGCCCATCTGCATTGTCGAGCAGGGCCGCGTGGCCATCGGCGACGAGATTGGCGCGGCGCTTGGCGCGCAGCTCGCCGTGGTGCTCATCGGCGAACGGCCCGGCCTCAGCGCGCCGGACTCGCTCGGCGCCTACCTCACTTGGCAGCCACGCCCCGGCCGCCACGACGCCGAGCGCAACTGCATTTCCAACATTCGCGCCGAAGGTCTGAGCTCTGCGCAGGCCGCCGCGCAGCTTGCGTCGCTCCTTGCCGAAGCGCGCCGCCTCCAACTCACCGGCCTCGCGCTCAAGCCCGCCCAGCCGCAGCTTGCCGAGGGCTCACCCGCATGATTCTCCGCTGGCTTCGCCGCACCCTCATTGCACTCGCCGCGCTCGTCATCGCGCTTTACTTCGGCGACTGGGCCGTCTACCGCATGCGCGGCTCGCCCACGCAGAGCGTGAATGTGGATCAATTCGTCACCGTCCCGCTGAAAGGCCAGAAATCCGAATACGACTACCTGGGCAACTCGAATCTTCGCTGCGCCGTCTCGCTTTTTCCGCAGGATGGCCGCGATGCCTGCTGGCAGGTACGCCGCAGCGCCAAACAACTTCCCAGCCCCTGAGGCCTGCCGCGGAAATCGGCCCGCAACGGAACCGCTGCCCGCATACTTGCGCCTGCTCGCGCGCCGCAAAAGGCCCGCTCGCCTTACGGTGAATCAATCGGCGAGCCCATCAGCCCATCCGCGCCACGTCACGCAGGTCCCGCGCAACGGCTTCCAGAAACGTCTCGGTGCTGGTGTCCGGCGGTGGCTCCAGCCCGGATTTCGCGCGGATCGCTTCGGCAATCCTGCCGCCCAGCAGCCGCCGCGTCTCGTCCGGCAGGTCAAGCCGCCGTGCGAAAAACCCTTCCAGCACCTCCAGGTCCGTCGCGCTCAGCCGGGCCACGGCCGCCGCCGGCAGCGTCACGGCGTGGTGCGGCTCAGGGATCAGCGTGCTTTGCGGAATCAACGGTGCGGTGAAAGTGCGCGTGCCGCTCTCGCCCCACAGCGGAGACTCCTGCACGCGGTCGCGCACCACAAGCGTGCCCGCCGCCAGGTCTCCCAGCCGCTGGTGCTGTTTGGTCGAAAACATCGCGATGACGCCCACGGCATAGCAAAACGGAATCTGGTCAATGTAGCGGATGAAGTTCCGCGCCATCGACTCGAAGAGCCCGATCGCGCGCCCCGTGCGCTGGATGACGCGGATGTGTGCCACGCGCTTGCCCGGCGTTTGCCCGTTCCAGAAGGCCTCAAACAGCGTGAAGTAGCCCCAGTTCAGCAGGAAAATGGCCAGCGTCACCAGCGCCACCGTCCACTCGTAAGAGAGCTTCGAAGATTGGTAGATTGCCGGCGCGACAAACCAGAAAAGCAGGCTCAGCACAAAAAAGCCCGCGAACCAGATCAGCATGTCGATGAGCAGCGCGATGAAGCGGCTGCCCAGCCCGGCCAGCGGCATTTCAATCGCCACCAACTCCGGAGTATCGATGCTAAGCTGGTCAGAACCCGATTCCATGCCCTCCGTCCTCTCCAATCTGTGGCTGCGCAAACGGCGTCCCCACTGGGAACGCCTGGGGGCCCTGCTGGCGCAAGCGGACCAGACCGGCCTCGGCCAACTTTCCCGCGCGGAGCTGCAGGAGATGGCCCTGCTTTATCGCCAGGTCGCCGCCGACATCTCCGTCCTGCGCCAGGACCCGACTGCGCGCACCTACGCCGAACACGTGAATCAACTGCTGGCTCGCGCCCACCATATCATGTATTCGCGCCGCAAGACGAGCCTGGTCACGCTCTTCCGTTTCCTGCGCGACGACTACCCTGCCATCTTCCAGAAGCAGTTCTCCTTCGTCTTCGCCGCGCTGGTGGTCACCGTCTCCTGGGGCGCGCTGGGCGCCGTCGTCACCAGCAACAATCCGGCCTTCATGCGCCATTACATCCCCCCAGCCATGATCTCCACCATGGAGCGCCACCAGATGTGGACCGATTCAGTGGTGAGCGTGGCGCCCATGGAATCCAGCTTCATCATGACCAACAACCTCACCGTCAGCTTCCTCACCTTCGCCGGCGGCATTCTTTTTGGCCTGGGCACTTTCTGGCTGCTCTACTTCAATGGCATGATGCTCGGAGTCATCGCCGCCGCCTGCCACCAGTACGGCATGTCGATGCTGCTGTGGAGCTTCGTCGCGCCCCACGGCTCGCTGGAGCTTCCGTCGATTCTTATCGCCGGCGGAGCGGGCTTCCGCCTTGGCTACGCGATGCTTTTCCCCGGAAATCTCCGCTGGAAAGACTCCGTGGCCCAGGGCGGGCTGGAGGCCACGCGCCTGGTCACAGGCATCATTCCGCTGCTAGTGATCGCCGGAACCCTCGAGGGCTTCTTCTCGCCTTCGCACGCGGCTCCCTGGCTCAAGTTCACGGTCGGCGGGGTGCTCTTCACCCTGCTCAACCTCTGGCTCTTCCGCCCCGTCAAGCCCCGGCCCGCCGCATAAGGCCAGCCGGCAGCCGCGGTCACGCCCCTCATACCTTCAGGAAGATCTTCTTCCGGTACATGATCCACACCGGAATGAAGCAGAGCGTGGTGAAGGTAACCGAATAGGCGAAGGCCGCCCAGTGCGGGTTGGGAATGTGCGCGAAGGTGCTCTGAAAGAAGCCCGGCTCCCACGCCGCCAGATGGTCGTTCGGGCTGATGGTGATGCCGCCAGCTGCCGTCCGCTTCACAGACCACAACAGGTCGCCTCCCAACTCGCTGATCATGTATGCCGCAATCGCGTTCGAGCCGAAGACCAGCCACACATAGGTCCATCCCTTGCGCCAGTCCATCACCTCCACTGCCCAGTAGCACAGCGTAAGCAGCAGCAGCGAGTAGCCCGCCGCCACCAGCACATAGGAGCTCGTCCACATATTCTTGTTCAGCGGAAACTCAAGTGACCACAGATAGCCCAGCGCCAGGCTGGCCACCGCCGCCGCCAGCAGTCCCAGCGCCTTCGCCTTCACAGCGCGCCCGGTGCGCAGCCACAGGCCGGTCAGCACGCCGATCAGCGCCGTCCCGATGGCGGGAATGTCGCTCAGCAGCCCCTCGGGGTCGCGCGTGTTGTGCAGCGGCGCGTAGAGATAGAGGTGATAGGGGAACAAGTGCCGGTCCACCCAGCTGACAATGTTCTGCGTCATGTCCATGAAGGGCACTTCGCGCCCCGGCATGCCCACGCCGGGAATCGGCACCCAGCGCACCAGCACCCAGTAGCCCACCAGCGCCGCCACCAGCGCCGCCACCTTGGTCCACGCGCGGCTGTCCCACAGGTAAAACAGCCCGACCACCAGGTAGCAGATGCCAATCCTCTGCAGCACGCCGTAGAAGCGCATGTGCTCCAGCGGAAAAAACGGAAAGTTGTTCACCACAATGCCGAAGAGGATGAGAATCAGCGCGCGCAGTGTGGTGTGCCGGGCCAGGCTCGCCCTGGTTGCGCCCTTGGCCAGCCGTGCTTCACAGGAGAAGACCACGGAAACGCCCACCACGAACACAAACGTGGGAAAGACAAGGTCCGTCGGTGTCAGCCCGTTCCACACCGCATGGTTCATAAAGCGCCACGAGCCATCGCCGCCGTTGTTGTTCACCATGATCATGAACGCGATGGTGATGCCGCGCGCGGCGTCGAGCGAAAGCAGACGCCGGAAGGGCGTCTTCGTCAGTGCAGGGTTGTCCATTGCCGTGGATTCTCCGTGGGTCCGGATGCAAACGTTGCCAACCACCCTACGCGTCCGGGCCCCACTTCGCCAAGTTTCGCGCATCCGGAAAAAATAGAAAGCCCGGACCGCACCACGTCGTCATACTGCGCCTGCGTGGGCCCAAACCGCGCCGTAAACTCCTGCGGCGTTAAAAAATGCCGATTGTTCGCGCTCGCCGGATTGTAGACATCCGCCAGAAAGCTCTTCAGCCCCGCCGGATCGCTGAGCGGAAGCACCAGGTTGAGTTGCAGTACCTGGTTGCCCGGCAGCCGGCCCGTCGCCTGCGCCTTCCCGTTGCGAACCACCTCGCGAACGTGGAGCGTCATCACGGATTGCGCCTGGCCTGCCATCGACCCAATTGCCAAAGGGGCTTAGGACGCAAAGCGCGTCAGATTCCTGTCCGGATGCCTGTCCGGATGCCTGTCCGGACTCCTGCCCGGACGCATGTTTGGATTCGCCCGCCCCCGCGCTGCTACACTCGCCCTTTCAGGAAAATCCCCGCACGCGCCCTTGTCTGGAGGCCATGGATGCCCGACTTTCAGCCCTTCGTCTCGCCCGCTGAAAAGCCCCCCGAGTTCACCCTCCGCGCCATTCTGCTCGGCTGCTTTTTCGGGCTCGTCTTCGGCGCGGTCACGGTCTATGTGGGCCTGCGCGCCGGGCTCACCGTCGCCGCCTCCATCCCCATCGCCGTGCTCTCCATCAGCATTCTGCGCGTGCTGGGCCGCGCCTCCATCCTTGAAAACAACATCGTCCAGACCACCGGCAACGCCGGCCAGTCCATCGCCGCCGGCGTCATCTTCACGCTGCCCGCGCTCATCTTTCTCGGCTTTGACCTCGAATATTCGCGCATCTTTCTGCTCGCCCTCATCGGCGGCTGGCTCGGCGTACTCTTCATGATTCCCTTGCGCCGCCAGCTCATCGTGGAGGAGCACGGCACCCTCGCCTATCCTGAGGGCACCGCCTGCGCCGACGTGCTGATGGCCGGCGAGCGCGGCGGCGGCCTGGCCAGCCGCGTCTTCTTCGGCCTCGGCCTCGGCTCGCTTTACACCTTCTTCCAGAATGACAACCTCTTCAAAGCCTGGCCCGGCACGCCCGAGTACCAGCCCGACCTCGGCGCGCAGCACGTCATGAAAGGCGCGTCCATCAAGGTGGAAGCCACGCCGGAGTATCTCGGCGTCGGCTACATCATCGGGCCGCGCGTCGCCGGAACCATCTTCGCCGGCGGCGTCCTCTCCTGGCTGGTGCTCATGCCGCTGATTTATTTCTTCGGCAAGGACCTGCCCCATCCCGTCTATCCCGGCACGGTCCCTATTGGCCAAATGGGCCCCAGCGATCTCTGGGCCACCTACATTCGCCCCATGGGCGCAGGAGCCGTGGCCGCCGCCGGGCTCATCGCCCTGCTCAAGACCATGCCCACCATCCTCGGCGCGCTCGGCGCGGGCATCCGCAATCTGCGCCCCGGCTCGGCCAAAGGCTCCGCCACGCTGCGCACGGACAACGACCTCTCGATGGGCGTGGTCGTCGTCGGCTCTGTGATTCTGGTCGCCTGCATGTTCCTCTTCCTCGAATTCAAGCCCGTGCCCGGAGCCTTCGTCGGCTGGGGCGCCAACCTCGCGGCCTCACTGCTGGTGGTCGTCTTCGGCTTTCTCTTTGTCACCGTCAGCTCGCGCATCGTGGGCCTCATCGGCTCCTCCGCCAACCCCATCAGCGGCATGACCATCGCCACGCTCATGGCCACCTCCGCCATCTTTCTCGTCGAAGGCTGGACCACCCCCGCCTTCGGCGCGCTCGCCATCACCATCGGCGGCGTGGTCTGCATTGCCGCGGCCAACGCCGGTGACACTTCGCAGGACCTGAAGACCGGCTACATCGTCGGCTCCACGCCGCGCCTGCAGCAGATCGCCCTCATGATCGGCGTGGTCGTCTCCACCGTCGCCATCGGCTTCACGCTGAACATGATGAACACGGCGCTCGAATCCTTCCGCGCCAACCCCGTGGCATGGGACATCAGCGCGCCGCATCCCGGCGTCACCATCCAGAAGGACGTGCGCCACCTGCCCGACCAGTTCCCCGTCCTCGGCCCCGACAATTCCTCCGTGGAGCACCGCAAATCCGAGTACATCGTGCTCAACGCCATCGGCTCCGCCCAGCTCCCTGACGGCAAATACCTCTACTCACCCACCACGCATCGCATTGAGGTGCAGTGGATCCAGGGCATCGGCAGCGAAAAGGCCCCCGCGCCGCAGGCCCGCCTGATGGCCACCGTCATCAGCGGCATCCTCAGCCGCAAGCTGCCCTGGGGACTGGTGATGCTCGGCGTCTTTCTCGTCATCGGCGTGGAGCTGCTCGGCGTCCGCTCGCTCTCCTTTGCCGTGGGCGCATATCTCTCCATCGGCACCACGCTGGCCATCTTTGTCGGCGGCGCGGTGCGCTGGTTTGTGGACCAGGCCATGCAGCGCGCCGGCGGGGACTCCGCCGATGCCGACAGCGAAATCTCGCCCGGCGCGCTCTACGCCTCGGGCCTCATCGCCGCAGGCGGCATCGTGGGCCTCTGCGGCGTGGCCCTCAAAGGCTACGAAACCACCGCCGACAAGGGCGACCTGCTCAACTTCCCCCACACCTTCCTTGACCACGACTGGGTCGCCGTCCTGGCCTTCGCCCTGCTCGCCTACTCGCTCTACTACTTCGCCCGCAAGCCCCTCAAAAAGTAGCAAGCCGCGGTACAATTCCCTCCGGACCGCGTCGAATGGCCAAATCTCACCGAAATCGGAGGCAAACCATGCGCGCAGCATGCAGGCTCGTTGTACTTTCTCTCCTCGTTGCCGGACTAAGCTCTCCACTTTGGGCCCAATGCAACACGTGCCCGGAGCGCCGCACCATCGCCGTCAACGGCGAGGGCACCGTCACGGCAGATGCCGACCTCGCCATCGTCCACGTCGGCTACAAGCTCTATGGACCCGACGCCAGGACCGACTACGCCTCGGCTCTTACCACCTCCAACGCCATCATGGACGCCCTCACCGCCTCCGGCATCCCCAAATCCGCCATCGAAAGCACCGGCCAGGTTCTTCAGCCTACGCAGACCTATGAATACCAGCAGTATCCCGTTGAGAGCGACCAGTGGCGCAACCGCCAATTCACCGTCATGCAAAGCTGGGTTCTTCGCGTCAAGCCGGACCTGGCCGCCAAAGCCCTCAACACCGCCATCAACGCAGGCGCGAACGAGAGCGGATGGATTGAGTGGATTGTCCAGAAACCCACGGCGCTGGAAGCCGAGGCCTCCGCCAAAGCCCTCGCCAATGCTCGCCTCATCGCCGAGCAGATGGCCGCGAAGGCCGGCGTCCAGCTCGGCCATCTGGTCAGCGTAAACGAGAATCAGGGGTCCCCTCAAGTCGGCATGATAAACGGCTCCCTCGGTAGTCTCGGGGCCGGTAACGGAGTTTTCGACCGGATCCAGGTCGGCAACCAGCAGCTCGCCGTCAACTCCCGCCGCGTGGAGTTCCGCGCCACCGTCTACGCCACCTTCGCCATCGAATAGCTCGCCTTCGCGCCCTACGACTTCGCCCGCAAGCCGCCTCAAAAAATAAGCAGACAGCCACCTTCGGCTGCCTGCTGTTTATTGTCTGCTGTTAGCTATCAGCTGTTCGCTGCCTTACTTCTTGCCCCAGTAATCCGGAGAATCCGTCAGCCACTTGTCCGGCACGTAGCTGATCTTCGCGCCGAAGGCGCAGAGGTTGGACTCCGCCGATTCGATCACCGACGGGCCCTCCCCGCGCAGCACCGCCAGCAGGTCCGGTCCGGCGTCCTTCACGAAGGTCTTGCCGGCTTCCACCTCCGCATCCACTCCGGCCAGGCTCTCCAGCGGCGTGATCAGCAGATACGTGGTCCCGCTGCCTTCCCCATACTGCTTCTGAAATGTGACAAAGCGCGCTTCGGGCACAGATGCATAGGCCTTCAAATACACCTTCACCATGTGCTCGAATGCCCGCTCCTGGCCCCCACGCACCTTGAAGAGCGTGATGTCGGCAAAGCGCATCTTCTCCAGGCTCATCGGAGGATTCAGGCTCAGGTCCTTCTTGAACTCGTAGACGCTGCCGTGATGGCTTGCCTCCATCATCCCTTCTGCCGCGTTGTTTTTCCTTAGCATGGCGCTCAGCGTGGCATTGCCCGCAACCTCGTCATGCGTCTTCTGCAAATCCGCGTAGGAATCGAAGCCGTGGAAGAACAGCACCCGGCTGGTGTTGCCGGTAATCGACCACATGCCAAAGTAGTGAGACGTGGACTTCGCGGCCCGGAGAGCGTCGATCTCCTCGCTCTCCAGCTTGGCGAATTCGCCGTTCTGGCCGGGCTTCAGCTCCGTGTTGCCCAGGTAAAGATATTTGGGCGGTCCTTGCATTTGGTCCGGTGAATGTTGGGCCCGCGCTGCCGGAACGGCACACAGAGCCAGGGCAGCCATAACAACAGGAATGGGCGCGAACACACCCATGCGAACAGTCTTCATGTGTATTCTCCTGAATTGGGTTCGTGCTTCGATTTGGACTGCGGGGGGAAACGCTCAAGCATACCACCGCTTTGCTTCCCCGCCGCATCAAACTTCTCCACAGCCTCCTCCGCAAACTCCTCCGCAATCCAGGGCCCGGGCCCGCGCCGCGCCCAAAAGATTCTGCCCGCGTTTGCCGATTAATTCGCCGAATCCGTCACACTGGAATCAGGTCGAAGATTCAGCCCGATCCCAACACGCACTTCCTGTTTTCTGTTCTCTGTTTCCGGGGCCTACCCCCCCACCCCCCCTAGAATATTTGCAGTTTTCCACAGGCGTTTTGCCGAAAATTGCGAGGCTCAATTCGACGTTTCTTCGCCTTTTTCGGCCACAAGCCGGCGTTCCTCCGCAGTGCGCACGCTCGCCGGCCCAACAGAAAGGCCCCGGAAAGTTTCCCTCCGAGGCCATTTAAAACTTTTAGATAGTTAATCTTACAAGAACATGTTCGCCGGACTCGGCCTTTATGCCATCGCCTTGCGGCCCATCGGCTCAAAGTGCAGCTCGTTCTTCTTGCGGTCCACGTCGATGCGCACGTGCGCGCCGTGCAGCACCTCGCCGTCCAGAATCTTCATCGCCAGCGGGTCCTGCACCATCCGCTGCAGCGCCCTCTTCAGCGGCCGCGCGCCATACGCCGCATCCGAGCCCGCCGCCAGAATCAGTTGCCGCGCCGGCTCCGTCAGCTCCAGCGAAATCTGCCGGTCTTCCAGCAGCTTCCTCACCTCGTTCAGCCGCAGCTCCAGAATTGCGCTCATCTGCGCCGCGCCCAGCGGACGGAAGATCACCAGGTCGTCCACGCGGTTCAAAAACTCCGGCCGAAAGTGCTCCCTCAGCACGCGCAGCACGCTCTCCTGCGCCATTTCAAAGTCGTGCTCGCTCTTCACCGCGTCGCCCACCAGCATCGCCGCGCCCAGGTTCGACGTCATAATCAGCACCGTGTTCTTGAAGTCCACCGTGCGGCCCTTCGCGTCCGTCAGCCGCCCGTCGTCCATCACCTGCAGCAGAATGTTGAACACATCCGGATGCGCCTTCTCAATCTCGTCGAAGAGAATCACCGCGTACGGCCGCCGCCGAATTGCCTCGGTAAGCTGCCCACCTTCGTCGTATCCAACATATCCGGGCGGCGCGCCAATCAGCCGCGCCACGGCATGCTTCTCCATATACTCGCTCATGTCGATGCGCACCATCGCCTGCTCATCGTCAAACAGGAACTCGGCCAGCGCGCGCGCCGTCTCGGTCTTTCCCACTCCAGTGGGCCCCAGAAAAATGAAGCTCCCGATAGGCCGCTTCGGATCGCTGAGCCCCGCGCGCGAGCGACGAATCGCATTCGCCACCACGCTCAGCGCCGCGTCCTGGCCAACCACGCGCTCGCGCAGACGCTCTTCCATCCGCACCAGCTTCTTCACTTCGCCCTCCAGCATGCGCGAGACGGGAATGCCCGTCCACTTGCTCACAATCTTGGCAATGTCCTCCTCGTCCACTTCCTCCTTCAGCATGCGCTGCGCCCCGGCGTTGCCGTCCTGCGCGGCGTTCAGCTCCTTCAGCTCGGCCTCCATCTTGGGCAGCTCGCCATACTGGATCTGCGCCGCGCGCTCCAGCATTCCCTTGCGCGTCTGCTCCTCGGCCTCAAAGCGCAGCGCCTCAATCCGCTTCTTCAGCTCGCTGATGTGCGTAATCGCTTCGCGCTCCGTGATCCACCGCGCACGCAGCGCCGTCGTCTGCTCTTTCAGCGCAGCCAGCTCGCGCTCCACTTGCTCCCGCCGCTCGCGGCTGTTCGTGTCGGTCTCGCGCTTCAGCGCCGCACGCTCAATTTCCAGTGACGTGGCTTCGCGCTCAAGCTGGTCCACCTCCGTCGGCACGCTGCCAATCTGGATGGCCAGCGAAGCCGCCGCCTCGTCCACCAGGTCAATCGCCTTGTCCGGCAGAAACCGGTCGCTGATATACCGATGAGAAAGCGTCGCCGCAGCCACAATCGCCGAATCCTTGATGCGCACGTTGTGGTGCGCCTCGTAGCGCTCCTTCAGCCCGCGCAGAATCGCAATCGTGTCCTCCACGTTCGGCTCGCCCACGTAGACAATCTGGAAGCGCCGCTCCAGCGCCGCGTCCTTCTCAATGTACTTGCGATATTCATTCAGCGTGGTCGCGCCAATCGCCCTCAGCTCGCCGCGCGCCAGCGCCGGCTTCAGCATGTTGCTCGCGTCGATCGCGCCCTCGGCCGCGCCCGCGCCCACCAGCGTGTGCAGCTCATCGATGAACAGCACAACCTGCCCATTGGACTCTTCGATTTCTTTCAGCACCGCCTTCAGCCGGTCCTCAAACTCGCCGCGAAACTTCGCGCCCGCCAGCATCGAGCCCAGGTCAAGCGAGATCACGCGCTTCTCGCGCAGAGCCTCGGGCACGTCGCCGGAAACAATGCGCCGCGCAAGGCCTTCCACAATCGCCGTCTTGCCCACGCCCGGCTCGCCAATCAGCACCGGATTATTCTTCGTTCGCCGGCTCAGCACCTGGATCACGCGGCGAATCTCCTCGTCGCGCCCAATCACCGGGTCCAGCTTGCCGCGCCGCGCCAGCTCCGTCAGGTCCTTGGCATATTTTTCGAGCGCCTGGAATTTGCCCTCGGGATTCTGGTCCGTCACCCGCTGCGAGCCGCGCACCGCCGTCAGCGCCTTCAGAATCGCCTCGTGCGTCGCGCCCGCCGCAGCCAGCGCCTCGCGCGCCGCATCGCCTTTCTGGTGCGCCACGCCCAGCAGCAGGTGCTCGGTGGAAACGTACTCGTCCTTGAAGTTCTGCGCCTCGCGAAAAGCCTGCTCCACCACCTTGTTCAGCGCCTGGCTCAGGCTCGGCTGCGCGCTGGCACCCGCCACACGAGGCAGTTTCTCCTCCGTGCCGTGCAGCTCGCTCTCCAGCCGCTCCGTGGGCACGCCAATCTTCTCCAGCACCGCGGGAATCACGCCCTCGCGGTCCTCCACCAGCGCCAGCAGCACGTGCACCGGCAGAATCTCAGGGTTGCCAAGTTCGGCCGCCCGCTCCTGCGCCTGCTGCATCGCCTGCTGCGACTTCACGGTCAGCTTGTCCCAACGAATCGCCATGAAAACTCAGCTCCTGGCTATCAGCCGTCAGCTCTTAGCTTGTTCTTTCATAACTGACGTGTCGAGCCCAAAAAGAATGTCATTCATCCATAGAAGAACGCCGGGCGGACGGAGCATATCCTCGCCCTCCCGGCGCATCGAGCCGCCAAATGCCAGCCCAGGATACAAGGAGCTGTGAGCTGAAAGCTGACGGCTGGTAGCTGTTTACGCGGCCAGCGATTTGCCGACGTTCACCTTAATCTGCTTCGGCTGGGCTTCGGGCTTCTTCTTCAGCTCCAGCTTCAGCACTCCGGCATTGTAGTTCGCGCTCACGCCGTCCGTATCCACGGTGGTGGGCAGCGTGAAGGCCCGATAGAAGCTGCCATAGCGCCGCTCGATGCGATGGAAGTTCTCTTCCTTCTCTTCGTTCTCGAACTTGCGCTCGCCCTTCACCGTCAGCGTGTGGTTTTCCACGCTCACGTCCAGGTCCTTCTCTTCCATGCCCGGCACTTCCAGCTTGAGTACGACCTTGCTGTCGTCCTCATAGATGTCGACCGCCGGCACAAAGCTGGCAGCCGCCACCGGGCTCTCCCCCTCATTCAAATCGCGAAAGAGCGAGTTGAAGCGGTTCTGCAACGCCATCACTTCCCGGAAAGGGTCCCAACGATTGATTGCGATCATTCTTTACCTCCAGACGTATTCAGGATGATTGGGCCGCGGTTGACTCCCGGCCACTCAACTGATCTGACGCAACTATAGCACAAATAATTCATAAAATATGAGCATAAGTGACTAATATTAAAAGCAGGTTGATAGGCCATTTAGTTTCAACAGATTAAATGAAGAAAGGGCTGGCGTTCGATCCGCCGCAGGCTCAACTGTTGGCGAATTTGGGGATGGATATGGTCGTTGTCGACTGCTGGCCGGTGGCCAGGCGGGTAAGGGTGAGCACTGTAATGTCGTCGTCCTGGCCGAAGTTGATGGCTGCTTCGGTGGCTTTGGCTGCGTCCGGCCGGGTGGCAAACAGGGCATTCAGCCGTTCGAAGCTGAAGATCTCGCCGCCGGGCTTGCGTGCCTCCAGCAGGCCGTCGGTGTAGAGGGCGAAATGGTCTCCCTCGTGAAGGGTGAGGCTGGTTTCTTCGTAGTTTGCCGCCGAGACGACACCAAGGGGAATGGCGCCGGGCAGGCTGACCTCGCGCTTGTTCAGAAAGGGGGCGGGGTGGCCGGCGCTGGCCATCACGCATTCGCCGCTGGGACTGAGCCGGAGGGCCAGGCAGGTGACGAATCCGCCCTGCAGACGCCCGAAGAGGCGCTGGTTGAGTTCGGAAAGAATGGCAGCCGGCTGAGGCGCGAACTTGGCCAGGGTGCGGGCCGCGCCGACGATGAGCGAGACGGTCATCGCGGCCCTCAGGCCTTTGCCGCTGACGTCGCCGAGGAGAATCAGCGTGGAGCCTGCCGACTCGCCCTCGAGCGGAATTACCTGGAAGAAGTCGCCGCCCACCTCAGCCGCGGGGCGGTAGGAGCTGGTGAAGGCGAAGCCCGGCAGGGGCGGCAGCGATTCCGGAATGAGCACCTGCTGCAGCTCGCGCGCGCTCTTCATCTCCTGCTCCAGCGCGCCCTGGCGCACTCCGGCTTCCTGCAGGTAGCGGTAAACGCCGTAAATAATGGCCAGCAGCATCAGGGTGCTGGCGATGGTTTGCGCGGTGAAGACGTTGCCGTTGATGATGAACAGTGGCTCGCCAATTTTGTCGCCGATGGTCCAGTGCGTGAACCGGCTGCCCTGCTGGAGTGCGATGCGGACCACTGAGATCATCTCCGCCAGGAAGGCCGTGATGGCCACCAGCCAGCGCGCATGGTCCAGCCGCTTGCGCACCGCCAGAGCCACCAGCACCAGCGGGTAGGCCTCGGCCACGGTGAAGAAGGTGGTCAGGACGGCATCCAGAATCTGCGCCCAGTGAGTCACCGTAGGGTTGGACCAGTCCAGGGTCACCAGCCCGTCCAGCGAGGTGGCGCAGATGCTGAAGATGGCGAGTATCCGGGTGAAGCGATAGAGCGTGGGATTCTCGTCCAGCTTGAGCAGGTATAGCAGCAGAAACCAGATGCTGATGTCGATCAGACTGAGGACCGGCTGCAGCCAACCGAGAGCGAACTCGATGGTAAAGGGAATGCGCAGCCCGACAAGAATCAGCACCAGCACCGATGCGCCGCTGAAGGTCGCCATCCACATGAGAACGCGCTGCTTACGGTCGCGAATCCAGGCCAGAAAGCTGAGCACCATCACCAGCAGATAAAGCGCTTCAGTGCCGAAGTAGTATTGGCGGCTGCGCAGCCAGTTGTAGTCGCTCTCGGCCTTCAGGCCTGCAATTGCCGTTGGGCTGCCAATCACCGGCGCTGCGTCGAGACCGCCCAGCTTGTCGGAATCAAACGACATCAGCGGAGCCTTCCAGACGCGGATGGCCAGCACGCCGTCGCGTATGGGGCCCAGGCCGAAGGTCTGCGGCGGGGGACGGTAGGGAAAGGAGGTGTTGGGCGGCATGGTGCCGTGGCTGCCGACAAGCACGCCATTCCAGTAGAGCTCGTAGACATCGTCAATGCGGGAGATGTAGAGAGCGAAGTCGGGCGAAGCGCCCTCGGCGGGCATGATGTGGATGTGCCTGCGATACCAAGCGTAGCCAGTATAGGCCGGATGGCCCTGTTCGCCCCAGGTCTTGTCGGGACTCAACTGCTCCCAGCCCACATTGCTCTGGTCGTCACCGGCGTCAGGCTGCGCCCAGGCCGGATTGTCGCCCAGGTGGAACTGCCATGGGCCGTCGAGTTTGGCCACGCCTTTGCCCAGCTCGTGGATGGTGAGCACGGGAGTCGAAGAGGACTCTGCCGCAAGCATCGGCAGGGACCCTACCGCAAGAAAGACCAGGCAAACGAGGGACGGCAGGCGCTTCGCAAAGCCAGACATGGCAAGAGCATACCCTGTTGCTTCTTCGCCCGGTAGCGAATTTTCTCGCGCGTTGATGCTGGAGGAGTGTCCGGGCGTTGCGGCGTTGGAGACGGCTCTTCAGGAAGTCCCGGTAAGATGACAAATAGATGAGCGCCCCTTTCGGCATTCTCCACGCGGTGGACTGGCGCTGGGTGTGGCTGGAGGTGGCGGCCTTCCTGGCCGGCGTGCTGAATGCCGTGGCCGGCGGCGGGTCCCTGCTGCTGTTTCCGGCCATGTTGGGAATGAAGATGCTGCCCATCCAGGCCAACGCCACCAACACGGTGGCGCTGTGGCCGGGACAGCTCACTTCCATCGCGGCATACCGGAAGGATATCCGCAAAAACGTGCGGCTCGCGCTGCCCATGGCGCTGGCGGGCCTGCTGGGCGGCATGGCGGGAGCCACATTGCTGCTGCGCACGCCGCAGCACATGTTTCTGCACCTGGTACCGTGGCTGCTGCTGGCGGCCACTTCCATTTTCGCCATCAGCGGCCCTATCACCCGCAGGCTGGCCACGCGGCGGCTGGCCGCGCGCAGAGGACGGCTCGCCGGCGTTCCGCACAAAGCGCACCGGCTGCGGGTGTTCCTGGCGACCGCGGCGGTGTGTGTTTACATCGGCTACTTCGGCGCGGGCGCCGGATTCCTGCTGATTACCGTGATTTCTCTTTTCGGCTACGACGACCTGCACGAGATCAACGCGCTGAAGGTGGTTTCGTCGACGATGGCCAACGGGATTGCGTTTGCCATCTTCGTCGTGAACGGGCAGGTGGTGTGGCGCTATTGCCTGCTGGCGATGGTGACCTGCGGCATCGGCGGCTATGCCTCGGCCAGCCTGGCGCGGCGTGTGCCGCAGCCGGCGCTGCGCGGCTTTGTGATCGCGGTGGGTATATTTATGACCGTATGGTTCTTTTGGAAGGTGGGATAAGAAAAAATGACTGCACTGACTTTGCCGTCTGCAATGTTGCAGTGGATTGGCATTACGGCCGCCTGTTGTACGACGGCCTCGTTTTTGCCGCAGCTGATCCGGGTTTGGAAACGCAAGAGCGCGCGTGATATTTCGCTTGCCATGTTTCTGCTCTTTGTCTTTGGCACCGCATGCTGGTTTGTCTACGGCATGGGCATTGGCTCGGTTCAGGTGGCGACGGCCAACGGAATTACGCTGGCGCTGGCTCTCACCATTCTTGTGCTGAAACTGCGCTACGACCGCCAGCCGGAGGCGGGCAGGACGCCGGCGGCGATAAAATAGCCTCATGAGCCACGAGGGCATTCGCGTCGCGTCGCAGGAGGAGCTCGAGCGCCAGAACAGGCAGGGCCTGCCGCTGACCCGCGAGGCAATGACGCCCAAGAAGGTGCGCGTGCTGCTGAGCGAGGGCAAGGGGCTGGAGATTGATTGGGCCGACGGTCACCAGAGCGCCTGGGACTTCGCCTTCCTGCGCGATGCCTGCCCCTGCGCCACCTGCGTGGACGAGCGCAACAACGAAAATCGCGCTCCCGGACAGCCCAAAGCGAAGTCCGGCGAGCTGCTGCCCATGTACAAGCCGCCCGCCAAGCCCTCCAGCGCGCACGCCGTGGGCCGCTATGCGCTGCAATTCAACTGGCTGGACGGGCACAGCGCGGGCATTTACTCGTGGGAATATCTGCGGCGCGTGTGCCAGTGCGCGGAGTGCAGGCTGGCCGGTATGGAGACGCAGGGCACACTGCATTAAGGCAGCGGCGGGACATCCATCTCAGCGAGGATCTCGGCCAGGGTCGCGATGCGGCGCTCCGTCCTATCCAGAAAGCAAATGCCGATCAGGTTGCGGCGGTCGGTCCATTGTGTGACGCCGGAGAGGCGGAAGTTGACACCCTGGAGCGTGAAGACGACCTCCACGCGGGCCATGATGCCGGCAAGGAAACGGTCCTGGGTGCGGACGCGGCAGTCGCCAGGCCGAGATCGAGCATGTGGCAGGCAAATACTCAACTTGGATGGAGAAGACGCAGCTCGGCGGGCTCATCGACCGGCTTGCGCGGGGTCGCCGCCTCTTCCGCTGCTGGCCCGGCGCGATATCTGTCTGTGGGTTCCGGTCCATTCAGCTTACCCTGGGCTGCGGGGGCGAGCCGAATCAGTGTCCCGCGGCCAGTTCCCAGGGCCGGGCAGGTTCCGGCTCCTCTGCTTCCCGGCCATCGAGGCGGTCATACAGGTAGAGGTCGCTGGTGGTTCCGAGCGCTTCGTTATAGAGCGACTCTTCGCCGGCCAGCAGCTTGAACTCCTCCTCAAACGCATGGATCGCATGCAACTGAGGAGCCAGTGCGGGCAGCTCATATTTGGAAGTTTTAAGAAACTTCTGGTAGCCGCGATCGAGAAGCAGGGCAACCTCATTCTGCACCAGCGCTCCGGGGCGGACGGCGAAGGCGGCGACTGCGCCGGGCTGCTGCGCGGGCACCAGGACGGCGGCTGCGCCGCCCTTGCTGACCAGCGTGCCATGGGCAACAGCGGCGCTGGGCTCGACAGAGAAGCTGTGGGCGCGGAGAATGTCGAGCAGTTCGTTGAAGGTGAGCGTGCGGGGCTTGCGGGCCATGGTGTTCCCCTGGGTCTGCGAGGATGGCGGAAGCGGCCGGCGCGCGCCTCTTCCCTGCTTCCACTCTCGCACAGGCGGAGAGCGGGGGCAAACCGGGGGAAACCGGGCGCACGGATTGTGGGAGCGCGCAGGTCGGGTGCAGTAGGAGACAGGCGCGGAACGGGACAGAACGGCGATGCTGACGATTGCGGAACAAGTCTATCGGGCAATGCGGGCGCATGCGGAGGAGGGGTATCCCGGCGAGTGCTGTGGGGCGCTGCTGGGCAGGCACCATGCAGAGGGCTGGCGCGTGACGGCGGCGGTGCGGGCGCGGAATGCGCGCGGCGACGGAAGCCGGACCGCGTACGAGATTGCGCCGCAGGAACTGGTGGCGATGGAGGGCGAGGCACGCGAGCGCGGGCTGGAAATTGCGGGCTTTTATCACTCGCATCCGGACCATCCGCCGATGTGGTCGGCGACGGACCTGGCGGAGGCGCACTGGATCGGCTGCTGCTATGTGATTACGGCTGTGGCCGAGGGGCACGCGGGCGAGACGCGGGCCTTTCTGCTGGCTGGGACGCGGGAAGAGGACAAGCGGTTTGAGGAAGAGACGATTCGCGCGGAAGGGTGAACCGCCTGAAACGCGTGGAGCGGTGAGCGGCCAGCGACCGCGACGGGGGCGCGTTTTGCTACCCTGAGTGCAGCCGGACCCGACGCGCGTGTGTGCGATTTGCGAAGCGGGCCGAGCCGGCCGAAGAGTCCCGCCACCGAGTCCCGCAGCGAGTTCCTATGATGGATGCAGATTCCCTGCCCGCACTGAACACCGAAGAGCTTGCCCGCTATGCTCGCCACCTGATTCTTCCCGAGGTGGGCATGGAGGGCCAGCAGCGGCTGAAGGCTGCGCGGGTGCTGTGCGTGGGCACGGGCGGACTGGGTTCGCCGCTGGCGTTTTATCTGGCGGCGGCGGGCGTGGGCACGCTGGGGCTGGTGGACTTTGACGTGGTGGACGCGAGCAATCTGCAGCGGCAGATTCTGCACTCGACGAAAGACATTGGACGAAGCAAGCTGGACTCCGCCGAGGAGAAATTGAATGCCCTGAACCCGACCGTGCGCGTGGTGAAACACGAGACTCGATTGACGAGCGCGAATGCGCTGGAGATTGTGAAGGACTACGACATTGTGGCCGACGGGACGGACAATTTTCCCACGCGCTACCTGGTGAACGACGCGTGCGTGCTGTTGGGCAAGCCGAATGTCTACGGGTCAATCTTCCGCTTTGAGGGGCAGGCGAGTGTCTTTGCGACGAAGGGCGGGCCATGCTACCGCTGCCTCTATCCTGAGCCGCCGCCGCCGGGCATGGTGCCCGGTTGCGCCGAGGGCGGCGTGCTGGGGATTCTGCCGGGACTGGTGGGCGTGATTCAGGCCACCGAGACGATCAAGCTGATTCTGGGCAAGGGCGAGACGCTGGCCGGACGGCTGCTGCTGGTGGACGCGCTGGGCATGCGCTTTCGCGAGCTGAAGCTGAAACGCAACCCGGAGTGCCCGGTGTGCGGCGACCAGCCGACGGTGACGGAGCTGATGGATTACGAGCAGTTTTGCGGCGTGAAGCAGGCAAGCCAAAAGGAGAGCAAATTGGTGAATGGAATTGCGCAGATGAGCGTGAAGGAATTGAAGCAGCGGCGCGACGCCGGCGAGAACGTGTTTGTGCTGGACGTGCGCGAGCCTTACGAATACCAGATTGCCAACCTGGGCGGCACGCTGATGCCGATGAACGAGGTGCCGAAGCGGCTGGCGGAGCTGGACCGGGAGCGCGAGATCGTGGTGCAGTGCAAATCCGGCGGGCGCAGCCAGCAGATTGCGGAGTTCCTGCAGCAGGCCGGGTACGCGAAGGTGAAGAACCTGGCAGGCGGCGTTGACGCATGGGCAAGGGAGATTGATCCGTCGATGCCGAAGTACTGACCGGCGTGGGACCGCCGCCGGGCTGTGCTGCACAGTGTCACAGCCTCACAGCTTCACAGCTTCACAGCCGGAAATGTGGATTTGGACTGTGCTGCACAGTGTCACAGCCTCACAGCCGGGAAATGAGTTTTGGACTGTGCTGCACAGTGTCACAGGATCACAGCCGCTGATCCCACTCATCGCGATACGGCCGCGATGAATGGGGCACACGGCTTGTCTGTGGCGGGAGGAGGGCGTGGGTTTTCCTGTCACCTCTCTATTGTGCGGCGGAGTGGGGAAATACTCGGCAAAACGGCGCGGAGTTTTTGTCGGATGGAATGAGTGGGTTGCGGGTTCAGTTTGGGAGGGAGGGGTTGACGGCTTTCTTAGGGACTGGGGACGTAGGGACCGGTGGCGGGGTGGGGTTCGCGGTTTCCCAGGTCCGAAAATCCGGACCCGGGGCGCCCGGCTCTCCCAAGTCTCCAAAAGAGGGAGATGTGTGGCACCCGGCCGAGAATTATAACGGCTCGCGTGGCCCTTCAGAGTCGATGTCTTCTCTGGCCTCCAGCGACAACGGCTCTAATCCGGCTTCCAGCATCGAAGCAGTCAGGCCCGAATAGAGTCCCTCTAGCATCGGCTGTTCATCTTTCCTCAATGCCTTCACTGCGGCAAGCATCATCGAAATCACACTTATCGCTTGCGGGAACAGGGCAAGAGCTTCTCCAGCTTCAAGGATGACATCGGGGTGAGTGATGGGATTCCGATATGCCCTGCGAATGTGGATTAGGAACTCTGTGATCTTCGCATCAGCGCCGTTGTCTTTTAGCGCCTGAGTCTTAACGCCCCAATTGTTGGCGACACTACTTAGGTCAAATGGATTTCCCGTGAGTGCCTCATAGTATTGATTCATGCATGTCTCAATCGCTCTTGAGAGATGAAAAGCAGAGGCCGTTGGGAGACTGAATGCTAAGCACTTTCCCGCCTGGGTAATGTCCTCCAAAGCCAAAGGCTCCAAAAGTTTACGCAAGTCCTCGTCAATTTGCAGATATGACCTGTAAATGAGGTCTTCTGTGCGAAAGATACCGATCTGCGTAACAGCAAATGTGGACATTTCAGGCATGTCATTTTTTAGGATCGTCTCGAAGTTCTTGATGGAGTCGGTGATTGAACCGATACTATAGGGAGCGATTGTGGCATTAGCGTCTATCGCAAAAATCTCTTCCACCGCCTCGGGTACGATTGCGCTTATTGCATCCACCACCACATGAGCTGCTCGCTGAGAGGCAGGCAATAAAGCGCATGGCGTCGCTAGAATTGTGTTGTATCCCCATCTAGCCAAAAACAACGACCAAACGATGGACTTTAGAAGGATAGGTCCTTCGGCTTTAGAAACGACATTTTCAATTGCGTCGTTATGCTTGCCTAATTCGTAATAATCATGGACGTTTAGCTGTTGCATTTGTTTATCTCCCAGCCGTTGGCGATAGGAACACTAGAATTGTGGCAGATATTGACTGCGGCGCACCACAGGTATAACCGGCTAACCGAAATGTATACCGGCTGCGGAGGCCGGGTGCCGGGTGCCTCATTCATCGCGGTGGTATCGCGATGAGTGGGTCAGTGTGCGTTCGCGGCGGCTTGGCATGGGTCCATCGTAACGCGGGAGTGAGACTGACCCCACTCATGCGCAAAAGGCACGCATGAATGGGGCACCCACAATGGATGAGTGGGCCAGCCGCCGAGGTTCTGATACAGGCTGAAGCCCGTACCCTTCCGAAGCGGGAGCTACTGTCTCAGGTCCACCAGCGTGGCGCCCTGGCCGCCTTCGTTTTGCGGGGCTTCCGCGATGCTGGCGACGTGGGGGTGGCCTTTGAGGAACTCGCGGAGGCCGCGGCGGAGGATGCCGGCACCGTGGCCGTGGATGACCCTTACCCGCGGGAGGCCGGCGAGGAAGGCGCGGTCCAGATATTTTTCGAGCTCGTCGGTGGCTTCGTCCACGGTGCGGCCGATGAGGTTGATCTCCATGCGAATGTCTTCGGTGTTGGCGCTGGTGACTGTGACATGGACGCCCTTCTCCACCCCAGCAAGCAAAGACCGCTTGCCGGGGGCCCCGGCACTTTGGCGGCGGGCGGCGGCGAGGGGATCGGCATTTTGCTGCCTCGAATCTTCTCCGAGAGTGGAAGGTGCGGAGCACTCGGCAAGCTCGTCTCTACGCACGCGCATTTTGAGGGGGCCGAGGGCGACCTCGAAGAGGTCCTTTTCGACTTCGCGCTGGACGATGGCGACCTTGTTCAGGGATTTGAGCAGGACGTGGTCGCCGGGCGAGACGTGGCGCAGCAGGTGCGGCTGGGCGTTTTGATCGTTCTCACTCCCCACGGACGAGGACCCGTCCGCGGGGGCCCCAGGGCGGTCCGCGCCGGTGCGGTGGGCGACGACGGTCTGGTTGAAGCTCTCCTGAAACTCGCGGCGGAGGCGGGTGATGCGGCGCTCGGCCTCCTTGGAGAGTTTTTGCTGGGCGGCACGGTCCTGGACGGCGCGGACATTCTCGCGCATCTGAAACTCGAAATCTTTGAGCAGCGAGGCGAGCTTCTGTTCAAGCTCGCGGGTGCGGTTGCGGATTTCGACGTCGCCCTCGCGGGCGAGGCGGGCGCGTTCCTGGTTAAGGGCGTACTGCTGCTGGCGCGCGCTTTTTTGTTCGACCTCCAGTGCGTCGAGCTCGGCGTGCAGTTTTTCAAGGAAGCGGGCGATATCAACCTGCTGGGAGCCGAGGCGCTGGCGTGCGGCGGCGATGATTTCGGCGTGGAGCCCGAGTCGCTCCGCGGTGAGGATGCCGGCGGATGCGCCGGGGACGCCGAGGCGAAGCTGGTAATTGGGGACGAGAGTGACTTCATCGACGCCGGCGGCGGCATTGCGCACACCGGGAGTGTTGGCCGCGTAAACCTTGAGCGAGGTGTGGTGGGTGGAGATGAGCGACCACGCGCCGGACTGGAGAAAGAAATGCGCGACGGCGACGGCGAGGGCCGAGCCTTCTTCAGGGTCAGTGGCGGAGCCAAGCTCGTCGAGCAGGACGAGGGAGCGCGCATCGGCGAGGCGCGAGAGGCGGTCGAGATTGGTGATGTGCGCGGAGAAGGTGGAGAGCTCAGCCTCAATGGATTGTGCGTCGCCGATGTCGGCCAGGAAGGCCGTGAAAACGGGGAAGGCGGCGGAGGCGGCGGGGACGGGCAGGCCGGCCTGGGCCATGAGCGCGAGCAGAGCCGTGGTTTTGAGAGTGACGGTTTTGCCGCCGGTGTTGGGGCCGCTGATGATGAGCTGGCGGGAGTGGGCGGTGAGCGAGAGCGTGAGCGGGACGACGGCCGAGGTAGGCCCCACGGACGAAGACCTGTCCGTAGCGGCCGCTTGACGGCCGCCGGTGGCGCGGAAGTGCTTTTCAAGCAGGGGGTGGCGCGCGGCGACGAGGGTGAGCGCGCCGGGCGTGAGGGTGGGGGCAACGCAGTCATAGTCGCGGGAGAAACGGGCGCGGGCCTGGAGGGTATCGACCAGTGCAAGAACGCGCGCGCCGGCGAGGAGTGGAACGGCGTAACCGGCAACCTGGGCGGTGAGCGCGACAAAGATGCGATGGATTTCGGCCTGCTCCTCTTCGAGAAGGCGGACAAGCTCGTTGTTCTGCTCGATGGTTTCGAGCGGCTCCACGTAGACGGTTTGGCCGGAGGAGCTTGCGCCGTGGACGACGCCGGAGACGCGGCGCTTGAGCTCGCTGCGGACGGGAATGACGAAGCGGTCGCCGCGGATGGTGATGACGTCGTCCTGGGTTGCGCCGTCAGAGGCGAGCTTGCGGAGTGCGGCGCGGAGGCTTTCTTCAATGACGCGCTGCTGGCGCTCCTGCTCGCGGCGGATGCGGCGCAGCTCGGGCGAGGCGTCGTCGGCGAGCGAGCCGTCGGGGAGGAATTTGCGGTCGATGGACTCGAAGAGAGTGCGCAGGCCGCCGGTGAGCGCGGCGGAGAGCTCGGCGAGGCCGGGGAGCTTGCCGGCGAGGCGGGCGGGCGGCGAGGCGAGGAGCGCGTGCCAGGCGGCGACGTCCGCAGCGAGGCGGGCGATGGCCTGGAGCTCTGCGGCCTCGAGCGCGGCGCCGGGGATTTGGGCCTTGGCGAGATGCTGCGTGGGGTCAAAGAGGCCGCCGAGGGGGATGGAAACCTGCTCGTTGAGGAGGAGGCGAAGCTCGGCGGTGAGCTGATGCTGGCGTGTGATCCAGTCGGAGTCCGTCGATGGGCGGAGGGCGAGGATGGCGTCACGGCCGACGGACGAGGCGGCAAAACCGGCGACGAGAGCGAGCAGCGGTTCCCATTCGAGCGCGGCGAGGTCAGCGTGTTCGACGGGCGACGGGATGGGGTCGAGCAGGGGCATGGAAATGCGGAGCCAGGAACTATCTTATCTGGCTTGCGCACGCGGGAGCGGGAACTGGTGGGCGGGCGGGTGCGGGCTAGGTGGTGGTGGAAGGAGCGGACGAGCCGGAGGACGAAGTTGAGGAAGACGAGCCGGAAGACTTGCTGGAGGAGGCGTCAGAAGAGGCGGACTTCGAGTCCGAGGCGGCGGGTTTGGAGTCGGACGAAGCGGCTGCGGCGTCGGTTTTGGGCTTGGCGGCGGAGGCCGAGTCCGAAGAAGCCGAGTCCGAAGAGGCCGAGTCGGAGGAGGTCGAGTCCGGCGCGGATTTGGCCTTGCCGGCGTAGTCGTTGACGTACCAGCCTGCGCCCTTGAACTGGAGGGCGGGCGCGGTGAGCGGGCGCTCAAGCGGGCCGTGGCATTTGGGGCACTCGGTGAGGGGCTCGGAGGCGAAGCTCTGGATTTTTTCCAGGCGATGGCCGCACTTGGTGCAGCGGTACGCGTATAAGGGCAAAGCGAGGTCACCCCTTGGACAGAAAATCTGGCTGGCTCAATTTTACCCGCACGGCGGCGCATTTGCAGCAATGCACCGCCGCGGCGGGTGGGGCGCGTGGGGCGCTATTTGACGGAGAAGTGGACCGAGGCGGAGTGATGCTCCCAAGAGAGAGTGATGCGGCCGCCGTGGCCCATGGTGTGAATGGTGTAAACCAGGTCCTCGACCAGGTGCGAGGGCGCGCTCATGTGCATGGGCACGCGGCCGAGGTCCTGGCTGGGATCGTAGGCCAGGCCCCATTCGCCGGTCTTCTTGCTGACGATGAGGGTCCACTTGTCAGGGTTGGAGATGTCGACGAAGAGGGTGTATTTGCCGGCGGGCACGTCGAGGTCGCCGATTTTGAGGTCGGCGCTGGTGACGAGGGTGGTGGCGGCGTTGGCGCCGGCGCGCCAGACGGGATACTCCTTATGGGTCTTCTCGATGAGGCCGCCCTTGTCAAAGATTTTGCCTTCGCGGCCGCGGACGCGGGGCGAGGCGTACTTGATGGTGATGGTTTTGCCGGCGACAGTGGCCGAGGCAGTGGCCGGCGGGCTGAGCACGGGCTTCTTGCCCTCGTGTTTCATGGTCTGTGCCGAGAGCGTGAAGGTGGTGGCGGCCAGCACGGCCGCACAGGCGAAAAGACGCTTCATGGTGAGTCTCCTTCGGTTTGGGCCCCTGGAGTCGGGGCGGGAAATCTCCGTGCGGATGATTGTCGCACCGGCGGGCAGAATTGGGAAACAGCACGCAAGCATCCTGATATGATGCGGCCGAAGGCATTCGATGCAGCAGAGACGTGAAAAGGGATCGGCGGGGGAGAGATTTCGCGCGGCGATGCGCGCGGAGAAGCCGCTGCAGGTGGTGGGAGCGATCACGGCCTATGCGGCGCGGATGGCCGAGGCGGTGGGCTTTCGCGCCGTGTATTTGTCGGGCGGCGGCGTGGCGGCGAACTCGCTGGGGCTGCCGGACCTGGGCATCAGCACCATGGAAGATGTGCTGACGGACGTGCGGCGCATTACGAATGCGACCGCGCTGCCGCTGCTGGTGGACATCGACACGGGATGGGGCGGCGCGTTCAACATTGCAAGGACGATCCGCGAGATGACGAAGGCGGGCGCGGCGGCAGTACACATGGAAGACCAGGTTTGCGCCAAGCGCTGCGGGCACCGGCCCGGCAAGGAACTGGTCGCGGCCGACGAAATGGTGGACCGCGTGAAGGCGGCGGTGGACGCGCGCACGGATGAGCAATTTGTGATTGTGGCGAGGACGGATGCGCTGGCGAGCGAGGGGCTGGAGGCGGCGCTCGAACGGGCGCGGGCCTATGCGGAGGCGGGCGCGGACGCGATTTTTGCCGAGGCGGTGACGGAGCTGGGGCAGTATGCGGAGTTTCGCAAAGCGGCAGGCGTGCCGGTGCTGGCGAATCTGACGGAGTTTGGCAAGACGCCGTTGTGGACACGCGAGGAGCTGGCGGGGGCCGGCGTGGATATCGCGCTCTACTGCTGCGCGGCGTACCGGGCGATGAACGCCGCGGCGCTGAGGGTGTATGAGGCGATCAGGCGCGAGGGGACGCAGCGAAGCATGGTGGGTGCGATGCAGACGCGCGAGGAGCTTTACAAATTTCTGGACTACTACGCATACGAGCGGAAGCTGGACGAGCTGTTTGCGCAAGACAAGCCGAAACAAAAGGGCAAGCCGGAGAAGTAGCGCCGCGGGCTGAACTATTCTGAATGAGATGCCAAGCGGAGAGTCAGTATGAGCGATGCAACGCCCGCAACATCCACCTTTAAGCCGAAGAAATCCGTGGCGCTGTCGGGGACTCCTGCGGGGAATACGGCGCTGAGCACGGTGGGGCACAGCGGCAACGATCTGCACTATCGCGGATACGACATCAAGGACCTGGCCACGCAGTGCGAGTTTGAAGAGGTGGCGCACCTTTTGATTCATGGCGTGCTGCCGACGGCGGCGGAGCTGGCTGCTTACAAGGCGCGGCTGAAGGGACTGCGCGGGCTGCCGGATGCGGTGAAGCGGGCGCTGGAGTTGGTGCCGGGCTCGGCGCACCCGATGGACGCGCTGCGCACGGGCGTGAGCGTGCTGGGTTGCGTGGAGCCGGAGGGCGCGGCGCACGATGCGGCGGGCGCGCGGGCGGTGGCCGACGCGCTGCTGGCGAAGATGGGCGGGATGCTGCTCTACTGGCACGGCTATGCTCGCGGGGGGGCGCGGAACGGGAAGCGGATTGACGTGGAAACGGCGGACGATTCGATTGCCGCGCAGTTTCTGCATCTGCTGCACGGCAAGCCGCCGAGCGCGGAGTGGACGCGCGCCATGCAGGCTTCGCTGATTCTGTATGCGGAGCACGAGTTCAACGCTTCGACCTTCACGGCGCGGGTGATTGCGGGCACGGGATCGGATCTGCACTCGTGCATTTGCGGCGCGATTGGCGCGCTGAAAGGGTCGAAGCACGGCGGCGCGAATGAAGTGGCGCTGGAAATTCAGGAGCGCTACCAGACGGCCGACGAAGCCGAGGCGGATATTCGGCGGCGGGTGGCGGAGCGCGAGGTGATTATCGGCTTTGGGCATCCGGTGTACACGATCAGCGATCCGCGCAACGAGATTGTGAAGGGGCTGGCGCGCGGGCTGGCCGTGGACGCGAACGGGCAGCGCCTGTATGCCGTGGCCGAGCGGATTGAGAGCGTGATGATGGACGCGAAGCGCATGTTTCCGAACCTGGACTGGTTCAGCGCGGTTGCGTATCACCTGATGGGCGTGCCGACGGACTTGTTTACGCCGCTGTTTGTGATGGCGCGGACGGCGGGCTGGAGCGCGCACGTGATGGAGCAGCGCGCGGACGGGAAGATTATCCGGCCGTCGGCCCATTACACGGGGCCGGAGAGCCGGACGTTTGTGCCCATTGCGGCGCGGGAATAAAGGAATGCAGTCCCACGAATTGCGGAACCAGAAGGAGAGTGTGTGTCGTCGCAGATGAGCAATGAACGGCCTGCGCCGGACAAGGTGATGGTGGACATCGCCGACTATGCGCTGAGTTACGAGGTGACAAGCGAGCCGGCGTATGAGACGGCACACTTTTGTTTGCTGGACACGCTGGGCTGCGGGCTGGAGGCGCTGGAGTATGCGGCGTGCACGAAATTGCTGGGGCCGATTGTGCCGGGGACTGTGGTTCCAAACGGAGCGCGCGTGCCGGGAACTAAGTATCAACTTGACCCGGTGCAGGCGGCGTTCAACCTTGGCGCGATGATTCGCTGGCTGGACTTTAACGACACGTGGCTGGCGGCGGAGTGGGGACATCCTTCAGACAATCTGGGCGGGATTCTGGCGACCGCGGATTGGCTTTCAAGAACAGCGATTGCCGAGGGCAGGCCGCCGCTGCGAATGCGGCAGGTGCTGACCGCGATGATCAAGGCGCATGAGATTCAGGGCTGTCTGGCGCTCGAAAACTCGTTCAATAAAGTTGGGCTGGACCACGTGGTGCTGGTGAAGGTGGCGTCCGCGGCGGTGGTGTGCGCGCTGCTGGGGCTGAGCGGTGAGCAGACGGTGAATGCGATTTCATTAGCGTGGGTGGATGGGCAGAGCTTGCGGACATATCGCCATGCGCCGAACACGGGCTCGCGCAAGAGCTGGGCGGCGGGCGATGCGACGAGCCGGGCGGTGCGGCTGGCGCTGATGGCGCGCGCGGGCGAGATGGGCTACGCGAGCGCGCTGACGGCAAAGACGTGGGGATTCTATGACGTGCTGTTCGGCGGCAAACCGTTCCGGTTTCAGCGGCCGTATGGCAGTTACGTGATGGAGAACGTGCTGTTCAAGATCAGCTATCCGGCGGAGTTCCACGCGCAGACTGCGGTGGAAGCGGCGATGACGCTGCATGGGCGGCTGAAGGCGACGGGCCGGACTGCGGAGGAGATTTGCGCGATTACGATTCGCACGCATGAGGCGTGTTTGCGGATTATCGACAAGCAGGGGCCGCTGGCGAATCCGGCGGACCGTGACCACTGCGTGCAGTACATGATTGCGATTCCGCTGCTGTTTGGGCGGCTGACGGCGGCGGACTATGAGGACGATGTGGCGGCGGATGCGCGGATTGACGCGCTGCGCGCGAAGGTGACGTGCGTGGAGGAGCCGCGGTTCACGCGCGACTATCACGACAACGAGAAGCGCTCGATTGCGAACGGGCTGCGCGTGGAGCTGGCCGACGGCACGGTGCTGGAGGAGACGGTGGAGTATCCGATTGGGCACAAGCGGCGGCGCGAAGAAGGAATGCCGCTGCTGGTGGAGAAGTTCAAGCGGAACCTGGCGCGGCGATTCGACGAGAAGAGGCAGAAAAAGATTCTGGCGGTTTCGCTGGACCGCGCGCGGCTGGAAGCGATGGCCGTGAACGATTACGTGGACCTCTACGTGACCGAGTGAACGCGATGCGGCGCGCCTTGCCGGGGCGCGGCGGCGCGTGATTGACTGTTGGCCGGAGGGCGAAGGCCGCGATGGCATACATTCTTGCGCTGGACCAGGGAACGACGAGTTCCCGCGCGATTCTGTTCGACGAGGCGGGCGCGATTGCCGGCGTGGCGCAGCATGAATTTCGGCAGTTCTATCCGCAGGCGGGCTGGGTGGAGCACGACCCGACGGAGATTTTGACGAGCCAGATGAGCTGCGCGGTGGAGGCGCTGGGCAAGGTGGGCGCGCGGCCGCGGGACGTGGCGGCGATTGGGATTACGAACCAGCGCGAGACGGTGGTGGTGTGGGAGCGCGCGACGGGCAGGCCGATTCATCCGGCGATTGTGTGGCAGGACCGGCGCACGGCGGCTTTCTGCGCGGAGCTGGAGGCCACGGGCGCGGGCGAGACGATTGGCGCGCGAACGGGACTGGTGATCGACCCGTATTTTTCGGCGACAAAACTGAAATGGATTCTGGACAACGTGGACGGCGCGCGGGCGCGGGCCGAGCGCGGCGAGCTGGCGTTTGGCACGGTGGACAGCTGGCTGATATGGCACCTGACGAGCGGCGTGCGGCACGTGACGGACGTGACGAATGCGTCGCGCACGCAGCTCTACAACATTGTGAAGGGCGAGTGGGACGCGGAGCTGCTGAAGTTGTTCAGTGTGCCGGAGAGCATGCTGCCGGAGGTTGCATGGTCCAGCGAAAAAGTGGGCGACGTGACGACGACGCTGGGGCTGGGCGGCATTGCGATTGCGGGCATTGCGGGCGACCAGCAGGCGGCGCTGTTTGGGCAATTGTGCTGGAGCGCGGGCGAGGCGAAGAACACGTATGGGACGGGATGCTTCCTGCTGCAGAACATTGGGACGACGTTTGCGCGATCGAAGCACAAATTGATTACGACCATTGCGGCCAGCGCGCAGAAGCGCCTGGAATATGCGCTGGAGGGGAGCATTTTTATCGGCGGCGCGGTGGTGCAGTGGCTGCGCGACAACCTGAAGTTGATTGGCTCGTCGGCGGAGGTGGAGGCGCTGGCGGCGGGCGTTCCGGATGCGGGCGGGGTGGTGTTTGTGCCGGCGTTTGTGGGGCTGGGCGCGCCGCACTGGGATCCGCACGCGGGCGGGCTGATGATCGGCCTGCGTCGCGATACGCAGCCGGGGCACATTGCGCGGGCGGCTCTGGAAAGCATCGCGCTGCAGGTGGCGGACGTGCTGGAGGCGGTGCACAGCGAGACGGGAACGCCGCTGGGGGCGCTGCGCGTGGATGGCGGCGCGGCGGTGAATGACCTGATGATGCAGTTCCAGGCGGACGTGCTGGGCGTGCCGGTGGTGCGGCCGCGGGTGACGGAGACTACGGCGCTGGGAGCCGCGTATCTGGCGGGTTTGGCGACGGGATTCTGGGCTTCTCCGGATGAGGTGCGCGCGAAGCGGCAGGGCGATACGCGCTTTGAGCCGAAGATGAGCAGCGAAGAGCGCGCGGCGCGGCGGACAAAGTGGCAGCGTGCCGTCGAACGCGCGAAGCACTGGAGCGAATGATGCATCGGGAAGAGATGGTGCGGCGCGTGAGGGAGCGCGCGGCGCAGCAGGAGCCGTGGGATATTGCGGTGATTGGCGGTGGCGCGACGGGGATGGGCGTGGCCGTGGACGCGGCGGCGCGCGGGCTGGACGTGGTGCTGGTGGAGGCTTACGACTTTGGCAAGGGCACGAGCAGCAGGAGCACGAAGCTGGTGCACGGCGGCGTGCGCTATCTGGAGCAGGGCAATGTGCCGCTGGTGATGTCGGCCTTGAAGGAGCGCGGGCTGCTGCGGCAGAATGCGCCGCATCTGGTGCATGACCTGGCGTTCGTGGTGCCGAACTACTCGTGGTGGGAAGCGCCGTTTTACGGGATCGGACTGAAGCTGTATGACATGCTGGCGGGCAAGTACGGCTTTGGCGCGAGCAAGGTGCTGAGCAAGGAAGAGACGCTGGAGCTGCTGCCGGCGTTGGAGCCGGAGGAGCTGCGCGGCGGCGTGATTTATTACGACGGGCAGTTTGACGATGCGCGGCTGCTGATTCATTTGGCGATGACGGCGGCCGAGCAGGGCGCGACGGTGGTGAATTACTGCCCGGCGACAAGGCTGCTGCGCGATGCGGAAGGCTATGTGAACGGGCTGACGGCGCACGACGCGGAGACGGGCGAGGAGTTTGCGATACGCGCGAAGGTGGTGGTGAATGCGACGGGCGTGTTCACGGATGCGATTCGGCGCATGGCGGACGCGGAGGCCGAGCCGCTGCTGGTGACGAGCCAGGGAATTCACCTGGTCTTTGACCGCTCGTTCCTGAAAGGCGAGACGGCGCTGATGGTGCCGCGCACGAGCGACGGGCGCATTCTGTTTGTGATTCCGTGGCACGGGCATGCCGTGGCGGGGACGACGGATACGCCGCGCGATGCGCCGAGCGTGGAACCGAAGGCGCTGGAAGAAGAGATTGAGTTCATCCTGGAGACGGCGGCGCGCTACCTGACGCGGCCGCCGACGCGCGCGGATGTGCTGGCGGTGTATGCGGGGCTGCGGCCGCTGGTGAAGGGCGATGGCAAGACGGCGGCGCTCTCACGCGATCATGTAATCCACGTGGACGCGAGCGGACTGCTGACGATTACGGGCGGAAAATGGACGACCTACCGGCACATGGCCGAGGACTGCGTGGACCACGCGATTACGCTGGGGCGGCTGCGGGACGAGCCGTGCGCTACGCGCAATCTGCGGATTCATGGCTACCTGCGCGAGGCGGAAAAGCTGGGCAGCCTTGAGGTCTATGGCTCGGATGCAGAGGCGATTCGCGCGCTGGCGCGGGAACCGTCGCTGGGCAAGCGGATGCACCCAGCGCTGCCGTATATCGGCGCGGAGATGGTGTGGGCGGCGCGGAGCGAGATGGCGCGCACGGTGGAGGATGCGCTGGCGCGGCGGACGCGGGCGCTGTTTCTGAATGCGCGTGCGGCAATGCGAATGGCGGAGCCGGCGGCAAAACTGCTGGCGGCGGAGCTGGGCCGCGACGAGGCGTGGATTGCGGCTCAGGTGAAGGAATTCCACACGCTGGCTGCGCAGTATTGCGTGGAATGAGCGCGCAGGCGCAGACTGCGAAAAAGGAGGACGCGATGGATAAGGCTTGTTCGCACATTGCCGATCACGTAAAGCGGGTGAAACCGCTGACGAAGGGCTGCGAGGAGTGCCTAAAGACAGGCGACACGTGGGTGCACCTGCGGATGTGCCTGGAGTGCGGGCACGTGGGCTGCTGCGACTCGTCAAAGAACCGACACGCGCGTGCGCATTTCCACGCGACGCAGCATCCGATTATCCAGAGTGCGGAGCGCGGCGAGGACTGGCGCTGGTGCTACGTCGACGAGACGTATTTGTAGCAGCGCTTGAATGGAGGGCCGCTCAGGCCATTTCGAGCGCGAGGGTTTTTGAAGCGGCGTCGAGCTTTGTGATTTTGAAGGTGCGGACCTGGCCGTCGCGGAGCGCCTCAGGCGCGGCAGAGGCTGCGGGAGCGTTGCCTTTCCAGCGCGCGCTGAGCATGGAGGACAGCGAAGAGAGATCGGCCCTGGCTTCGGAAGAGGCTGCGGATGGGTTTTCCGATGCGGCCGGCGCGGCGGTGGAGCCGGATGGAATGCGGCAGTGGGCGTGGATGCCTTCGCCGAGTTCGATGACGGCCTGCGCGGCGGAGACGCTGACGACGCGGCCGGAGACTTGGTCGCCCACCTTGTGCTCGGCGAGGTACTCGTCAATGCCGGTGGGGATGAGCTGCTTGATGCTGAGCTTGAGCTGGCGTTTTTCGGGGTCGAGGGCGAGAACCTGAGCGTTGACGACCTGGCCGACGTGGAGCGCCTCCGAGGGATGGTTGAGGCGGCGGTCGGCAACGATTTCGCTGATGTGGACGAGGCCCTCGACGCCCTCGGCGAGCTGGACGAATGCGCCGAATTTGGTGAGGCGCGTGACGGGGCCCTCCATGCGCGAGCCGGCGGGGAAGCGCGCGGGGATTTCGGACCAGGGGTCGGCGACGGTCTGCTTGAGGCCGAGGGAAAGGCGACGCTCTTCGGGCTGAATCGCGAGGATGACGGCTTCCACCGAGTCGCCCTGCTTGAGCAGATCGCTTGGATGACGAACCTTCTTGTTCCAGGCCATTTCGGAAACGTGAATCAGCCCCTCGATGCCGGGCTCGATCTCGACGAATGCGCCGAAGTCAGTGAGGCGCGCGACGGTGCCGCGGACGCGCTGGCCGGATTGATACTTCGTGGCAACATCCTGCCAGGGCTCGGGCTGGAGCTGCTTGAGGCCGAGGGAGATTTTGCCGGAGTCGGAATCGATTTTGAGGATGCGGACCTGGAGCTGCTGGCCGACGGAAAGAACATCTTCAGGTTTGGCGACGCGGCTCCAGGCGATATCACTGACGTGGAGGAGGCCGTCGAAGCCGCCGAGGTCAAGGAACGCGCCGTAAGGCATGAGGCTGCGGACGGCGCCGGTGAGCACGTCGCCGGGCTGGAGCGTGGCGAGCCGGCCGTGAGCCTCGGCGCGGGCCTGCTCCTCGAGGACCACGCGGCGATCGACGACGACGTTTTCGTCGGTGACGTCGAGCTTGGTGATGCGGCAGGTGATTTCCGTGCCGACGAGTTTTTCGAGCTCGGCTGCGTCGTGGGTGCCGCTGCGGCTGGCGGGCATGAAGGCGCGCACGCCGACGTCCACGGTGAGGCCGCTTTTGATGACGCCGGTGACGGTTCCGACGACGGCGAGCTTCTGCTCGAATGCGGCTTCGAGAGCCGTCCAGTCGCGGGGCTGGGCGACGCGGAAGCGCGAGAGCTCGTAGTAGCCCTCCTCATTGCGGCCTTTAACGGAGACGAGAACGGTGTGGCCGGGCTGGACGGCCGCGGCGTTGTTTTCAAACGCGGAGAGGGGCAGCACGCCTTCGACCTTGTAGCCGATGTCGAGGAAGACCTGCTCGGCGCCGACGGAGACGACGGTGCCCTCGAGCTGGCGCGCTCCCGGTTCGGACTTGTGGGTGTGGCTATGTTCGAAGTCGCGGAGGAGATCGGCGAAGTCTTCTTCCGGCTCCGCAGCGGGCTCGGGTTGCGGCGCGGATGCAGGTGTCGACTCGGCCACAGGCGCGGGCTCGGGCGCAGGCTCGGCGGCCACTTCGGCGGACGGCTCAAATGCGGGCTGGGTGGATTCCGTTGCGGGCGTGGGAGGGAGTTCCGGGGTGCCTTCGGTGGTCATGGCGGTCGAGACCATTGTTTCATGGCCGACCGGGCACGATGCCGGGCGCGAAGCACCCCGGACGAACGCGGCGCGAGGCGAGGAAGCGCCTAGGGAAAGCGCGTGACCTTGGGCGTGACGCGCGGATGGATGGAGGTGGGTCCGCCTTTGTCGTCGATGACGTTGGAGATTTGGCCGAGGCGGCCGAGGGCGACGGTGATGATGTGGTGGAAGACGACGCCGGGCGTGCGCGGTGTTTCAATGGCGCGGGTGAGGGTGACGTTTGGATGGTAGAAGACGCTGTAAATGCCCAGGCCCCAGGCTTCGTGCGTGGTGACCGAGTCAGCGACCTTGTAAGAGGCCCAGCCGTCGACGCCGGGCGCGCTGGAGTAGCTCTTCTGGTCGGGCGGATCGTAGGGAATTTCGGATTGGTAGAAGTAGGTGCGGCCGTGGTTGCCGTTCCACAACACCTGGAACTGCTGGTGGTGCTCGACGAAGAGGCCGTAGGCGGTAACGCGGTCGCCGTTGACGACGAGGCCGTTGAGGCTGATGTTGCGGGACCAGCCGACGCCTGCGCCGTGGTCGGCGCGCCAGATCCAGGTGTGGTCAATGAGGGTGTCATTGCTGTTGACGAGGAGATTGATGCGGGTGCTGCCGATGCCTGCGCCGCCGACGCGGAAGAAGACATCGTGGAGGCAGATGGGATTGCGGGCGTGATCCGCGTGGCTGCCGCTGGGGCCGACTTCGAGCAGGACGGGAGATTCCCTGGGGCCCGCGTCAAAGAGGATGCCGGCGATTTCGATGCCGTCGGCGTCGGCGGTGATGAGGGCGGCGGTGCCGTTGACGGGACGGAGCGTGGCGAAGCCGAGGCCGAAGACGACGGTATCCGGCCGCGTGACGCGGATGGGCTCCGTGAGGTCGTAAATGCCGGGCGTGAGAAGCAGATTTTTGCCCTGGGCGAGCGCGGCGTTCAGGTTTGCGGCGGTGTCCGCGCCGGCGTGGGCAATGTAAAAGCTGCTGAGGGGAAGGTCGCGGCCCGGCGTGGAGCCGGAGTGCCAGGTGATGCCGACGCTGTTGTGCTGGAGGGCGGGCATGCGAAGGCTCCAGTTGCCGCGCGCGTCGACCTGGAGGAAGGGCTTTTCCCGGATGACGGGGGTGCGGGCGATTTTGGTGAAGGGCGGCTGGGGCCACTCGCCCGCGGGCGGGTTGGGCACGCCGACGAAGACCATGTTCCAGTTGGAGCCGGTCCAACTTTTCCACTCGCTGTTGCGGGAGATCCACTGCTGCTGGGATCCGGAGTCCACGTTGCCGTCGATGAGGGAGTCAGACATCCAGCCGCCGCTGGCCCACCCGCGATTCTGGTGGAGGACGAGATTGCCGCGGACGTGCATGCGGCGGAAGGGCGCGGCCTGGGAGACGGCCCATTGCATGGTGCCGCCGGCGGGAACGACGGTGAAGCCCTCAACGGCGCGCCAGAAGGTGCAGGTGGCGTTGTTGTGGGGGTGGGTCGCGTCGGCGTGGATGTTGCCGGTGAGGACGGTCGAATCTGGCGAGACGCCGAGGCCGAGAACCTGCGTGTAAAAGCCGATGGGGACATTGACGTGGTAATGACCGGGAAGAAAGAGCAGCGCGTACCGCTCCGGACCGAACTCGCTGTGCTGCTGGAGGCCGTAGACCTTGTCAATTTGCTTTTGGATCTGCGCGGCGGGCATGGACGGGCGGAAGATGAGGACATTGGGACCGAGAGCGGGCGGCGCGGCGGCAAGGGCGGCGCGGGAAGCGAGCATTCCCGAGAGAAAAATGAAAGCTGTGAGGGCGAAGCGGACCCGGCGAAGCGATTGAGACGGCATTTTATTCCCCTGTTTCAAGTACGCGTTCCAGCGTACGCCATTCGCGCGGGGTGATGAAGCAGGCGCGGAGGGTTTCCGGTAGGCTTGAGGCATGACGATTTTTGACGAGCGTAAGGCCGAATTGGAGAGGTACGAGTTCATGATGGGCGCCGAGCGGGGACGGCTGGCGGTGGCGCTGGATCTGCTGACGGACGCGCTGATTCTTGTGGGCCAGCACGGGGTCTATTGCACCGCGGCGCGGAATCCGCAGAAGCCGGCGCTGGATTTGCAGGCGGTGTTGGGCGGAATGGAAGGCGCGAAGGAGCTGATCCAGAGCGTGATGGAGGAGCTGCGCGCGCGGCGCGAGGCGGAGCGGGCGGCCGAAGCGGCGGGTGGATGAGGTGAGCGGCAGGAGGAAGGCGGTGGGCGCCAAAGTACGTTATGCTGAAAGAGCGCGCCCGTAGCTCAGCTGGATAGAGCGAACGCCTCCGGAGCGTTAGGTCGGGAGTTCGAATCTCTCCGGGCGCACCATACTTTCGAGAGCCCTGGCCGGGGCGAACCCACGGACAAACGATGCGGCAGCAACGAGCGCAATTGGCGCGGAACGGAACGCGCGCTGGACTTGGCCGGCAACGCGTCGAATAGCCTAGACTTGGCCTGAGCGGGGAGTCGGCCCGGACCGCGAGAGATGCCGTGGCCGCACAAGGAGCGCATGCATTTCCATCTTGGATTGGACGCAGGCAACATTCTCTGGATCCTGACCTTTGCGGCGCAGCTGGTGCTGCTGGTGGTGCTGATGGGCAGGGACCACGCGAGGCGGTTTCCGTGGTTCACGGCGAGCATCGCGGTGATGGCGCTGCGGCTGCTGACGGCAAAGCTGCTCTCCGGCCGTCTGCCGCAAATCACGCTGGCGACGATTTTTATTGTGATGGCGGACGTGACCGCGGTGCTGGCGGTGGGCGTGCTGATCGAGATGGGCCGGCGCACCTTTGTGGGGGCGAGCCGGCGGGGCTGGAGCCTGGGCGTGCTGGTTGCGGCGCTGCCGGGCATTGCGGTGGTGGCGCTGTGGGGACCCTGGCCGGCGTGGAGCACGCTGACGGCGCACTCGGAGATGGCGCTGCTGGGGCTGGGCCAGCTTGTGGCGCAAAAGCTGGGACTGTTTGCCGACGTGGCGACGCTGGGGCTGTGCGTCCTGGTGGTGCTGCTGGGGCGGCGCTACGGCACGGGGCATCGCTCGCATCCGCAGCAGATTGTGATCGGGCTGGCGACGGCGGCGCTGTCGCAGATTGGCGTGCAGGTGACCTGGCAGATTATCGCCCGGTCGGCCGCGCCGCATTCCATGGCCGAATATCAGCAGGTGCTGGCGCTGCGGGATCGACTGTACGACGCCAACAGCGCGGTGTATATCGCCGTAATCCTGTGGTGGATCGTCTGCCTGTGGTTCGAGGAGCCGGGCAACGGCCCGGCGGCCGAGGAAGGCGCGGGCGAGGATTCCGGCAATCATTTCGGCAGCGCTGGCGAAGGCTCGGCTGCAGCCACGGGCATGCCGGCAGAGTAAGCGCTGCCCTCCAGCGCAATCGAGGCCTCCGGGCTAAACCGCGAAGTCAATAAATCCGCGCTCGGGATTGGTGGAGATCAGGCGTACGGTGAGCCGGTCGCCCACGTCCAGGCCCTTGCCGCCCTGCACGAGCATGCCATCGACATGCGGATCGAGGGTGCGGACGAAGGTTCCGTATTTGTTGACCCCGGTGACAATGGCCGGAAAGGACTGGCCGATGCGTGGATGGAGGACGACGGCGGCGATGCGCTTCTGCATCTCGCGCTCCACGTGGCGAGCGCCGTCTTCCATCAGCGTGCATCGCTGCGCAATGGCGTCGAGGTCAGAGGGCGAGTAAGGCTGCGGAGAGCCGCCGAGCGAGGCCTTGAGGATGCGCTGGGTGACCACATCCGGGAAGCGGCGATTGGGCGCGGTGGAGTGGGTGTAATCCTGCACGGCGAGGCCGAAGTGGCCGGGCGAAACTTCGCCGGGGCGGAGGAGGACGTATTCGCCGGGGCCCATGAGCTTGACGATGGTGAGCGAGAGATCAGGAAAGTGGTCGGGGTCCTTGCGCTTCTGCGCGAGGAGAAAGTCATTCAGGGCCTTTGAATCGGGCTCAGCGGGAAGGGTGACGCCGAGGCCGGCGGCAACCTGCACAATGCGGTCCCAGCGTTTGGGCGTGCGCACGACGCGGCGGATGGAGGGGACGCGCGCTGAATCAAAAAGTCTTCCGACGACGCCGTTGGCCGCGACCATGAACTCCTCAATGAGCGAGGTGGCGCGGTTTTTCTGAAGGCTCGTGATCTCGACGGCCTGGTCGGCAAGCATCACGGGGCGTGTTTCAATGGTCTCAAGATCGAGCGCGCCGTGCTGGAAGCGGCAACCGACCATGCGCTGGGCGGCGGAGTCCTGCAGCTTGAGCTGCGCGGCGAGGTCGGCACTGGCGGCGACTTTTTGCGGTGCGGGCGCGGAGCCCTGCAGCCATGCGCCGACGGAGTTGTAGGCGAGCTGGGCGCGGTTGTGGACCAGAGCGCGGTAGGCCTTGCCGTCGTCCACGCAGCCGGCCGCGTTCACGGTGAATTCGATCACCACGGCGGCGCGATCCTGATTCTCATTCAGCGAGGTGATGCCCTCAGAGAGCTCGGCGGGCAGCATGGGAAAGACTTTGACGCCGGTGTAGACCGAGGTGGTTTCGCTGCGGGCGTGGGCGTCAAGAACGGTGCCGAGGGTGACGCGCGAGTCGACGTCGGCGACGCCGACCAGGACCCGGATGCGGCCGTCCGCAAGCTGCTCTGCCCACTCAATCTGATCGAGATCTTTGGAAGTGTCGTTGTCAATCGAAGACCACAGCAGCGCACGGAGATCGGTGAATCCGCTGGCGGCGGCAGGCTGCGGCTGCGCCTGAATGGCGGCGACCTGCGCGTCGGCTCCGGCAGGGAAATCGGGCTGGAAACCGTGCTCCAGCATAGTGGCACGGGCCGCGGCGATGAGGTTGAAGTGGAAGGGGTGCGGGGATTGCATCGAATGCGGGCTCCTGAGCAGCGAAGAGCCAGCCTAACACGGCGGACGACATGCGCGTGGAACGCAAGAGGGCGGCCGGCGAAGGCTGCCCCGCGAAGAAAAGCGTGGGCAACGGCAAAGGCTACTGGATTCCGAGGTCGGTGAGAACCTTGGGCTTGGCTTCGTCCACGGCGAGCAGGTTGTGGCATACCGAGCAATCCTGCGGGATGGTCTGGCCGCCCTTGGAGGTGTGGCTGCCGTCGTGGCAGCGGAAGCAGCCGGGATAGGCCATGTGGCCGAGGTCATTGGGATGGGTTCCCCAGGTGACCTTCATAAAAGGAAAGACGTTCTGGCTGTAGAGGGCAACGAGCGCCTTCGCCGCCTGATCTACCTGCGCCCGCTGGCCGCTCCATACCTGAGGAAAACGCGAGCGGTAGAAGTCGTCCAATCCTGAGGTGATCTTCGTCGCAGCCTCCTCCTGTGAGGAGTAGGCAGCCTGAATGAGAGAGAGGCCCTCTTTATGCACAAAAGGCAAGGATGCGCTCGGACTGCCCATGGCCATGTCCTTATCGAGCGCCCTTTCCGGAGTATCAAAGGAATGTGCCGCGCGGTTGTGGCAGTCGATGCAGTCCATGGTTCGCCATTGACCTTTGATCGGGCCCTTTGTGCCTGCTTCGACAAACTCGGTGGATGAGCCGTCCGGGTTCACCTTGCGAACCCAGGGGATGGTCTGGTGGTCCGTGTCAGTGGAGATGTATTCAATATTGCTTGAGTGGGCGCCGTGGATTCCGCTGAGATGACCGAAACGATCGCGGCCGCCGACAAACATCAGCACCGCGGTTTGCGTCATGGAGTTCTTTTCGTCGTCGGCATAAGTGGTCTCGACCACAAGCTTGTTGCCGATGTAGGTATTCGGGTTGTGGCAATTCAAGCAGGTGGCGCGCGCGGGCGGGACTTTATCGTCGGCCATGATGGGCCGCGGGTAGTTATGGAATATCACCATGAGAAGCTGTTTGGTCCCGTTCACCTTGGCGTGAACGAAACCGGGGAAGCCCGCTGCAATATGGCACTGCGTACAGGCCACGCCGGAGTGCGAGGAGACATGATAGGCGGCCCACTCGGGAGCCATTACATGGCAGGCCTGGCCGCAGAAGCTCGGTGTATCCATATATGCGACACTGCGATAACTTGCGGTGCCAACGATGACAAAATTGATGAACGTGGCTACGAGCACAAAGTGGATGCCGTGCAGAAAGGCGGGCGAGCTGAAATCGACCGCGGGATAGATGGATGGAACCTGGCCAAGCGCTTTGAGATGCCGGCGTCGCAGGAAAATTCCGAGCGGGATGAGAAGCAGGCCGAGAACAAAGAGACCCGGCAGAATGAGATCAACAATAATGCCCAGGTACGGGTTATCCGAACCGCTGTGGCCAGCGAACTGAACCACCCAAAAGCCAATGAGGGTGAGAGCGGACGCCGTGGTGATGGCGCCGCCGACCAGGCTGATGGGGTTATTGCCGAAAAACAGAGCCGGCCGAATCCAATTCTCGCGAAATTTTTCAAACATGGGCAGCAACCCCCGCAGCTGAAATGGAGAGCCCGCCGGAGCCGGCGGGCCGCTTGATGCCTTCTACCCCAGCGAGCGGAAGTACTCCACGACTTCCTTGACCTGGGCGTCGGAAAGGCCGGTGACGGGCCGCATCTTGCCCTTGCCCTTTTTCACGGTATCTTCCATCTGGGCCACGGAGAGCTTCTTCATGGCGGGGTCATTGGCGGCCTTTACGCCCAACATCTTGACCATGCCCGCGCTGGGTACGCCCTTGGTGCCGTGGCACATCTGGCATTTGGATTTGTACACGGCCTCGCCGGAAGACTGGGCGAAGGCGAGCGAGCCGGCCATGCAGAGTGCCGCGGCCAGCAGGACAAACGAGCGAATGGTGTTTTTCAATGCGAGACTCCTTGAGCGTGGGGGCAATCAGCGCTGCGTTCCGCGGCTGCCGGTGAAATGGTCTTGCGTCTTTGCAATTCCGTCGGGCTTGCCGAATGACGGGTCCTGCACTGGGAATCATAACTCCGTCCGGTCGCGCCGAAGCAAAACGCCGATTGCAGGAGCGGGAAGCTTCACCCGTTGAGCCGGTCCGGTAAAAAAAACCTTGCGATTGTGCCGCGGCCATGAAAAGGAGCTGCCGCGGCAGGACGAAACCTGTGCGAATACAAGCCGGGGATGAACCTGCAAAAGCCGCATTCGGCCCACTCCGCGGTTTCTTTCAAGTCAAAGCCCTGGGTTTAGAACTCGTAGTGCAACCCAAGGGTTACGTTGTTTGCGTGGAAGTTCCGCGGGGCGGTCAACCCGTAAGCCGGCCCACTCATCGCGGTATTCGGCAAGGAACTGCAAGGTACAACCGGCAGGGGGCCGGTTTGGCCCACCGTAAGGGCGGGGTTGTCGTTGCAATACTCCGCGCCGGAACGACCACCCTCGCCATAGCCGTAGAAATTGTACTCGCCCTTCCAGATGAGCCCCTTGTGAACCGTCCACGCCACACTCACAAACGGAGACTGGTAGGTGGACACCATCGAACCATTGACGTCGCCTGCATCGGTGAAGAACCGGCTGCCATTCACAGCGCTGACGCGGTAGCCGAGATCGGAGTGGAGCTTGGTGACCGGGGAGAACGCGAGGGCCACCGATCCGAACTGCGTCGGAGCGTCCTCGAAATCCCTGGCCGGCCCGAAGAGGACGGTCTGCGCTCCGTGGCCGGCTGCCACAGGGCTACAAAGCTGTCCGCTCTGGGTTGCAGCCGCGGGCGCGATGGCGCCGCCCGGCAAGACACTCGCCGCACCCTGAAAGCAGACGTTGGTTGCCGTGTACACGTCGCTGTACGCGTAATTGACATCCAAACCGTAGTGCACGTTCGGCATCAGGTCCGCGCCCAGGCTCACGACACGGCTGTGATCCACATGATCGAGCGGGCCGACGGCCGACGGCGTGCCTGTGTTGTTCGTGTTGTCATGCCGTTCCAGGTCGTTATAGGCGCCTGAAACCGTCGCCCACGGCTTTGGCCTGTACAGGGTATGGATCCTGTAGCGCTGGGTTTGCCGCGGAGCAACGGGAGTGAAGACGTTATCGTCGTAAAGTATCTCCACGCTTCCGCTCAGTTCCCAGTTGCTGGTGGGGCGCAGGGCGACGTTGAAGATTCCGCCGTTCTCGTCAATGTTGGTCACCGAACTGGAGGGACCGGTCGCCGCGTCTTGAACAATGCTGTGCGTGCGGTAGCGATAGGTGAGCGAGAACGTGGCGCGCGCCGTCGCATCCCACATCACCGTCGCGTTATTGATTACAAACTTCTGACCGAAATACTCGTACGCCGGCGTGCCGATCGCGGCGCTGCCTGAAAAGGTCGACCCGGTATTGGTGGTAGTGGTCGAGGTCAGTCCCGTGTAGTTGATGGTTTCCTCGCCCGCCGTCGTGGGCACCGTCACGGTGGTCCCGCTCGTGAACTCGGCGGTTCCCGGCTGGTGAACGTTCCAGTAACTCACCTGTTCGGCGATGCTGACGGTCTTGCTTACCTGCCAGATGATGCCGTAATCGGCGTCAATCGCCTGGCGCCTGGCGTTCGCGTAGGCCGCATAGTCGATCTCGCGGCTCGCTTTGTCCAGGCCCTGGAACGACTCGTAGTAATTCGGCATGTTCATATTCGCGTGGGTGTAGCGGATGTCGCCGTTCATCTCGACATTCTTGATGCTCGAGCTTTGCAGCCGGAAGATTTCGGAGGGGAAGATCTCGCGTATCGGCTGGGAGCGGAAGTAGCTGCTGATGACGTTGCACGCCGGATCAATGATGGGCGAGCCGCCGTTGGGATTGGCATAAAGAATCGTGGACGAACTAATCATGCTGCTGGCGTTGCAATTGCTGCTGGGGGCAAATGCGCCGGTGGTGCTGTTGTAGCCATACGGCAGGAAGCTCTGGTAGCTATCCAGCAGGGAGACCTTGGTTCCGTCCGCCTCCTGCACGGTGAGGTACCCGGGAGCCATGGTGAAGTAGGAGTCGCCCTTGTAGTGGTCGATCTGCTCCTCAAAGGTCAGCTTGGTGCCTTGAACGGGTTTCCAATCGACCCCTCCCGTAAAATCGTCCGTGCTGTTGCGCTGGAATTCCTGGAGCAGAACTTCAGATCCGGCCACCGAATTGCCACTCGGGGTGAGGCTCGGCCCCTGAAAGATGTTCTGCGAATAACCGAAGCGGAAGGTCACCTTCGACAGCGGCAGCAGCGTCAGATTGGTGTCTGTCATGCGGCGCACGGTGTTAAACATGAACGGCGATTGCATCACCTGCGGCCATGCATACGGAGTCGTCGACCCGCTGATGGGAATCGAATACCCGCCGGAAATGCCCGGATTGCCAAGCAGATCGTAGTCAAAGTACTGGCGATCACGGCGGAAGATGCCGGAGAACTCGTAGAGCTTTCCCTTGATCACGTCCAGCGTGGCAAAGTTGTTGGGATCTCCGCCAAAGCCGCTGCTGAAAGCGGAGAGATGATCAAAGAGTGGATGTTTGTTGTCCGGGAGGGCCCGCATCTCAAACGTTTGGCCCAGCATGCGCGGGCCGGAATGCAGGTTGACCAACGTGTCGTACATGCTATTACTGCCCGTGACGTTGGCCATGTGCCCGCCCAGATCCACGCTTTGATGGACCGAGTAGCCTGCGGGAACGACCGGCTCTGTCGTAGGAGTGGAATCGGGAATGGCTGGAGTCGTATTCTGGGCGACCGCCGTACCTGTCATCATGACTAGAGCGGCCACGGCCAGTCCGCCGGCGACTCGCCGGAGCCTTGCAGGATCCTGCTGCCTAGCCGATAGCCAAGAATGTAAGCCGAATCTCTTCATCTGAAGCCTCACTTGAAAACCTTGCTCGCATTGAGACCTTTAGCCTTGTGTGCAATGTCCGGTTGAGAGTTGGGCCGCGCCGTTCATGCGCCGAAGGACGCGGCACAGATCCAAAACCATTACCGGAGAAACGCCGGATTCAGGTTCGAACCATGAATGTAGGTGTGGCAGCTGGTGCACGGCACGCTATCCGCCGATCCCTGGCTCATCCCGTGCACCGTGTCAGCGGACACGGCACTGTGGCACTGCTGGCACAACACGTTGACGTTGGGCATGTTCAGGAGCCGGGCATTCTGGGAGCCGTGCGGCGTGTGACATGCCAGGCATCCCTCGGCCTTGACCGGGGCGTGCTCGAACACGAAAGGTCCTCGCACCTCTGTGTGGCACTTGGTGCAGATCATGTTTTGGTCGGCGGTTGAGCGCAGATTGTTGTTCCCGAAAGTGCCATGGACGTCGTGGCAGTCGTCGCACTTGACCAGGCCTTCATTCACCTTGTGGTGGAAGGGCATGGAAAACGCCCCCTTCACATCGGTGTGACACTGAAAGCAAAGTGTGGGCTCAGAAGCCTTCAAAAGCTTTGCATCAACCTTGCTGGCGTGAATGCTGTGGCAACTGATGCAGCTGAGGCCGGCCTTGGCATGCGGAGAACGCAGGAAATTGGGATGGGTGCCCGCATGGCAGCTGAGGCACGTTTCGTTCACCTGTTTGGCGGTGGCCTTGGCTGGATCAAAAATCTTGGTCGGATCGCCGCCTGCGTCCACGTGGGCCTTGCCGGGACCGTGGCAGCTTTCGCAGGTGATGCCCTTGCCGCCATGTTCGAGCACCAGGCGCGCATGCGGATTGTTGGCGAAGCTCTTGCCTTCGTCGGTATGACAGGTGACGCAGGTTGCCTCACCCACATACTGGCCCGCGTCTGCCTTTGCGCCGGAGGATTTGGCTGCCTGAGCCGGAGCCGTGGTTGCGCCGGCACCCAGCAGGCCCGCGCCCAGCAACAGCAGGAAAAAGACGCGCGACCCCGGGAATCCTCTCGGGGCTGCCTTACGGAGCGAATGCTCTACTGGCCCAACCTTTCGCATCGAAAACCACCTTAGGAGCTCTTTTGCGCGCCCTGCCGCGTGGACGCCGAACCCCGCTGACCTTAATTAACCTTTGAAACAAGTGCGTGCGGCAGATTCGTTCGTTTCCTTGCCGGCTGGCTCCCGTCCGTGCGGAGTCCTTTTGCCTGCCTCATGGTATGCATTCTTCCGTAAGTTCACGGTGATGTTCGTCACAGGCGGAGAAGTCGCGCGTTCTGCGTCTCTGCTTTTGAAACACGGGCGGGCGCAGCGGCCATTTTGGTCCCGATCCGGGAGCCCGGAAAGGCCCTCGCGGCCGGCCCGGAGGATTGCGTGAGCCCGGTCACATCCCTTGCGGAAGAAACGGGCCGAGACTGAGGAAGGAAGAGATCTTCTTCCGGAAGACCGGAGCGTTCCCTCGCCCGCGGCGGCCGCCGAAAACGGCTATCTGCCGGGCGAGGATGCACGTTTGTTGGCGGGCAGGCCAGATTGATGACCGAAGCAAGGATTGCCGAAGGCCCACGAAAGCGCAGCAAGCGCGGCGGAGTGATGCTGCCGGAGGGCTGCGCGGCCTGCTCGCGACGCCGACCGGGATGGTTCTGCACGCTGGGCAATGCGGTGCTGGCGGAGCTGGATATGACCACAAGCTCGATTTCGCTTCCCGCGCAGGCCCCGCTCTTTCGCGAAGGGCAGGAGGCGCGCTGGCTTTATCTCATCTGCGGCGGCTACATGAAGCTGACGACCTGCGGCACGGGGGAGCGGGAAATGATTGTGCGCGTGGCCGGACCGGGATCGGTGCTGGGGCTCTATGCCGCGCTGGCGCACGGAGCGTATGAGGTCTCCGCCGCGTCTCTGACCACCACGCAGCTTCGCACGGTGGAGCGGGCACGGTTCCTGGCCTTTCTGCGAACCCATAAACAGGTCCAGTTGCGCGCAGTGCAGTGCATCTGCCAGGAGTACCGTTTTGCGCTGCAGGACGCCTGCCGCATCGCGCTGGCTGAAACCGTGGCGGCGCGGCTGGCGCGGCTGCTGCTGGAGCTTGGCCACCAGATTGGCGAAGCGGCAGCGGGCGACCAGTTTCAGTTTCCCGTGCTGCTGACGCACGAGGAGATGGCCTCCATGGCCTGCACGACGCGCGAAACGGTGACCCGCACGCTCGGCCAGTTCCGCAAGGACGGCTGGATCGCGATTGAGGACGCGCTGGTGACGGTGCGACGGCCGGAGCGGCTGCAAGCGCTCATCTAGCGCCTCTGCGGAGGACTTTCCACCGGCGGGGTCCCCCGGACCTGCATTCCCGCATGCGAGCCGCTATCATTGAGAACAGGGAGTGTGTGCCTGCGCATGACGCGAATCCTTGCCTGCTTGATTGCCCTTCTGTTGTGCGGCGCGGCCGCAACGCCGGTGCGCGCGCTGCAATCCCCGGCGTCCACGGCCGCAACCACGACGGCCTCGCCCGAGGTTCAAGAGTTCCAGAAGATCGAGGACGCGTGGTCGAAAGCGATCAACGAACGCGACGAGTACGGGCTGGAGCTGGTGCTGTCGCCGCTGCTTGTGGAGGTTTCGGCCGCGGGAGAAATTTCCACGCGGGACCAGCGCGTGGCCGACCTGCTGAGCAGCACGGACAAGACGCTGCACCTGGAGCAGCGCGTGATTACGGTGCGGATGCTGGGCGACGTGGCCGTGGCCAACGGAACCTATGTGCTGCACCACCAGGTGGACAACAAGCCAGCGGAAGAGAAGGGCGTGTTTACGCACGTCTTTCAGCGCTCGCACGGACGTTGGATGTGCATCAACGCGCAGCAGACGGCGGTGCGGACTGACTCGACCGAGAAGGGCAAGAAGGAACACGCGTCGCACTTCCACCTGCCGGGGATTCTCTCGCCAGACAGCAAGAAACACTAGCCGGGAAGACGCCTGACGCGGGCGCGGAACCGCCCTAGCTTGCGCGCCTGGCCGCCTGCAGGCGGATGGAGACGTGCACCAGCGAGAGCGCCGCGGGCGTGACGCCGGGAATGCGGCTGGCCTGGCCGATGGTGAAAGGGCGGATGCGCTCGAGCTTCTCGCGCATCTCGCGGGAGAGACCGCTGATGGCGCTGTAATCAAGCCACTCCGGGATGCGGACTGACTCGGCAGCCTTCAGCTTTTCAATGGACTTCTTCTGCTGGTCAAGATAGCCGGCAAATTTGATTTCGGTTTCGACGGCGCGGGCCTCGTTGCGATGGGCGGAGGCCAGCGCGCCGCCGTGCGCGAGATCCTCTGCAAGATCGGCCAGCAGGGGCTCAGCGGCAATGGCGGGCTGCATGGCGCGCAGAATGGGCTCGACGGCGACTTCAGGCCGCTTGAGCAGTTGCGCCCAGGTGAGTCCGGCGAGTGCGGGCAGCTCGGCGAGTCCCACTGCGGCGAGGCGTCTGGTGTCCACTTTGCCGAGGGTGAGCAGGCGATCGAGCGCGGCCATGCGCGCCTGCTTCTGCTCGTAGCCGGCCCAGGCCTCGTCGCCGATGAGGCCGAGGCGGCGGCCGTGCGCCGTGAGGCGGCGGTCGGCGTTGTCAATGCGCAGGTGGAGACGGAACTCCGCGCGCGAGGTGAACATGCGGTAGGGCTCGTTGGTGCCCTTGGAGATGAGATCGTCGATGAGGATGCCCGTGTAGCCCTCTGTCCGGTCCATGGTGAACGCGGGCTCGCCCTTGAGCCACAGCGCGGCATTGATGCCCGCCATAATGCCCTGGCAGGCGGCTTCTTCATAGCCGCTGGTGCCATTGATTTGGCCCGCGAGATAGAGGCCCTCCATGGACTTGACGCGGAGGGAGCGGTCGAGCTCGGTCGCATCCACCGAGTCGTACTCGATGGCGTAGCCGGGGCGCAGCATTTCCGCGTCTTCCAGGCCCGGAATGGAGTGGACCATCTGCCACTGCACTTCCATGGGCAGCGAGGTGGACATGCCGTTGATGTAGACCTCGTGGGTGTTCAGGCCTTCGGGCTCGAGGAAGAACTGGTGCTGCGTCTTATCAGGGAATTTGACGATTTTGTCTTCGATGGAGGGGCAGTAGCGCGGGCCCACGCCCTCAATGCGGCCCGAGTACATGGCCGAGCGGTGGACATTCTCGCGAATGATGCGAAGAGTCTCCGGCGTGGTGAAGGCGATGTGGCAGGAGACCTGCGGCTGGAGAATTTTTTTGGTGCGGAAGCTGAAGGGCGTGGGATCGGCGTCGCCGGGCTGCTCTTCGAACGTGTCCCAGCGGATGGTGCGGCCGTCGAGGCGCGGAGGCGTTCCGGTCTTGAGCCTGCACGTCCTGAGCCCAAGCGCCCGTAGCGCTTCGCCGAGAAGGACGGAGGCGGGCTCGCCCGAGCGGCCGGCGGCATAGCGCTCCTCGCCGCAGTGGATGAGGCCGTTGAGGAAGGTTCCGGTGGTGATGATGGTGGCTCCGGCCATCAGCTGGCGGCCATCGCGGAGCTTGAGGCCGAGGACGCGGCGGCGCGGTCGGGTGGGGCGCGGCTGCTCTTCAGAATCAGTGAAAGGCGATTCGCCGAATGCGGGCGCGTCGTCAAGGACGAGATCGACGACCTCGGCCTGGCGGATGTGGAGGCCGGGCTGGGACTCGAGCACTTCGCGCATTTTCACGCGGTAGAGCTGCTTGTCGCACTGCGCGCGCGGGCTCCAGACGGCGGGGCCGCGCGAGGTATTGAGCAGGCGGAACTGGATGCCGACGGCGTCTGCGACCTCGCCCATGATGCCGCCGAGGGCATCCACCTCACGGACAAGATGGCCTTTGGCGACGCCGCCGATGGCAGGGTTGCAGCTCATTTGGGCGATGAGGTCGAGATTCATGGTGATGAGCGCGACCTTGAGTCCCATGCGCGCGGCGGCCATGGCGGCTTCGCAGCCGGCGTGGCCCGCGCCGACGACGGCGAGGTCGTATTGCTCAGTGAACGGCATCTGATTTGATTGTACGGATTGAGCGCCTGAACCGCTGCCCTGCGCTGCCTTAATCCGCGCGCGATGCTAGGATGCAGGCAACGCATCGCATTCCGCCCCTTTCACTGGAGGAATTGCCGCATGGGCCCATCGAATCTGCACTGGGAGCAGGACCAGAACACCGGACCTGCCTCTTCTCCGCCCTTCCCCGCTGAGCGTCCCGAGCCTTCGCAAACCCCGGAAGAACTTGCCGAAGAGCACCGCAAGATTCGCCGCCTGCAGATGGTGGTGAACATGGTGATGCAGGTGATTGCGCAGGACCGGACGCTGACGGTGGACGAAGCCGCGGAGATGGTGGCCGACACGCGGCAGGCGGCGCTGGGAATGTTTCCTGACAAGGAGCTGGCCTTCAACCTGATCTTCTGGCCGCGGCTGCAGCGGCTGATGCGCGAGCGCTACCGGATGCAGTGAGGCGCCCGCGGTGCGGCAGGCGAGGCTTGCGCCGCAAAGGATCAAGCGCACGATTGAAAAGATTGCCTGGAACTACTTGTCCTGGTTGCTGGTGAGGCGGAAGGTGATGGTGCCCCAGAAGAGGCGGGCGCGCATTTGCACGGGCAGGTGGCGAGCATCGTCTGTGTACCAGATCCAGATGTTGCCGCGATTCTTGACGACGCCGGCGGCGGCGGTGGGCTGCACGCGGATGGTGTGGAAGGCGCCGAGGGGCGTGCGAATGAGCTCGCGGCCTTCCACCTTCATGGTGACCGGGACGTTGTGCACCGAGTCCACGATGGGGATGACGAAGCTTTGGCCGAGGACGAGCGGCTGCGAGGCGGCGTAGAACATGCCGGTGAGCAGATCAGTCATGCAGCCGGGCAGGGAGTTTTCGACGTGCTTGACGGCGCCGGTGACGAGGTTTTTCTGCTCAAGGATGGATTTGGACTGGGCGTAGTCAAGCAGGAGGGTGGAGTTGACCTGGCGGTGGCCCTCGACGGTCTGCTTGTTGAACTGGTAGGTGCAGGCGCGGGCGCGGTCGATGATGGATTCGAAGTGGTCACTGACGTGGAAGAGCAGGTTGATGGCGCCGATGGTTTCCGCCGTTGCGGTGATCTTCTCGCGGTCGCCCACCTGCTCGAGATGGACGACGGCGGTTCCGGCGGGAAAGACGCGCCAGTCGACCGAGTAGGTGAGGGTCTGCTTCTCAGGAAAGCTGAAGCCGGGACGCGGGGGCGCGAGCGCGGGAACCTGCTGGCCGAGGGCGGCGGCGGCCAGCGCGAGAGCACAAAAAAAGGTCGTCCCCGTCGTCCGCAGATTCACCGTGTGGCCATGCTCCTTAATAATTTTGGACTGAGTTCGAGGAAAAAGCTCACCGCAGGCCGTGCATCAGGCTGCCGACCAGCGGCCGCAGGACGAGCAACCCAAAGTAAAGCAATGCCGCACCTATAGCTGCATTGTACTCGCGGTGCCGGAGATAGAGCTCGAAGGAGAAGTTGCCGGAGGGCTGGCCGGAGCGTGCGGGCGTGAGCCGTGGCAGCAGCCGGGGAACGCGGCGGCAATAGGCGTCGAAACCAGGGAAGGTGGCGCGGAGGAAGCGTTCCTCCGAGGCGATGACGGGGACATAAATGACCAGAAAACCCGCGGCGAGGACCACGGCGACAGGCCAGCTCAACAGTGCGAGGGCGAAGCCGAAGGCGATGAGCATGGAGCCGAGATAGAGCGGGTTGCGGGTGTGCGCGTAGGGGCCGGTTTGAGTGAGCTCGCGGTTTTTTTTCACGTAGCCGGCGGCGTACCCGCGGAGCCACAGGCCGGGCAGGACGAGCGCGAGGCTCCAAGCCACGGCTTCCAGGCGCGGTGCGCGCCGCCAGAGCTCGAAGAGATAGAGCGCGGCGGCCAGAAAGCCCAGCGGAACGCGGATGCGGCGGGCGATGCGCTGCCAGCGGGTGATCCAATCCTGCGGCGGATTCGGCTGCGCGGCCTCCGGCGGCGGGCTTGTAGGCGGGGTGGTCATGGGGCGGAGGCCGGATTCGAATCTGGATTCAAATCTGGGGCGGACTCAGGATATAGCAGAGCCTCGGCGGCCTGAAGGACTTCCTCAATTTGGATGGTGAGGAGGCCTGCTTCGGGCTCAGCATGGCGGGTGTGGTCGCGGCGGCTGAGCGGGCTGCGCAGGACGCGAAAGCGCGTGGCGAAGGGGCCGTTGCGGCTGGGGTCCGTGGGGCCGTAGATGCCGACGACGGGGCGGCCGAGGGCGCAGGCGAGATGGAGCGGGCCGGTGTCTCCGGCGATGGCGAGCGCGATGCGGCGGGTGACGGCGATGAGCTGGGCGAGATCGCCGGAGAGCGGGACGGCGAAGGGGCCGGCGTGGGCGCGGATGGCCTCGGCCAGGGGGTGCTCGCCGGGGCCGATGTTGACGAGGACACGGAAGCCGCGCTGGACGAGGGATTTTGCGACGGCGGCGTAGCGCCCCACGGGCCAGCGCTTGGCGCCCCAGCCCGCGCCGGGGTTGATGAGGATGGCGGGGTGGCCGGGAGCCTCCGCAAAGAGCCGGTCGGCAAAAGATTCAGCCTGCGAATCGGCGGGGAGCAACGGCGCGACGTGCTGCAGTTCGTCGCCGGCCACGGCCGAGGCCAGTTCGAAGTCCTGCTCGATGACGTGTGCGCCAGTGGTGGCGATGCGGTCGGTGAAGAACCAGCGGGCGGCGCGCTCGCGGGGCTCAGACTCGCCGATGCGGCGGCGGGAACCGGTGAGGCGCGCGAGAACGGCGGAGCGCAGCGCGCCCTGCAGGTCGAGCACGGCATCATAGCGCGATGCGCGCAGGAGGCGGCGGAGTTCGGAAAGCTCACGAAGAGTCGCGGCGCGAAAGGGAGCGCGACGCCAGTCTTTCGTCGACGCAAAGTGGAGGCGATTGACGATGGGCTGGCGCGGATCAGGCTCTGTGATGTCGCGGCCCGGCGCATCAGAAGCGGAAAGCAGCGCCCGCCAGCGGGGCTCGACGAGCCAGTCAATTTGCCAGCCGGGATGCGCCAGGCGCAGCGCGGTAACGGCGGGCAAGGCGTGGAGAATGTCTCCCATGGCCCCCAAGCGGACCACCAGAAGACGAAACTTCGACTGGGCGTTGGACTGGGCGTGGGACTGGGCGTGGGACTGCGTTTGGGACTGCGTGTGCAAGCTCTGATTTTCTCACACGGGTTGCGCGGACGCCGCCGGAGCCAGCCGCGCGGCCAGCCAGTCCAGCGCGGCCGTTTCGTCTTCGAGCGCGACCTGGAGATGCACGGTGTGGAGCGGCAGATCGCCGCGCAGCACGCCGCCCAGCGAGCCCAGACGCGCGAGGTCCTTCTCCGTGGTGACGAGGGCCGTGGCTCCCGTAGCGCGGGCCGAATCGATGAGCCGGTAGCAGTCGGCCACGGCGTAACGGAAATGATCCTTGAAGGCGGTTTGCGTGGCTACGGTGAGGCCGGCGGCGCGCAGGCCGTTGAAAAACTGCGCCGGGCGGGCGATGCCGCAGAATGCGACTACCGGCCCATCAACGATGGGAACCTGCATGCGGCGGCTGAGCCGCCAGACGGGCCCCCGCCATCCCCACGCGCGCAGCACGGCTTCGAACTCTGGCTCCTCGGCGGGAATGACCAGGACATGCGCGCGGCGCACAGCCGAGTGGAATTCGCGCCGATTCCCGGCAGGCAGCAGCGCGTCCTGCCAGTCCTCACGGCTCAGCAGAACAATGTCCACGGTGCGAAGGAGGCGGCGATGCTGGAAGCCGTCATCGAGCAGGTGAACGCAGGGTTGCGCGGCATTCTCCTGAGGGATGTAGCCCTCGGCGAGCAGGCCGGCAGCGTAGCGCTCGGCGTCGACGAAGACGGGCACGCCAGTCTCGCGGGCGATGAGCAGCGGCTCGTCGCCGAAGTCCTCGGCCACGCCCTCGGGCCGCACACGCGCGGCGATGGAAGTGCGGCGGCCGTAGCCGCGGGAGAGAACGTCCACATAAAAGCCGCGGGCGGAGAGCAGGCGCGCAAGCTCGATGGTGAGCGGGGTTTTGCCCGCGCCGCCCGTGGAAAGACTGCCGATGCTGACGACCGGAAGGCGCAGCTCGCGCGAGGGCTCCCAGCGCGTTTCCGCAAGAAGATTGCGCCAACGCACGCCGGCCGCATAGAGCGGCACAAAGGGGAACATCCACGGGCGCCTCATGGCGCGACCTGTTCCGGGGCCAGCAGGGATTCAAGGGCGCGGAGGGTCCGTGCGGTTGCGCCGGATTGCTGCTCGAAGACCTGGCGTGCGCGCTCGCCCATGGCGCGCGAACCGTTGGAATCCGCGAGCAGCGCAATGAGCGACGGCGCAAGCTGCTCGTTGGGCGCGATGCGGATGGCGTCGTGCGCGCGCAGAGCGTCCACGATGGCGCGGAAGTTGGCGTAGTGCGGGCCCATGACGATGGGCACGCCGAACTGCGCGGGCTCAAGCGGGTTGTGGCCGCCGGTGGGAAAGAGGCTGCCGCCGACAAAGGCGACCGAGGCGAGCGAATAGACCGAGGCAAGCTCCCCAATGGAGTTGAGAAACACGATGTGGCCGGGTTGCAGCGGGGAGAGATTTGAGGCGGAAGACGCGGTCCACTCCGAGCGGCGTGTGACGCGAAGCCCGGAGGCGCGCAGCAGCTCAGCGACGGCGGCAAAGCGTTCTGGATGGCGCGGGGCGAGAACCAGGACGAGGTTGGGATCGGCGGCGAGCAGCGCGGGCCAGGCGGCGAGAAGCGCGGCTTCTTCGCCTTCCAGAGTGCTGCCTGCGACGACGAAACGCTGCGCGGGCGCGAGCCGGCGGAGAAGGTTGGAGATTTCGCTCTGCCCGGCGGCGCGGACGTCGAATTTGAGGTTTCCGGAGACGGAGACGCGTTCCGGCCGGCAGCCGAGGGCGCGCAGGCGGTCGGCGTCGGTTGGGCTCTGCGCCTGCACGCCGCTGAGACGCGCGAGCAGCGGACGCCAGAAGCGGCGCAGCCGGCGATAGCGCGGCCAGGAACGGTCAGAGATGCGCGCGTTGACGACGGCCACGGAAATGTCGCGGCGGAAGCAGGCGATGAGCAGGTTCGGCCAGAATTCGGTTTCCGCCAGGATGAGCATGCGCGGGCGCAGCGCGCGGATGTAGGCGCGGACGGCCCAGGGCAGGTCCAGTGGGCAGTAGAAGACGCGCTCCGCGCCGAAACGCTGGCGGGCAAGATGCTGGCCGGTGCGCGTGGTGGTGGAGATGAGGACGCGATGGCCGGGAAAGGCGCGGTCAAGCTCCTCCACAAGGCGGCTTATGGCCAGCACTTCGCCGACCGAGACGGCATGGATCCAGAGGACGGGCCGGGTCCCGCGCGCAGAGCGAAGCACGGCAGGAACGCAGCCGAGCCGTGCCGGAAGGCCTTCGCGATATTTGTGCGTGGTGGCCATGCGCCAGATCCACCAGGGGGCCCCCGCGACGAGGACCGCCAGTAACGCGAGATTGTAGACGAAGACCATCATCGTGCGTAACGGAATTTCCCTGCCGCCGGTCTAACCCTTGAATGATACAGTCACGTAGAACGATGAGGGCGTGGATTGCATTGCCGCTGATGGTGGCCTGCGCGGCGTTGCCGGCGCTGGCGCGCAGCCACAAGGCGCCGCCCGTGGAGCGGGCCACCACCTACGCGGATGTGGAAGTACACCAGCAGGAGAAGGTTGCAATTGCAGCCGAGCCCTTCGACACGATAGAAAAAGAATCGATCTTTCGCGTCGACTACCTGCGCCACGGTGTCATGCCCATCCGGCTGATCGTGACCAACCTCGGCGACCGGCCCATCAGCCTCCGCGACGCGCGCATCCTTTTCGAAACACCAGCCGGGGACATGATCCAGGCGGCGGAGCCCGAGGACGTGGAGCGCATGATGACGCGCAAGGAGCGCATGGGCCGCAAGATTCCCATGCCGGGGCCGATTCCGTCTATCCACCTGAAGCCGAAGGGCAGCAACAAGGAAATCGAAGCGGACTTCGACCAGTTTGAGTATCAGTCTCTGGTGGTGGAGCCGCACACCACGCGCGCCGGCTTCCTGTGGTACGACGTCTCGGACCTCGACAACCCGCTGCACGGCGCGAAACTCCACCTGGAGCAGCTGCGCAATGCTGACGGGCACCAGCTGTTCTACTTTGAGATTCCCTTTGACAAATATCTCGAGTCGAAGTCGGGCCAGATGAAGTGACGGGCCGGCGCGGGTGCTCGCAGGCGGCTACTCGTAGTAGGTGGCCGTGGTCGAGTCGGTCTCCCATATGGTGCAGTCCTTGACGCGGACGCGGCCCTGGGTCATGCCGTCGAGCTGGCTGTTGGTTTCGTCGTAGAAATATTTCGCGATGTTTTCGGCCGAGGGGTTGAGCACCGTAAAGGGCTCAAGGTCGTTGAGCATCTGATGATCGATGCGGTCAATCACCGGCCGCAGCACCTGCTTCAGCAGCTTGAAGTCCAGCAGCAGGCCGGCGTCGTCCAGCGCCGCGCCACGCAGCGTCACGCGCACCTTGTAATTGTGCCCGTGGGGATTCTCGCACTTGCCGTGGTAGTTGCGGAGGTAGTGTCCGGAGGAAAATCCTGCCTCCACGGTGACTTCGTACATGGGCGTTTGCTCGTTTCTTTTGGAGGAAGCTTCCCTACTTCATTCTAGGGCCTGCGAGGGTCAGGCGCTGGGCTCCGATTTCCGGAGCCGGATTTCGGGAATTGGGTTTCGGGTTTCAGTGGTCGAGCCCGCCACGGCGACGGCGGCGCGCGGCAAGCCGGGCTTCCTCGCTGCGGCGGTCCACCTGCTCAAAGAGGTGGCTGAAGACGCCGATGAGGGCCGAGCCCAGCGCGGCCAGCAGCATGACCAGCGCGATCATGCGCCAGAGCGAGCCGTTCGCGGGCAGGCCGGGCTGGAAGCTGGAGGGAACAAGCATCATGCAGCCGGCGAAGAGGGCGAAGAAGCCAAGCGTGGCGGCGAGGATGTAAAGGTTGCGCGACATGGGCGGTTGCGGAGCGGCGGAAACCCGCGCTCACACGGGTGATTTTACGCGCTTGCCGCGTGCGTGGCCGAGGAAAGCTGCGCGGACGCGACCAGTTCCACGCCGGCGCGGGCAAATTCGGCCTCCATGCGCGCGGCGGAGCCGTTGAGGTCGATGGCCCGGCAGGCATTGCGGATGACGATGGCATCGAAGCCGAGGCGGCGGGCATCGAGGGCGGAGAAACCAACGCAGTAATCGTAAGCCAGGCCGGCAAGGAAGACGCGGGTGAGGCCGCGCTCGCGCAGATAGGCGGCGAGGCCGGTGGGCGTCGTGCGGTCGTTCTCAAAAAACGCGGAGTAGGAATCGATCTGCGGGCGGAAACCCTTGCGCAGGATCAGTTCGGCCTGCGGGATGCGCAGCGCGGGATGGTGCTCCGCACCTTTACTCCCTTGAACACAATGGTCCGGCCATAAGGTCTGCGCGCCATAGGGCATTTCGATCTGGTCAAACGGCTGCCTGCCTGCGTGACTGGAAGCAAAAGAAGCGTGCCCTGCCGGGTGCCAGTCCTGGGTGAGGAGGACGTGCGCGAAGCATTGCATGCAGCGGAGCACTGGAGCGATGACGGCGTCTCCGTCAGGCACGGCAAGCGCGCCGCCGGGGCAGAAATCGTTCTGCACGTCGATGACGAGGAGGACGTCGGTGGGGGTGATGTGCATCGGTTCAGGCGGCATCAATCATTTCGATGCGCAGCCGCTTGCCCACGGCGCGCGCGGCTCTTGCAATGGTTTCGAGATTTACGGCGCTGTTCTTCGGGTCCAGCAGGCGGTCAAGCTGCGAACGGCTGGTGCCCATCTTCTCCGCCATGGACTTTTTCGTCACGTGGCCGGCCTTCATCGCTTGAGAGATCTGCCATGCGAGCACGCGCTTGATGGCGACCGCATCCACTTCATCGAGAATTCCGGCTTCGTCAAGAAAGCTGTCGAAGCTGGAGCCGCTGTGGTCGAACCGCTTTCCGGTGCGTCGTTTCATTGCAAACCTCTTTCGTGGCGCGACTTGTTCTTCCGCGCCAATGTCAGATCCGCTTCCGGCGTGGCCTGCGACCTAGAAACAGCTCGATTTTGCGGCGCAGTAACGCGGCTTCCTTGAGTTCACACTGCCAAATTATCAACGGGCTCCAACCTAATTCCGCTAAGTCATGTAGATTTTGGGTGTCTCTCAATGTGTTCTTTCGTAGCTTCGGGAGCCAAAACTCCTTATTTGTGTTCGGAATTAGGCCTTTCTTACAGCCGTGACAATGCCAGAAACAGCCGTGGACAAAAATTACCTTCTTCCTTGAAGGGAAGACGAGGTCGGGCTTTCCCGGCAGGCCAGTCTGATACAGACGGTATCGGAAGCCAAGACCATAAACGAGTCTGCGAACCGCGATTTCAGGTTGGGTGTCTCGACCTCGGATGGCACGCATGTTTTCGCTGCGGTCCATTCGCGCTCATTCCTTAAACTTTTTCCTTAGCCAATCATAGACTGCATTTTGCTCTTCTATTCCTGCGCGTCTGATCTGCGAGAGCAGCCATATAGCAGGCGGCTTCACAGCTGTGATGTTCTTTGCCCCCTGATTGCACGTTGAACAAAGAGTTCGGAGATTCGAAAGTTCATCTTTTCCCCCGATGCTCTTATCGACGATATGTCCTATGTGAAGGCGAACTTTCCGACCGGTTGAAGGATCAATATCGCCAGGAGTCAGCCCGCACATCTGGCAAGTAAATCCATTTCGATCAAGCACTTCTGCGCGAATCTTGCCGGAAATACTCCGGGCGAAAGCTACAGCCGGGCGTTCCGGAGGCGCTTCCTTTAGCAAGTATTGACCCGGCTTCAGGCCAGCATTATCGTGGTGCGTTAGAATTGGCCAGCCTTCGTCTTCACGTAGTTCGCGAACGCGACGCGCCCATTCGCTCACGTTGGACCCTGCTGCATCGCGAATTTCGATTGATGTGATGACCCGACCGACATTTGCAAGAAAGAACTGCCGGATCCGCTCCTTGGATCCCTGCTTACGCATTTCGCTTCAGCTCCTGCTCGGTCAACTCCTTTGCGACCAAATATGTCGCAAGCTGCTTCCCGATGAAACGCGTGTAGGCAGGCGGAATTGCCTCATTCAGTTCATTCTTCGTCATCCAATCGATACGCATTGCGTCGCGTGCCGCAGCAATAGTGCAGTTACCGCCGCCCGTCACCTGAACGAAGTCGATCATGTCGTTCGTCTTTCCGTAGTGCGCTTTGCGCTTGTCAAAGGTATGTACTTTGGGGTGCGGCCCATGCTTGGGTGTCAGGACGGGAAAATTGACTTCGAAGAGCCTATGCCGGAGCACCCGCAATCCTTTGAACATCGTGCCGCAAAGTATGATCGGGTCACGCAGCGGTGCTCCCTCCACATTCTCGATCATGTACGGCAATCCTGAGCGGAGGAGAATGTCCCTGATGGGGTCAATGAGGCGCGGCCATTTATCCGCGTTGCCGTTGCGTTTTGCCAGATCGGAATAGGACTGGCACGGGGGAGATGCGTGAATTGCGTCAAACGTGGACAAAAACTTTGGGTCCAATCGCAGCGCATCAGTCTGGATAAATGCAAAGGGATAGTTCGGCTGTGGGTCAATATCGACGCCAACCACATCGAAGCCCGCCTCAGCATACCCAGCGCCAGCACCGCCAGCGCAGCAGAACAGATCGAGCAGCCTTAACCTTCTCCCGAACGCGGCAAAGACGTCGACCTCGATGCTCTTCCTGGAAATGGATTGAATACCCTTGCCCGAAACAACTTTCAGCGTTGCGGCACCAACTCCCATATCGATTGCTCCTCAGTATTCTTATATTCGCTTTACGCCTCTGGAAAACTCGCTTATTTTGTTCAATTCATTGGGGCGAGCCGAAAGAGGAAATATTCCGACGTGAGAACGAAGCTGGGTTTCTCGCTCATCCAGGACGCACTTATCCTTACAAATCCGTGCCGAAGAACCTCTCCACATCCTCAATGCGGGTCGTCATCTGGTAGGGCGGCAGGCTTTCGAGGAAGGTCTTGCCGTAGCGTTGTTTGCGGATGCGCGGGTCCAGCAGCACTAGCACGCCGCGGTCCTCCAGCGAGCGGATGAGGCGGCCGAAGCCCTGCTTGAGCGTGAGCACGGCGGCGGGGACCTGGTAGTCAAAAAACGGCCGTCCGCCGGCCTCCTCGATGGCGCGCATGCGGGCCTGGACGACGGGGTCGCTGGGGACGGCGAAGGGCAGGCGGTCAATGATGACGCAACTGAGGGCTTCGCCCTGCACGTCCACGCCCTGCCAGAAGCTGGAGGTGCCGAAGAGGACGGCGTTGGGCGTCGAGCGGAACTGCTCCAGCAGCGCTTTGCGGGGGGCGTCGCCGTGGAGCAGGATGGGAAAATCGAGCACCGGCAGAAGGCGCTCATGGAGCGCGCGCATCTGGCTGTAACTGGTGAAGAGGCAGAAGGCGCGGCCGCGGCTGAGCTGGAGAACGCGGCGGATGCAGTCGGCGGCGGCCTCAGTGAACTCGGGGTCGCGCGGGTCGGGCATCTCCGGCGGCAGATAGAGCAGCGCCTGCTCGCCATACTTGAAGTGTGAGGGCACAACCAGCTCGCGAGTTTCCGCCAGGCCCAGGCGGCGGCGCATGTGCTCAAAGCCGCCCTGCACGGTGAGCGTGGCGGAGGTGAGCACAACGGTGGGAATCGACTCGAAGACCATCTCGCGGAGCAGATCAGAAACGTCAATCGGCGTGGCCTGCAGAAAGGTGTTGCGCGCCTGGCTGCGAAAGGCCGCGGCGCGGCCACTTCGTGCAGTGGATTGCTCGGAAGAGCCGCCCACGATGCGGCGCTCCAGCCAATAGACCATGTTGCTGGCGTTCGATTCCAGGAGAAATTCGAGCTCGGTGCGGAGGCGTGTGACGCGCTTGCGCAGGCCGGGGGCTTCGTCGATGCCTTTGAGGGCTTCCATCTCCGCCTCCATGCGGCGCAGCGTGGCACGGACGGCGAGGTAAAGATCGCCCTCGGTTTCAAGGAACTCCTCGCGCTCGGCGAAGGGCTGGCGGCCGTCGGCGGACATGGGCAGGCCGGCGAAGAAGAGGCGTGCGCGCTCGCGAAGCTGTTGCGTGACGGCGGGAAGGCTCTCCGCGCCCTGCTTGCCGCGGAGCAGCGTGTCGGTGTCGCGCGCCAGATCCTCAAAGCGCAGGTTGCTGACGGAGAGACCGAAGTAATTCGAGGCCACCTCTTCCAACTCGTGGGCCTCGTCAAAGATGACGGCGGCGGCCTCGGGCAGGACGCCCGCGTCGGGCGCACCGGCGGCCTCCTGCTTGACGGCCAGGTCGGCGAAAAAGAGGTGGTGATTGACGATGATGAGGTCTGACTCGAGGGCGCGGCGGCGCATTTCTGTGATGAAGCACCGGCGATAGTCGGGGCATGTGGTTCCCAGGCAGGCTTCAGAGCGCGCGTCCAGCTTGTGCCAGAGGGCGCTGTTTTCAGGCAGGCCGGAGAGCTCGGAGCGGTCGCCGGTGTCGGTGGCCGGCTCCCACTCGGCAATCTGGCGGTACTGGTCGATCTCCTCAAGGCCGGTGAGGATGGGCTGGTGGCGCAGGGCGACGAGCTTGTGGCGGCAGAGGTAGTTGGCGCGGCCCTTCATGTAGCAGACGCGCAGCGGGCCGAGCAGCGACTCAAGAAAAGGCACGTCGCGAAAGAAGAGCTGGTCCTGCAGGGCCTTGGTGCCGGTGGAGACGATGACGCGCTGGCCGGTGCGCAGGGCGGGCAGCAGATAGGCCAGGGTCTTGCCGGTGCCGGTGCCGGCCTCCACGATGAGGTGGCGGCGCTCGGCGAGGGCGCGCTCCACGGCCTTGGCCATCTCAAGCTGGCCGGGGCGGTACTCGTAAGGCAGCTCAGACTGCGCAAGAATGCCGCCGGGCGCGAAGAACTCGTGCAGGCTGGGCAGGGAGCGGGTTTGGGTGTCTGGGGAAGGCATGGGGGCCGGCGGCTCTTTCCATCATAGAGAGAGCGGCTGGCCCGCGGAGGGTTCAGGCTTCGGCGGTGGTGGGGTCAATCATGGACTGGACTTCCTCGACGCGGTTGGCCGGGAAACCGCCCTGGCGGGCATGTTCGCGGACAATCTCCGCGTTGGGCGCGATGTAAACGCAATAAATTTTGTCGGCGGTCACGTAGCTGTGCACCCATTGGATCTCCGGGCCGAGATTGCGGAGCACGCCGCAGGAGGTTTGCGAGATGGCCTGCAGCTGCTGGGGCGTAAAGGCGCCTGCGCCGGGGATCTCGCGCTCAATGACGTACTTTGGCATGCGTACTGCCTCCTTGCATGGATTTTGTGGATTCTGCGAATTTGTGGATTCTTAGAGAAAGTGTAGTCCCGAATTCCGCCGATGGGTAGCGCAAAGCGCGAGGCCCTAGAATGGAAGCAGAGCCCGCGGACCGCGCCGGAGCATCGTCCGGACCGCTTGCCCACGAACGCCGGACCGTAGAAGAAGCAGGGTCAAGGCCGGCGACATCCCTGAGTGGAGAAGCATTTTGCCGACCTATCGCAGATCAGTGGTTCCGGCCGGGGCGGGCGCGCGCGCGCTGCCGGTGGTGGCCATTGTGGGCCGCCCGAATGTGGGCAAATCGACGCTCTTCAACCGGCTCACGGGCAGCCGCCGCTCGATTGTGGGCGATGAGCCGGGGATTACGCGCGACCGCATCTACGGCGAGTACGAGTGGGCGGGGCGGCAGTTCCGGCTGGTGGACACGGGCGGCATTGTGCCGGACGATCCGGCGCTGATTCCGACGGAGATCTTCACCCAGGCGCGCGTGGCGCTGGAAGAGGCCGACGCGCTGGTGCTGGTGGTGGATGCGCGGACTGAGCTGGCGAGCCCGGACTACGACCTGGTGAAGATGCTGCTGCGGGGCGGCAAGCCGCTGTTTTTGGCCGTGAACAAGGTGGAAGGCATCGCGATGGAGCTGGAGGCGGAGAACTTTCGCCGGCTGGGGATTCGCAATGTGTATCCGGTGAGCGCCGAGCACGGGCTGGGGATTGGCGAGCTGCTGGATGCGGTGAGTGAGGCGCTTGCGGGCGTGGGACAAGCCGAGCCGGAGCAGGACGAAGCGGAACACACCGAGCCGGCGGAGGCCGGAGAGGCGAACGCAGGCGAAGAGGCGGAAGCGGCAGCGGGGGTGCACCGCACGCATGGCGAATTTTCCCAGCACGAGGTTTCGATTGCCATCATCGGGCGGCCGAATGTGGGCAAATCCACGCTGCTGAACGCGCTCACCGGCACTTCGCGGGCGATTGTGTCGCCGATTGCGGGCACCACGCGGGACGCGGTGGACGAGGTGGTGGAGTTCGAAGGCGGGCAGCTGCGCTTTGTGGATACGGCGGGCATCCGGCGCAAGGGCAAGACCCACCTGATGGCAGAAAAGCTGAGCGTGGTGATGGCGCGGCGGCATCTGGAAGCGGCGGACGTGGCGCTGCTGGTCATCGACGCGACCGAGGGCGTGACCGCAAGCGACGCGACCATCGGCGGCTACGCGCACGAGAGCGGGCGCAGCGTGATTATCGTGGTGAACAAGTGGGACGCGGTGACCACCGGCCGCACGGACGGCAAGCCGCCTGCCGACCGCGAGATTTTCGAGGAGCAGTTGCGGAACGTGCTCAAATATCTGAGCTATGCGCCGGTGATTTTTCTTTCTGCGCTGGAGAAGCAAGGTATGGGCCGCGTGCTGCGCGAGGTGAAGACCGTGGCGGCGGAGCGGCGAAAGCGCGTGACCACCGGGCAGATGAACCGCTTCCTTGAGAAAATTGATTTCCAGCGCGCGCCGGTGCCCATGGCCAAGCGCATGCGTATTTTTTATATGACGCAGGCCGCCGTTGCGCCACCCACCTTCGTGCTCTTCACTGACCGCGCGGTGAAGCTGCACTTTGCCTTCGAGCGCTTTTTGGAGAATCAAATCCGCGCGGCCTTCGGCTTTGAGGGCACGCCCATCTGGTTCAAGGTGAAAGCGCGCAACGCGGCAAAGGAGCGGTAAGGGCGGAGCGGTAGCGGCTGAGCTAGTGAGGCGTGGCCGGGAACGAGCCGGATGCCGCCGGCGCCGCGGGAAGATTCATGATGTGGATGCTGGCCTGCGTTTCCGGTACCGTGCCGTCATTCAACTGCACCTGCGTGGGCCGGCCCACGATCAGCAGACGGCGAACGATCTTGCCCTGCGCGGGGATGAGGATGCGCTGCGTGATGGAAGTCTCCGTTGAGCGCACGGTGAGCGGAACCTCGGCCGCGGCGTAGCCGCTGTTGGAAAGATTGACGGCCACCAGATACGAGCCGGCCCGGAGAGCGCTGGGATAGACGCTGTCGATCGCGAGATCGGGCAGGCCCTTGTCGGCGTTGACCCAGTCGGCAAAGAACCAGGAGAGATCGCGCGTGCCGCCGGCCTTCTTCAGCAAGGCTTCAAAGGTCGCGCTGCCCGAATCCGGACTTGAAGGCGGCTCGGCGGCCCAGACTTGCAGCGCCTGCGCCAGCGGGCCGTCGCCGGCCAGGTCGCGCAACATCCACAGCACGTACGCGGCCTTGGTGCGGAAGTAGATCGGATCGGTGGCGCGCGGCAGCGGCTCGCCCGCGCTTTCGCCGGGGCTGGAGGGCTCGACGAGGGCCAGCGCTGTCCGCTGCGCCTCGAGCATTTCCAAAGCCTTTTCGCGGCCCTGATGCTGCTCCACCCACAATGTGCTCATAAAAGTGGCCACGCCCTCATCGAGCCAGGCCGGCGGCCGATGCAGCCAGGCGTGGGTGAGCGAGTGCACCAGGATCGTGTCGAGCTCGGAAGCGGTCTGGTCGCCAAGCGGAACCACCAGCAGGGAACCGGTTTCAAAGGGCGCGTCGTCGGGGTCGGGCGGATCAAGCACGGTCAGGTTGCGGCTCGGGCGCCGGCCCAGCCACTGCTCCAGAAATGGCGAAACCGCGGCGGCCTGCTTGAGCCATTCCTCGACGGAGGTGTCGTTGTCCGGCGTGGCCCACGCGTCTGTGTGGTCACCCGCATGCAGCTTGCGCATGGCCACAAAAAGGCTGGGAGCCTGAAAATCGACGGTGGTTTGCACGCTGGCGGTGGCCACGCCGAGGACTGCGGGGTCCAGTCCGCCCGCGTCCTGCACGTCCAGCGGGACAGGCTGGCCGTTGACCACGGCGATGGTGGGCGGCTGCCCGTGACGAAACTCGACCGTGAGGCGGAGGGTGAAGGGCGCGCCCTGCATGCGCAGCTTCTGCGTGCCGATTTCCTCGAAGAGGCGGTTGCCGTCCCCCAGAATGGCCGGCACGCTGGAGACCGGATACCAGACCGCGTTGCCGAAGCCGCGCAGTCCGGTGAAGGTCTGGCTGATTTCGTCCCAGTCCGAGCGGATGGCCAGGTCCGGCGGAGTGCCAACGGCGGTGAGGCGCCTGGCCGTGGCGATGATTGCGCCGGAGTATTCCACGTCGAGCGTCAGCGACGCGCCGGGGGCCAGCGGCTGGGCCAGCGGAATCTCAGCCTCGTGGAGCTGGCCGGTGTGGTCGGCGTCAGAGTTGAGCGTTGCCACCTGAACAGAGACGTCGCGCCCTTCTGCACGAACCTGGTCCCAGCGCAGGTCAGAGGAAATTTGCAGCGGAATGCGGGCCAGCGGCGTTTTGCCGTCATTGCGGACGGTGACCAGGGCGCGCACGGCAATGCGGTGGTCAATGGGTTCAAGATGCACGTCGAGGTTGAGCGCGGTCACGGTGACGGCGCGGCGGGCGGCGTCCTCCACGGCAGGCTCGCTGGCCATTTGGATACTGGGCTGCGGCGCGGCGGGCCCGGCCTGGGTGGTGGTTTGGCCGTTCGCGTCGGTGGAGCGCGAAAAAATGACCTGCCCTTGGGGCGCAGGCGTCTGCGGCTTGGGTGGCGCGGGCGGCGCGGACTGGGCCGCCGAAGGAAGGGTTGGCAGCAGGGCGGCAACCGCGAGGATTGCCAGCCCGCGGGCCACAAAAAACTTCATGAACCAAGGCCTTTCCGGTGCTTGGGTTTGGACGCGGCGGGAGCGAGCCCGGCAGGAGCGAGTCCGGCATTAGCGAGTCCGGCTTGAGCGAATTTGGCGCGGCGCTGGCGGAAGGCCTCATAGAGCACGACGGCGCCGGCGGCCGAGACGTTGAGCGAGCTGACGCCGCCGGCCATGGGAATGCGCAGCAGGTGGTCGCAGGTGCGGCGAACCAGATCGTGCAGCCCAGCGCCCTCGCGCCCCAGGACAAGGACGCAATCGCCGGTAAAGTCAAACTGGTCATAGGCTTGTGTGCCGCGCTCGTCCAGGCCGATGATCCACACGTTGCGCCGCTTCAGCTCCTCAAGCGCGCGGACGAGGTTGACCACGCGGGCGATGCGCAGGTGCTCGGCCGCGCCGGCGCTGGCTTTCACGGCGACCGGACTGAGCGGAGCCGAACGCCGTTCGGGCAGCAAAACACCGTCCACGCCCGCGCCGTCGGCCACGCGGAGCAGCGCACCCAGGTTCTGCGGGTCCTCCACGCCGTCCAGCGCCAGCAGCAGCCGGGTCTGATTTCGATTCAGGCCGGACGCAGGCGGCGCAAAGAGGTCTTCGAGAGCGAGCATCTGCTGCGGGCGGACCAGCGCGACCACCCCCTGATGCGCGGCGGTTCCGGCAAGCTGGGTGAGCTGCTCGCGCGATTCCTGGCGGAGGCGCACGCCGGCCTGGCGAAACGCGGCCACCAGGCGCGCAAGGCGGTCGTCGTGGCGCTCGCGCGCGACCAGCACCTGGTCAAAGCGCCGCCGCCCGGCCCGGAGAGCCTCTTCCACCGGGTGCAGGCCGTAGAGAACGTCCATGCGGTTAGTGTACCGGGGCCGCGCTTCCGATGGGCTGGGCAAAGAACCGGGGCGAGGTGCGGCGGGCTTGCCCGGCGGCGGCCTGAAAATGGGCTCAAACCCCTGCAAAAAGGCCCAGAACCGGGCCGTGGAACCACAAAAATGCTGCCGATGCCGCATTTTTGAGCGGCTTCGGCCCGCATAATCGCGTCTAATAGAACACGATGAGTCCCGCAGCCACGATTCGCTCTTTTTTTACCCCTGTCGCCTCAGTGCTGGTGGACGAACAGGTTCGCCAGGAGAGCCTTGCCATTGCCGAAGGCCTGAAGCGCAACGAGGCCGGCCTGCTGGACGAGCTGATTGTGCGCTATCAGCACCGCCTTTTGCGCTATCTGATGTACCTGACGGGCAACCGCGAAATGGCCGAAGACCTCTTCCAGGAAGTGTGGATGCGGGTGCTTGTCCGCGGCGGCCAGTTCAACGGCAAGTCGCGCTTTGAGACGTGGCTGTTCGCTATCGCGCGCAATCTGGTGATCGACCAGAAGCGCAAGCGGACGATGTCGAGCCTGGACGAGCTGTTCGAGGCCGGCGGCGACGACGACAAGCCGATGGCCTTCGAGGTGGCCGACAACCAGCCCACGCCGTTCGACCGGCTGGCCAGCGTGGAAGATCGCGGGCGGATTGCCGCGGCCCTGCTGGATCTGGACACGCTCTATCGCGAGGTGCTGGTGCTGCGCTTCCATGAGGAGATGGCGCTGGAAGAGATTGCCAAGGTGACCAGGGCCCCGCTTTCCACGGTGAAATCCCGGCTCTATCGGGGCCTTGCGGCGATCAAGCCAAAGCTGGAGCGCGAGGAGATCCGTCGCCAGGAGGGTGCTTGACCACGGTTGAGCCCACCACGGGAACGGTTGGCGACGCTGACTCCGCGCGGGATCTGGTCGATTCGCTTGCCGGACGCCAGGCCGACCGCGAGAGCGCGGTGGGCTACCGGACGCGGCGCGTGGTGCTGGCCTCCATGGGCGTGATGGCCGACCAGAAGGCCGGGCGACAGCGGACTCGGTCGCTTGCGCTTGCCGCCATCCTGCTGATTGTGCTGCTTTTGGGCCCGCTGGTGTGGTGGACCGTCGATTCGATGGTGGCCGGGGGACGCTTTACCGATCTGTCCAACGAGCTGGGGGTCTGGATCATGTTTCTGGGCGCTGCCCTGCTGGCCTGCGTGCTGCTGGCGGGCTGGCTGCGCCGCCGTCCCTAGAGGTTACGGCCGAAATCCCCTCTGAGTACTGCCGAGAAGCGCAACTTCAGAAACTTCTTTCGCGTCCACTCAAAGAGGACTAATCTGGGAATACTCCTCCGAAAGCTCCTGCGCGAATGGGAAGGCAAATGCCCGATTCACAATCCAACCTGGTGAACGAAGATCCGCGGCTGATTCCCTGGTGGTCCTTCGCGGGCGCCGGCGCGGCGTTTCTTCTGGTGGAGTACTACTTCTGGCTGGTGCTGCCCGAGGCCCACCATCATCATCCTCCGCTGGGCCTGCGCATTTACTTCAACCTCTCCTGGGGACTGCTGGCGGCTCTCTACTTCCTGATGATCGGCTATGTGAGCAAGGACGCGCCCCGGCGCGGCATGAGCTCAAAGTTCTGGATGCTGATCTGCTTTGTGCTGCCGGGCGGCATTGGCGCCGTGCTTTACTTCCTGCTGCGCCAGCCGCAGATGACCAGGTGCCCGGCCTGCGCCACCCACGTGCAGAACGATTTCCACTTCTGCCCGCAATGCAATTACCAGCTGACGGCAAGCTGCGGCAACTGCTACCGCACGGTGCGCACCACCGACCAGTTCTGCACGCGCTGCGGCCACGAGCTGGGCCGCGACCAGCGCCCGTCCCGCCTGCGCGTGATGGGCGAATAAGGGCCCGCGGCCGGCTCTTGCGTGCACGGTTCTTGCGCATCCGGCTTTGCACATTCGAGCACACGCACATTGACCTGGGCAGAGCGCGATTCCTACAATCGCAAGTGTATGTCCATCTCCGCGCTGATTATCGATGACGAAAAACTGGCCCGCGACGAGCTGAAGTATCTGCTTGACCAGGCCGGCGACGTGGACGTGCTGGCGCAGGGCAAAAACGGCATTGAGGCCGTGGAGCTCATCGAGCGGCACCACCCGGACGTGGTGTTTCTGGACGTGCAGATGCCGGGGCTGGACGGCTTTGCCACTCTCAAGCGGCTGATGGAGCGGCACGCCGCGCAGCCGGAAGGCGATGCCGAGCCGATTCCGCAGATCATCTTCGCCACCGCCTATGACCAGTACGCCGTGCGCGCCTTTGATGTGAACGCGGTGGACTATCTGCTGAAGCCTTTCGACAGAACCCGCGTGCGGCAGGCGCTTGAGCGTGCGCGGGGGCGCATGAACGGCGCTGTCGGCCCCACCCCGCAGACGCAGATTGATGCGCTGCTGCGGTTGCTGAACCGTCCGCAGGCCAACGGGCGCGCAGCCCAGCCCAGCAGGCTGGTGGTGCAGGCGCAGAGTCGACTGCTGCTGGTGGACCAGGCTGAAATCTGCTACGCGGCCATTGACGAAGGCGTGATTCGCGTGGTGACGCAGCAGATGGAGGGCCAGTCAAAGTGCCGCACGCTGGAAGAGCTGCTCGACCTGCTCGATCCGGCGCTCTTCTGGCGCGCGCATCGCGGCTTCGTGGTGAACATCAATCACATTCGCGAAGTGGTGCCGTGGTTCAAGTCCAGCTACCAGCTCCGCATGAACGACAAACAGCATACCGAGATCCCCGTAAGCCGCGCGCAAACCAAGCGTCTGCGCGAGCTGTTCAATCTTTAGTCTGCTTCCCTTCCCTCGGCGTTGCGCCGCCTTTCCATTGCATCCAGATTCCCGGCCCCCTGGCTGCATCGCACTGCCGCAACCAACGATAACCTGGTGTCCCAGGCCACTTTGGTGACGGTCTGCCTCGTCAAACGTCCTAATGATGCCAGCCCAGACGCGTCGGAGACGCGACCGGGAACGCGGCGCTGCATCTGCCTGCCCCAACCAGGCAACCCTGGGCTCGTAAGCGGAGTGACAATGTTTTTTTGGAAATGCGCCGGAAGAACGAGCCGGCGGCTTGCGGTGGCAGCGCTGACGACCCTGGCGCCGATGGCTTTCTGCGCCCAACAGTCCACGGCTGCACAGAGGGCAAAGCTCCCTGACTCTCCGGCAATCCATGCCACAGCCGACACGGCCAGCCCCATCCCTTCACCCGCCGTTCCCGCCGCAGATGCAACGCAGAACACGGCCACGATTGCCGGAACCGTGCTGGACGCCAGCGGCGCGGAGGTGCAGGGGGCCGACGTGGTTCTGCGCTCCAGCGCCGGCGCCAAGGTGGGCGAACGGCACACCGGCAGCGACGGCGAGTTCCAATTTGCGGGGCTTGCGGCGGGCAGCTTCCGGCTCACCGCAGACGGGCCGGGGCTGGGAACCATTCGGCGCACCATCACGCTGCGGCCCGGCGGCTTTCGCATTGTCTCCAGGCTCAGACTCCCCATGCTGGGGACCACGTCCACCGTGCGCGTGTTCGGCGACCCGGTGGAGATTTCCGTGCAGCAGATGCATATTGCCGAGCACCAGCGCGTGCTGGGCGTCTTTCCGAATTTCTACAGCACCTACGACTGGAACGCGCCACCCATGATGGCGAAACAGAAGTTTCAGCTTGCGCTGCGTTCACTGGTGGACCCGGTGACGTTTTTCACCGTGGGCGCAGTGGCGGGAGCCGAGCAGTACAAAAACATCTTTCCGGGTTACGGCCAGGGTGTGCAGGGCTATGCGAAGCGTTACGGCGCAGCCTATGCCGATGACGTTGCAGGCCGGATTCTTGGCAACGCGCTGCTTCCCGCCGTCTTTCACCAGGACCCGCGCTACTTTTACAAGGGCACGGGCAGTCTGCACTCCAGGTTCTTTTACGCGCTGGCGGCGGCGGTGATTGCGCGAGGGGACAACGGCCACTGGGAACCGAACTACTCGCACGTGCTGGGCAGCTTTGCGGCGGGTGGCATTTCGAATCTGTATTACCCGGCCAGCAGCCGCGGCGCGTCGCTGATGGCGGTGAACGGAGCGATTGGTATTGCCAGCAACGCGGGGGAGAATGTGCTGCGCGAGTTCGTGCTGAAGCGGTTCACCACGCGCGGCTCCGACAGAAAGAATCCGTGAGCCCTCAGTCGTAGCGCTCGAAGATGATTTGCTTGCGTTGCCAGCCGAAGCTCTTCAGGCGCTCGCGCACTGAGCTGACCATGTTGTTCAGGCCGCAGATGTAGGCATAGATGTCAAAGCGCAACTGCGCGGCGGGAACCGAAGAATCGGCCGGCGGCAGCGGCCGGCCCAGGCGCTGCGCGCGCTCCTCCACAATGCGCGCAACGTGGTCCTGCACGTAACCGCGCAGGCCCGTCCAGCTTGCCTGCGCGCGGCTGAGCGTGGGCAGGTAATGAAAGTTGGGGTGCGCCGCGGCCAGCGCCTCAAATTCCTCACGATAGTAGAGCTCGGTCTCGTGCCGCGTGCCATAGACGAGCCATATCTCGCGCCCCTGGCTGCGGTCCGGGCCATCCTGCGGAAAGAGCCATTGTGTGAATCCGCGAACGGGCGCGACGCCGGTGCCGGTGGCGATGAAGATGGAATCCGTGAGCGGCTCGCGCAGTGTGAAGAAGCCGTTGGGCCCGTAGACCTGGATGGTCTCATGCACGTTCAGGTCGGGCAGGTCGGCCAGATAATTGGAAAAGTATCCGTCCTTGACGCGGTTCACGCAAATCTCAAAACGGTTGCCGCGCGGCGCGGAAGCCAGCGAGTACGCGCGCGTCTCGGTCTTGCCGTTGTGGTCCGGAGCCACGGCGGTGACGAACTGGCCGGGCGTGAAAGGAAAATCAAAAAGATCCTCAAAGACAAATTCAAAATGAAAACACTGCGCGGATTCCGAAAGGCACTGCTTGCGTTCCAGGCGTGCGGTGTAAAGCTGCTGCATCGGGACGATGTCTCGCAAAGGGGAAAGATGCGGCCGGGGAAGCACCAGAGGAAGTATCTCCAGCCGGAGGCGAAGATGGCAAGGCCACCAACTCTATCCGCGAACCTGTGCCAGCCCGAGGAGAACGCAATCATCAGTCCGAGCGCGAGAAAGAGCCAGAGGTTGTGAGTGGGCGTGCGCGCAACGCGCTCAAAAATCTCAGAGCCGATGAGGACGCCGGGCACGCCGGCGGCAAGCATGAAGCCCAGCGTGCGCCAGTCCACCAGCCCGCGCGCCACCTGCACCGGCACCACCACCAGCTTGACGGCCGCCGCATAAACCAGCGCCGTGCCGATGGCCAGCGGCGCCGGAACATGCAGAAACAGGATGAGCAGCGGCGCGATGATGGAGCCTGCGCCCACACCGGTGATGGCGATGAGCGCGGCAATGGCGAAACCGAGGGCTAGCTCAATGAAGGTCTCTGGTTACGACGCCTGAATGTGAATGCCGCACTCGAGCTTTTGGCCGGACCAGCGCCCGGAGCGAGGATCGTTGGGGTCGAACGGGAGCGCCGTGCAGGGCTCGCAGCCAATGCTCGTGTAGCCAAGGTCGTAGAGCGGAAGCAGCGGAATCCCGTGCCTCTCGGCATACTGCCACACATCGCGCGTGGTCCACTCCGCCAGCGGGCTCAGCTTGGCCAGCGTGTGGCCGGAGGGCAGCGCGAAGGTTTCTTCCGGTTGCAGACCGGCGCGCGATTTGGATTGCTGACGCCGCAGGCCCGTGACCCAGATGCCGTAACCGGCCAGCGCTTGAAACAGCGGGCCCACCTTGCGCAGCGCGCAGCACTTGTCCGGCGCGCTCTGGTGCAGGATGCCGAACTGCGCCTCCTGCGCGGCCACGGTCTGCTCCGGGATTATGTTCTGGAGGTTCAGCTTCCACTCCGCGGCCATGCGGTCCCGATAGATAAGCGTCTCGGAAAAGTGGTAGCCCGTTTCCAGAAAGAGCACGGGGACTTCAGGCAGAAATTCACGAACCATGTGGAGAACAACGACATCCTCAGCCTGAAAGCTGCTGGTGACGCAGGCGTTCGTGGCACCCTGCAGGCGCTCGCGCAAGAATTCGCGCGCCGCGTGTGCGCGTTCCTCCACTTCAGATACCGAGTCCGTCGTCATTGTCATCTTCTCCATTGGGAATCGCGCCGAGGCGCTGAATTTCGTTGAGGATTGCGTCCACATCGTCAAACGCCAGCTCGTGCACAACGGCGCTGGCCAGGTGCACGGCGGTGAGCGTGATGGGCCCTGAGTCGGCGCTTTCCACCAGCACCACCGCGCCAAGGCGCGCAATGGCGATGAGCGAAGTCGACAGCGGCGAACGCGTGCGCAGCACCACGGCGCCGGCCTTGAGCAGCGACTGTTCAAGCTGCGCAGCAAGCTCAGCGCGGTTGCCCAGCACCACCAGGCCGCGCGTCGCGCGGTTGATTCTGGATTCGCTTTCCTCCGCGTCCTCAATGCTGCGAATCATGCCCGCACCGGCCGTGCCGTTGTCCTCGGGATCAATCAAAATGAGGCTGCCTGTGGCGCGGCTGTCGCGGTAGAGATCTGCCAGCAGCGGGCGGCTGGTTTCGATCACCACCTGGCCGATATCGTTCAGTGCGAGCTGCTCCGCGGAGTGATGCTCGAGGCGCTCCACCTGGATGCGCGAGCGAATCTCCACGATGCGTGCACGCACGGTCTGGCTGGTGTGCTTCAAAAGATAGGTTGCGCCGGTGCGCAGCGGCTTCGCGTGCATCCAGACCACGGTGGCTTCAAAGTGCCGGGTCCTGTGCGGCCGGTCCGTGACCGAGGCAATCATCTCGCCGCGGCTGACGTCGACCTCGTCTTCCAGCGTGAGCACGACCGATTGCGGCGCGTGCGCCAATGCAAGCTCGCCCTCCCACGTGGTGATGGCGTTGACCCGCGTGCGGCGGCCCGAGGGCAGCGCGATGACCTCATCGCCGGGGCGCACCGTGCCGGCGGTAATTTGTCCGGCGAATCCGCGAAAGTCCTGATGCGGGCGAATGACGCGCTGCACCGGAAAGCGCAGGCCGGCGAGCGAGCGCTCAATGGCCAGCGGCACGGTTTCCAGCAATTCCAGCAGGCTTGGGCCCGCGTACCACGGCATGCGCTCGCTGTGATGGACGACGTTGTCGCCTTCAAGCGCGCTGACCGGAACGGCGATGAGCTCGGGAATCTCGAGCCGCTCAGCCAGCTCGCGCAGCGCCTGCTCGTGGCCGCGATAAACCTCTTCAGAAAAGCCCACCAGGTCCATCTTGTTTACCGCGGCAATGACGATGGGAATGCCGAGCAGCGCAGCGATGCAGGCGTGGCGGCGCGTCTGGTCCAGAATGCCCTTGCGCGCGTCCACAAGCACGATGGCCACGTCCGCAGTGGAAGCTCCGGTGGCCATGTTGCGCGTGTACTGCTCGTGGCCGGGCGTGTCTGCGATGATGAATTTGCGTTTCGCCGTCGAGAAAAATCGGTAAGCAACATCAATGGTGATGCCCTGCTCGCGCTCGGCGCGCAGGCCGTCGGTCAACAGCGCAAAGTCGATGGCAGAATTGCGCGTGACCGACTGGATGTGGTCGTCGTAAACGTTGCGCGAGTCGTAAAGCAGCCTGCCGATGAGCGTGGACTTGCCGTCGTCCACGCTGCCCGCGGTGCTGAAGCGCAGCAGATCCTTGGCGCGCTCAGTCTCCAGATGCTCCTCGAGCTCGCGGTCCGTCACGTCCGCGCGCAGGTTGCGTTCAAGTTCAGTCAGGCTCTCTTCCGCAATGCCCATCAGAAATAGCCCTCGCGTTTCTTCAGTTCCATGGAGCCGTCCGTGTCGTGGTCGATGATGCGATTGGCGCGCTCGGAGTTGCGCACCTGCATCAGCTCGGCAATGATTTTGGGAACGGTGTCCGCATCCGACCGGATGGCCCCCGTGCAGGGGCTGCAGCCGAGCGAGCGCAGACGGCACTTCACCCACTGCTCCTCGCCGGGCAGGCCCTTGATGAACGGCTGCTCCAGGGGGATGAGACCATCGGCGCGGACGAGCATGCGGCGCTCTTTGGCGAAGTAGAGCGGCACAATGGGAATTTTTTCCAGATGGATGTAATGCCAGATGTCGAGCTCGGTCCAGTTGGAGAGCGGAAAGACGCGGATGCTTTCGCCGGGCGCGATGCGTGCGTTGAACAGGCTCCACAGCTCGGGGCGCTGGTTCTTCGGGTCCCACTGGCCGGCCTTGTCGCGGAAGGAGAAGATGCGCTCCTTGGCGCGGGATTTTTCTTCGTCACGCCGCGCGCCGCCGAAGGCCGCGTCAAAGCCGTGCGCGTTGAGCCCGTCCAGCAAAGCCTGGGTCTTCAGCAGTCCGCAGCAGCGCTGGGTGCCCAGTTCAATGGGATTGGCGCCGTTGGCCAGCGCCTCCTCATTGCGCCACACCAGCAGCTTTACGCCGAGCTCGGCCGTGTAGCGGTCACGAAATTCCAGCATCTCGCGAAATTTATAACCCGTGTCAATGTGCATCAGCGGGAACGGAATGGGTCCGGGATGAAAAGCTTTTTGCGCAAGGCGCAGCATCACCGACGAGTCCTTGCCGATGGAGTAGAGCATCACGGGCCGCTGGAACTCCGAGACAACCTCGCGAAGGATATGAATGCTTTCGGCCTCAAGCAACTGCAAATGCGTGAGCCGGTCGGGAACACTCATGAATGGGCCTCCCTGGAGACACGGATAAGTGCAAGACTGACGATGCGCAACAGGCTGGTGGCCGGATACTGCGGGAACGTCTTCAAGCGGTCTCTCCAGTGTAGATTTGTGCGGAAAAAGAAAAAACCCGCTGCGGCAGGGACTCTGCAGCGCGGGCTTATGGGGAATCGTACTGAGTTTAGTTCAGGCTTATCCCACACGCCGGCGCACTGCGCAACAACATGCGCAACACATGGCCGGGGTGGAGAAGAAACTCATTGCATTTACTATATCGGCTATGGTCCGCGGGGTCAAACCCTGTCTCTATGCGGGCCGTGCGCGATACAGGCGGCGCGGCGTGGCGGCGCTTCAGGCCGGACATGGCGAATGCCAGAAGGGCCTTATGCCAAAGGGTTGAGGGCCGCCGCAAGGTCAAAGTCCTTTGCCGTGATGCCGCCGTCGTCGTGCGAGACCAGCGCGAGCCGGACGCGGTTGTAGCGAATGTCGATGTCAGGATGATGGCCGGCCTCCTCGGCCACACTGCCCACCTGGTTGACGAAGGCGAGCGCGGCAACAAAATCGGTGAAGGTGAAGACACGTTCGAGCTCGCCGTTCACGACCTTCCACGCGGGAAGGCCGCCGAGGCGGGTTTCAATCTCCTGCTGCGAAAGTGCGGGCATGCGGAAACCTCCTGTCCCAAGTATGCGCCTTCGCGGGCCTGCGGCGCGCAGGCCCATCAAAGTTTTGTGGCCGGGTTTGCGGCCTGTTCACGGCCGTGCAAACGCTCAGGGTTGCACGACCACGAACATGGTTGCGCCGCGCCGGTTAATCAGCAGAAGCACAGGGCGACCGCCGGCCGACTGCAGGGTGCTCTGATATTGCGCAAGGTTCTTCACCGGCTTGCGATCCACCTGCTGAATCACGTCGCCGGCCTGGACCCCCGCGGCGGCGGCGGGACTGGCGGGATCGACGCCCGTGACCGCGACGCCCAGCGTGTCCGGGGGCAGGCCCAGATGCTGCGCCAGCGCGCTGGTGAGGGACTGCACCTGCACGCCGCGCAGCGCCGTGGAGCTACCTCCGCCGCTGAAGGCGCTTGCCGCGCCGCTCTCGGGATAGGCGCCAAGCGTGACGTCAATCTGTTGCGTGTTGCCGTTGCGATAGATCTCAAAATGCGCAACTGAGCCCGGCGCAAGTTCCGCAATGCGCAGGCTCAGGTCATTCGCGCTGGCCACGTTCTTGCCATTGAGCTGGAGGATAATGTCTCCGCGCTTGAGGCCGGCGTGCGCGGCCGGGCCGCCGAGGCTCACGTCGCCGACCAGCGCGCCGCCGCCCTGCTTGAGTCCGAAGGCCTGCGCAAGGTCCGGATTCACGTCCTGAATGCTGACGCCGAGATAGCCGCGGACGACCTTTCCGTGCGCGATGATCTGATCCATGATGCGGCGCGCCATGTTGATGGGAATGGCGAAGCCGATGCCCTGGTTGCCGCCGCCGTTGGCCGAGATGATGGCCGTGTTGATGCCGATCAGATCGCCGCGCAGATCAATGAGTGCGCCGCCGGAGTTGCCGGGATTGATGGAGGCGTCGGTCTGGATGAAGTCTTCATAGTGCTCCACGCTGCCGCGCAGCGTGCGGCCCGTCGCGCTCACAATGCCCATCGTGGCGGTTTCGCCAATGCCGAAGGGATCGCCGATGGCGAAGACCAGGTCGCCCACCTTCAGCGCCGACGAGTCGCCGATGGAGACGGTGGGCAGGCCCGTGGCGTCAATCTTCAGCACGGCGATGTCGGTGCGCGGATCTGTGCCGATGATGCGCGCCCTGTATTTGCGGCGGCTTTGCGTGAAGACCTCCACATCCGAAGCGCCGTCCACAACGTGGTTGTTGGTGAGGATGTAGCCGTCGGAATTGACGATGACGCCCGAGCCCAGGCTCTGCTCGCGCTCAGTCTGCGGCTGCGCGGGAGCGCTGAACTGGCCGCCGAAGAACTGCTGAAAGAGCGGATTGGCGAAAAAGTTCGGCATGTTCTGCCGGTGCACCACCTTGGTGGAGGAGATGTTGACGACCGCGGGCAGCACGGGATCAATCACCGAAGCAAATCCATTGTTGAAATTCCCCAGGCTCACCGGGCGGGTATTCTTATCCACGCGCAGCGGAATTTTTTTGGGAATGGACGCATTGTGGCCGGGCAGGTGCAGCCAGCCTGCCTGATACATGCCCGCAAAAATCAGGACCAGGCCTATCAAGGCAAGAATCCAATAAGGAAATCTTCTGCGCGAAGCATTCATGCGTGTTTCCTCCGAGGGTTTGGACGCGCTGCCTGCACGCGCACTTCGGATGCGCGCGGCGCGATGCATTCCTTTCGCACCGGGTTGGCCCATGTGCTGAAGGAACGGAAAGACCGCGGGTTGCGAAGTCGCCCCTAGTAGATGGGATTCGCCAAGCGGGCGGAGAGTTGGTTCGCGACGCCGCGAACAGTGCGACGCGAAGAGGATGCGGCGCGCGCGGAGAGGCCGCGTTGACTACTCGACGGTGACGGACTTGGCCAGATTGCGCGGCTGGTCCACGTCGCAGCCTCGGCGCACGGCAATGTAGTAGGCCAGGAGCTGCAGCGGCACAATCTCAATGAGCGGCGCCAGCAGCTCGAAGGTGTGCGGAATGGGCAGGACGTGCTCGACGAGGCTGCCGATGGTCGCGTCGCCTTCCGTGGCCACGGCGATGACGCGGCCGGAGCGCGCGGTGACTTCCTGGATATTCGAGAGCGTTTTTTCGTAACGCAGGCGCGAGGCCGGATCGTCGTGGTCGCAGGTGGCCAGCACCACCACGGGCAGCGTCTCATCAATCAGCGCATTGGGGCCGTGCTTCATTTCGCCGGCCGGGTAGCCCTCGGCGTGGATGTAGGAGATTTCCTTCATCTTCAGCGCGCCTTCCAGCGCGATGGGGAAATGGATGCCGCGCCCGAGATAGAGAAAATCGCGCGCGGTGGAGAACTCCTTCGCCAGTTGCTCGCACTGCCCGGAGCTGGTGCGGAGAACCTCCTGAATCTTTGCCGGAACGCGGCCCAGCTCCTCGATCAGCGCCACCGACTGCGCCGCATCGAGCTTGCCGCGAAGCTGCCCGAGCTTGAGCGCGAGCAGGAACAGCGCGGTGAGCTGCGCGGTGAAGGCCTTGGTGGAGGCCACGCCGATCTCCGGGCCGGCATGCGTGTAAATTGCGCCGTGCGCCTCGCGCGCAACCATGGCGCCCACCACGTTGCAGATGGCCACGGTCTTTGAGCCGAGGGCTTTCATCTCGCGCTGCGCGGCCAGCGTGTCCGCGGTTTCTCCCGACTGCGTAATCAGCAGGCCCAGCGCGTCGGGGCCGGCGATGGGGTCGCGGTAGCGGTATTCGCTGGCATAGTCCACGTCCACCGGCAGCCGGGCCAGCCGCTCAATCATGTACTTGCCGGTGAGCGCGGCGTGCCAACTGGTGCCGCAGGCGGCGATGCTGATGCTGGAGGCAGCGGCCAGCTCGGCGTCGTCAATCTCCATCTCGCCCAGAAAGACCTTGCCGGAGTCGAGCGAGACGCGGCCCAGCGTGGTGTCGCGGATGGCGCGCGGCTGCTCCCAGATTTCCTTCAGCATGAAGTGCTTGTAGCCGCCCTTTTCCGCCTGAATCGGGTCCCACAGAATATTCTGCACTTCTCGTTTGATTGGATTACCGTCGAAATCCGTCAGAGTGACGCCCTGCGGCGTCAAGATAGCCATGTCGCCATCTGCCAGAAAATACAGCTTACGGGTATGGTGCAGAATGCCGGGAACATCGGACGCAAGAAAATATTCCCCGTCGCCCAGGCCAACCACGGCGGGCGGTCCGCTACGCGCGGCAACCAGCCTCTGCGGAAAATCGGCTGAGAGCACGCCGATGGCAAACGCTCCCGTCAGGTGGCGCACAGCGCGCCGCACGGCTTCTTCGAGCGCAATGGCGTTTCCGTTTTCTTTCGCCGCGGTTAATTCCGACTCAATCAGGTGCGCGATGATCTCGGTATCTGTTTCAGTTACAAATTTGTGGCCCTTTGCCGCCAGCGAGTGCTTCAGCTGCAGATAATTCTCGACGATGCCATTGTGCACAACGACCAGGCGTCCGCTGCAATCACGATGCGGATGCGCATTCTCCTCCGTCGGTCGGCCATGGGTCGCCCAGCGTGTGTGACCAATGCCATACGTTCCGTGCAGTGGCTGCTGGCGTAACACGTCTTCCAGGTTTTTCAGCTTCCCAGGCGCACGACGCAGCTCCAGTCCGTCTGGGCCGCCGGCAACAGCGATGCCCGCAGAATCATACCCGCGGTATTCCAGCCGCCGCAATCCTTCCAGGATGACCGGAACAGGATCTTTGCTCCCCACATACCCAACAATGCCGCAC
>DATLRP010000012.1:0-136453 GCA_035534635.1 Occallatibacter sp.
GATGCCCGCCGAATGGTGATGCAGCGTGGATTGCAAAAGCTCTGGTCCTCAGCCAAGCTGGCAACAAAAGCGGTGCTCACGCACCGCCAGGGATGAGTGCGCCCTTGACAACGCCTTCGTCCTTATCGATGGGCACCCAGCGCTGAGACTGCGCACGATCAAGCTGTGAAGCGTCAGCAACGGCACTCTTCGTTCCAGGAGCTTGAACCGTTCCACGAGTTTGAACCTGGTGCGATGCGTGGACCTGAGCATTCCTGACCAGACCTGTTCCTCTCTGAAGTGAGATAGTTTCAATAGTGGGCTCTCGCGAACAAGTTGAGGCCGTCAGGGCGGGGGCAAATTCGCTGCTGGAGACTGCCAATCGACCGTTGAAGTTCACTCGACCCAACTTCACAAACCGCGGAGAACCGTATGAACAGTACCACCGCTATAAAAGATCCTGTTTGCGGCATGGAGATAGACGTCGTTACCGCAGCTGGGCACACCGAGCACGCTGGACAGACATATTCCTTTTGCAGTTCCAGATGCAAAGAAAAGTTCGATAAGAATCCAGCGCAATACCAGAACAATCATCCGGGAAAGCCGAACAGTGGCCACGGTTGCTGCAGCTAGATCCCAAGGTCGATGAGGTTTTTGGTAGCAGCACGGATGCGCTCGACCCATTCGTCGCAACGGCGCGGAAGAGAATCCCATGATGAACGGCAGTTACGGATGGATGGGTGGCGGGATGTGGATCTGGGCGGTGACCACCTTAGTGGTGGTGGCCCTTCTGGTCTTCATCGTTGCGAAACTATCCAGGAAATAGTCGCACGTTGAATACCCTCATGCGCATCGAGGTGCGAATTGTGATTGGGGAAATGCTCGTCAAAACCTCCGCTGGCAAGACAGTGAGAGAAACTGCAACTGCCTTGCACGCCGCCGTTCGGGCCAATCATTCTTCTAGAATCCATCTCATAGATATCTGAGGAGCATTAAGAGGCAGGCAAGTTGGACGAAGCCGAGGAAGTTTTCGATGTGATATTCCCATCGGGTGACGAGTCGGCCGTAGTTCTGCAACCGGCCAAAGAGCCGTTCCACTTTCCAGCGACGGCGGTAGCGTAGCAACGCATGGCCGTCCTGGGTTTTGTGTTTGTGGTTGGATCGGTTTGGCGAGATCATCTCGATGCCGCATTCACTCATCTGCTCTTCTGTCAGTTCCCAACGGCCCGCCATCAACGCCCGCAGAAACGCCTTGGGCGGCTCCCGTTTCGCAGGGTTAAGTGGACAAAATGTTTATGAAATAGATTCTAGATAAAGGCTCTGCACGCTCATGGCATGCTTGCGGCAGCACTCAATCACTGTTGCCCCCGACTCTGCCTCCCGAAGTACCCGCAGAATCTCCTCTTTCGCATGACCCTTCTTCGCCATATCCTGGCTCCCCTCTTTACCCTCTGAGAACCACGACCAGCAAAATCTCTCAGCCTCAAAGCTGGTGCAGTTTTTGGGTTTTAGGCCAAGACCGAAATCTCTCAACTTACAGCCGGCAAAGTTTTAGGTTCTTTTAGGTCAGTTTAGGTCAAGTCCTGTCGCTGCTCGGTAGATTCAAGCCCGAAATAAATTGGCTCTGCCCTCTTTCTCCATTCGTCGGCATCCTATTATCGAGTATCCGTTCTTCTCGGGACTGATATTGCAGGCGGGGATCCCAGTCGAGAGAATCCCACCCAGAAGCGAATTCTGGAGAATCGTCGATTGAGGCGATCTTATGAAAACTATTTCCGGAATCTCGCTCGCTGTCTTCCTCTTGTCAGTCTCAGCCAGTGCAACCGTTACCGTAAGCGCCCCATCTCCGGGAGCCACGGTCTACTCGCCCGTGCAATACGTGGCGAGCGCAACCACGACCGCCTGTTCCGCAGGTGTAGCTTCGATGGGAATCTACGTAAACAACAAACTCATTTACGTAGTGAACTCTACGCAGCTAAACACCACAATTGCGCTGGCACCGGGTTACGAGCACACAGTCGTGGAAGAATGGGACCGCTGCGGCGGGGCTGCGTTCACAACGATCGATCTGACCGTTGCGACTGCCACAACAACCAGCGTGTCGATTACCGCCAACCCAACCACAATCTCTGCCGGAAGCGCATCCACCTTGTACGTGACGGCCCAGAATGCCACGCAGGTGACTGTGACCGGTTCAGACGGTTCTACTTACACTCTTTCGACTACCGGCGGATCGCTGACAGTTACCCCCGCTGCGACCACAACCTATATGGCTGTAGCCACCGGATCCAGCGGCAATGCTTCTGCCACGACGACCGTGACCGTGTCAGCCACAGGTGCAACAGTTACCGTAACTTCCCCTTCACCGGGAGCCACGGTAACTTCGCCTGTGCAATACGTGGCGAGCGCAACCACGACCACGTGTTCCAAGGGTGTCGCTTCGATGGGAATCTACGTAAATAACAGCCTGGTTTACGTCGTGAACGCCGCGCAGCTAAACACCACAATTGCGCTGGCGACTGGTTCCGAGCACACGGTCGTGGAAGAATGGGACCACTGTGGCGGAGCCGCGTACACAACGATCAATCTGACCGTTGCGACTGCCACAACAACCAGCGTGTCGATTACCGCCAACCCGACCTCAATCGCTGTCGGAAGCGCGTCTACTCTGAATGTGACAGCCCAGGCTGCCACGCAGGTGACAGTGACCGGTACAGACGGTTCTATTTATAATCTGTCGTCCACCGGAGGATCGCAGACAGTTAGCCCCACTTCGACCACGACCTATACGGCCGAAGCCATCGGGTCAAGCGGCAATGCCTCAGCCGATACGACCGTGACCATAATTACCGGGGACGGCATCAATTCCATTCAGCATGTTATCTTCATGCTGCAGGAGAATCATACGTTCGATAACTACTTCGGCATGTTGAATCCATACCGGAAAATGAATGGCTGGAACATCGGCGATGACGGCAAGGACTATGAAGTGGACGGGATTGATGACAAGTTGAACGCCATCAGCAATCAGGATGACCAGGGAGCAACTTATCCATTGTTCAAGCTGAGGAGCACCTGTATCGACGACGACAGTTCTGACTGGCTGGCCAGTTACGGCGACGTGAACCGATACAATTTCCTGACTTCACGACCGATCAAGATGGACGGCTTCGTCCATAACGCCGAGGGCTATGCAACGAGCTGTGTAAACTCGAAGACCTGTTCAGGAAGCTTTACCGACACCACTGGCGAGCGCGCAATGGGATATTACGACCAGGATTTTCTGAACTACTACTACTACATGGCGGCACAGTTCGCGGTGTCAGATCGTTGGTTTTCACCGATAGCCAGCAAGAGCGTTCCCAACCGGATCGCCACCTTTGCCGGCGGCACTACGCAGGGATTGGTCTTTGATCCCGGCTCGGATGATCATCTTCCACAAACAAGCGCAGTATCGATCTTCCAGGAGTTGGAGGGCGCAGGTGTGTCCTGGAGAATCTACTATACGGTCACACGCGATTTTTGTGCAGCCTCGAATCCATGCTCCACATTACCGAGTGGCAACTACCCCGACACGACATTCTCGAGTTTCAGCTTTTCGAATCGCTACCTGTACTCGAATACGAGTCACGCCATCTGTACGGGAACCACCAAGCCATCCAGCGCGGTGGGCGATCCGACAAATTCGTTCTGCATAGATCCGAATCACGTTGCGCCTCTTTCCACCTTCTTCACAGACCTGACGAACGGAACGTTGCCGGCTTTTGCATTCATCGAGTCGGGCTCCGGTCTCAACGACGAACATCCTGGGTCAGGCCAATCCATATTGGCTGGCCAGTCGGAAGTCGCAAATATTCTTAATCAGTTCATGACCAGTTCTTCCTGGAAGAACTCAGTCTTCTTCCTTAGCTATGATGAGGGCGGAGGTCCATACGATCACGTGCCGCCGGTGCCTGGTTACTCCAACCAGAACACCGATGCATCCCTGGGAACGATCCCTGATATCTCGCAGATCGCGGTAAATCCCGATGGCTACAATCCGTGCCTGCCGCCCACTCCAGGGGTATTCACCACGTACTGCGATCTGCGATCGAGCGATCCGGGTGCGCATTCCGGTGATGCGGCTGCCGTCAATGGCTTTGCTGCGCAACTCGGCTTTCGCGTTCCCAACATAATCGTTTCGCCCTTTACCAGGCGCCACTACGTCTCGCATACGCCCATGGATCACACGGCGATCATCAAGTTTGTCGAGAATCGTTTCATCGGCAGCTCCGCGCATCTGACCAACCGCGATGCGGTGCAGCCAAACCTTCTGGAGTTCTTCGACTTCAACGGGGTGCCATGGGCAACGCCCCCGATTCCCCCAACTCCAGCGAATGCGTCTTCACTCGGCTACAACCCTTGCTTACCGCAGAGCATGGGCCCGTAAGTGCTCGATTGGCCCGATAGGGAAGAGGTGCCTGCCCCAACCAGCGCAGATCTCGCGCTTAGGGAGTTCCTGCACCGCAAATTCAGCGTAGACGCATCCGAGAATCGGAATTTCTAATCTGCGAACCCGCCAAAGGGTCGGCGTTCAAAGTTGAGCCGGATTTGCCAGAACGCTTCGGGCTTCCCATGCGCTGATACCCCGGACGGATCCCTCGGACGAGTCCTTGCTGGTTGGCGACTCTCATTAATAGTTTCGCAAAGGTACCGATTCTATCTTCGGCGTGGCGGGACGCAGGAACTAAAGGTGCTCATTCTGCTCGCAGAGTCTCCACCGGATCGACCCGTGCCGCACGCATGGCAGGGATGAACGCGGCGGCAGCCGACACCAGCAGCAAAAGGGCGCCGGCCGCAGTCAGGGTCTCGGCGTCAAGCCCCTTGACTCCGAACAGGAACGACCTCACCGCATGCCCAGCGGCCCACGCGCCCACGATCCCGGGAACGAGCCCCAGCAAAACCATCTTTCCCGCCTGGCTCGCAACCAGTCTGGCGGCTCCCTGGCGCGACGATCCGAGCGCCATGCGGATTCCGATTTCGCGCCGGCGCAGCTCTTCCGAGTATGCCAGCACTCCGTAAATTCCAACGGCGGAGAGAATCAGGGCCACAATCCCGAATCCCGCAACAAGCCGCAAAGCCAGCCGCCGCTGGCCTAGCGACTGCGAGATATGCTCCTCCATCTGCGTTAGGCTCATCTCCGCCATGGTGGGCGCATCCTGCTTGACCACGGCCCGCAACTCCGCGGCCACCGTCGCCTCGGGCAAAGCAGAGCGCACCGCGTATTCCGCGCTCATGCTGAAGACCGCGCTGAGGAATGAAGTCTTCGGAAGCGCCAGGTAGTCGATGTAGACCATCGGCTCGAAGGGTGCTCCGAGGTCTCCCCCTTGCACCTCGTGCTGTATCACTCCCACGACAGTCATCGGCTGAGTAAATGGAAGATCTGCGTCTGTATCTCCTGGATCACGATGAAAACCTAATGTAGCGCCGATCGGCCGCCGGCTGCTGAGAAACATTTTGACGAACGCCTCGTTCACCAGGGCAGCAATCGCACCGCTTGACTCATCACTGGGCACAAAGCCGCGGCCTTCCAGCAGACGAATCCCGCTGGTTTTTACAAAATTCGTGCTCACGAAGCTGTAATAGGCCGAGTCACCCTTCCTATAGGGCCGCCCGGCAACATCCGTGGTTCCGTGCAGACTTATGTTGTAGTTCGAAAACGGAATCGCAATACTTTCGCGCATCAAGTCAGCCGCGATGAGCGGCCAAATCTGACCGTGCTTCGAATTAAGGGATAAGTGGTCCTCGCCGGTGACGTTCAATCTCCAATGGGCGTATCGAAGGGCAGATCGGCCCTGATATGTCGGCATGGCGCCCCGAAGCCGTGGCCTGTCTGCGGGTGAGGATAGGAGTCGCAATTCCCGCTTTTCGGGGCCAATAAGTGCATTGGGCGGAAACCGCATCTCGATGAGCGAGTTGGTGAGTTGTCGCCAGTTGAGGATTACTTCCGGGTTGCCCGTGATTCTGGAGGCCTCCGGATCGCTGCCGGCCGGCCGACTGATGTCGAGTAATCCCGGCGGGTTATTCAAGCGAGAAACCCGAAGTATGCGATGGGACCGGCTTTGAAGCCTTGGGGCCTGGTTTCGCGGCCGGCATGGCCGTATGGGTCTGATTCCACCAGCCACCGCCGAGTGCCTGGAGCAGGGTCGCTGAATCCGCATAGCGGCTTGCGGTTGAGTTCGTGCAATCCAGAGCAGTCTGCAATTGCTGGCGTTGCGCATCGAGCAGGTTCAGGTGACTGATGCCTCCAGCCGCGTAGCGCTGGGACGCGATATGATATGCCGCCCGAGCCTCGCTGGCGGCATCGACTCGCGCCCGTAACGTCTCGGCATCGTGCTGAATGGCGTAGAGGGCGTCCGCTACTTCCCGGAAAGCCTCAAGCACGGTCTGCCGGTACACGGCGCCCGCTTCGTCATAGGCTGCCTGAGCCTTGCGCCTTTCCGCCCGCAAGGACCCGCCGTTGAAGATGGGTTGTGTCAGGGACGAGCCGACATTCCAGATATCGCCGCCGGCGGTGAAGTTGGTTCCGATAGCGCCCCCGCTACCTGACAAGATGATTTGTGGGTATTGATTCGCAGTCGCAACCCCTACGTTCGCGCTGGCCTGATGAAGGAGAGCCTCCGTGGCGCGAATATCCGGACGTTGTCTGACTAAAGAGGATGGAAGGCTGACCGGCAGTTGCTCGGGAAGACGCAGGCTCGCAAGCGAAATACTCGGGATGTGAGCCTCGGCCGCAGACTTCCCCATGAGCAGCGCGAGTTGATCATGAATAGCGTCACGTTGCTGCTCGAGCGGCGGAAGGGTGGCCTCGATCTGCGCCACAGAGGTTCTCTGGCTGCGAAGGCCGTAGTCTGAGAGTCCGCCTGCGCGATACCGCTGCTGGGCAATGCTCAGTTCCTGCTGCTGCACCTCGAGCATATGTCGAGTGATCTCTATCTGCTCTTGCAGCTCCGCCTGGCGGATGGCCGCCGATACCACGTTGCCGGCGAGCATCAGGCGCGCTCCTTCCAGCTCCCACTGCTGATACTTTCGCTCTGCGCGCAGGCCTTCAATGAGGTGACGGTTGGCGCCGAAGAGGTCCAGCGCATAGGAGACAGCCACCGATCCGTTCAGCAAAAGGAAGGGGGATGGATTCTGGAGGGGGATTCCATAGGCCGCAAGATTGAGCTGTTCCTCCTGGGCCGAGGCGTTGCCAGTCACAGAGGGGTACTTCGTCGCGCCGGCGCGAGCGCTGAGTTCCTGGTGAGCCTGCTTGAGCCGGGCAGTAGCCTGCGCCAGCGTGGGGCTATTTTGCAGCGCCTCGTTGACCATGCTGTTGAGTTCAGGCGACTGGAACAGAGACCACCATTGCGCTGGAATCTCAGCCGACGGATTCAAGTGCTGGACACTTCCCGCGGGGCCGGTGCTGCCCACTGTTTCGTTCGGTTGGGGTTGCGGTGTGTAGGACGTAATCGTCGGGGGCGCGGGCGCATGATAATGCGGACCAACGGTGCATCCTTCGGCTAGCGTCAGAATGAGGGCAACGGTTGCTGCTGCGGTCCAATTCGACCTTGCTGCGGCTGTCCCCTTCGATTTCATTGGTCTATACATGGCCAGCGATCCTCAATCCAGCGTTTTGCGATAGGTCGCCACCGCAACAGTCATCAGCACCAGCGTGAAGACCATCAGCGGCCACACGCTGGGCCAGGAATCCGCCCACCCATTCCCCTTGAGCAGAATGCCGCGAATGAGGCGGTTGAAGTAGGTGAGCGGCAATAGATCTCCGATCACCTGCGCCCAGGCCGGCATCCCTTTGAACGGAAACATGAATCCTGAGAGCAGAATGTTAGGTAAGAAGTAAAAGATAGCGAGCTGCACGGCCTGGAGCTGATTCTGCGCCAACGACGAGAAGGTGATGCCGACCGTCAGGTTGGCTGCGATGAACAACAGCGTTGAAAGGTAGACGGCTCCGATGTTGCCTAAGAACGGAACCTGAAAGATGAATCGCGCAGCCAGCAGGATGATGGACGCTTGAATCAGGCCGATGCCAATGTAGGGAATCAGCTTCCCCGTCATCACCTCCATCGGAGTGGCCGGCATGGCCAGCAGGTTTTCCATTGTGCCGCGCTCGCGTTCACGCGTGATCGCGAGTCCCGTCATCATCACCATCGTGAGTGTCAGCACCACGCCCATCAATCCCGGCACCACGTTGTACTGTGTAATGCTGTCGGGGTTGTAGAGATTGTGAACGCTCACGTCAAACGGCGCAGGGCTGCCCTGGAGCGTGGCCAGCGGCCCTGTCATCTCCTGCTGGACTACCGACTGCACGATGCCGTTGACCGCGGCCAGCGCGCTTCCTGTCGCCGTGGGGTCGGTGGCATCTGCTTCTATCAACAGGGATGGCCGTTCATGGCGCAGCAGCCGCCGTGTAAATCCCGCCGGAATATTGACCACAAATAGCAATTGCCCGCGGGCCAAAGCCTGGCGCGCTGCCGCTTCATTGGGTAGCTCTCCAACGACCTTGAAGTACGAGGAGTTCTGCATCGCCGCAATGAAGCTTCGTGTGAAGTTGGTGTCCTCGGCGCTGATGATGGCGGTGTCGAGATGCTTGGGATTTGTGTTGATGGCATAGCCGAACAGCGCCATTTGCAGGATCGGTATACCCACAATCATCGCGAAGGTAAGGCGGTCGCGCCGGAGCTGCGTAAACTCCTTCATCACGATGCTCCACCAGCGCGCGATCGAAAAGCCACGATGTTGCTTCATGGCTTGCCTCCGGCTTGCTCCTCCGAGCGGCTCATCAGATGGATAAACACGTCTTCTAGGCTGGTATCGATCGGCTCGGCGCTTCTCCCGCTGGAGCCGACGACGGACTCCACGATGCGCCGTAGTTGGTCGGCGTCCGTCCCGCTCACGTGCAGAACATCTCCGAAGGTGACGGTCTGTGCGACTCCGGGTTGCTGCCGCAGCGTTTGCTGCAACTCTGAGAGGTGATCCCCGTGAATCGCCCAGGTGCTGAGGTGTTGTCCTGCGATGACCTCAGTGGCAGATCCCAGGGCCAGCAGTGTCCCGGAGGCGATGTAGGCCAGCTTCTGGCAGCGCACCGCCTCGTCCATATAGTGCGTGCTCACCAGCACCGAGATGCCCTTCGCTGCAAGGCCCTGTATCTCATCCCAGAAGTCGCGCCTTGCCCTTGGGTCGACTCCCGCGGTTGGTTCGTCAAGCAGCAGCAGATCTGGCTTGTGTAACATACAGGCCGCCAGGGCCATGCGCTGTTTCCAGCCGCCCGATAGATCGCCGGCGAGTTGACCGGCGCGGGCTGTCAGTCCCAGGCCTTCCAGAGACTCTCGCACAGCCTGCTTGCGGGACGGAACCTCGTACATGCGCCCGACAAAGTCCAGATTCTCCGTGATGGTCAGGTCCTCCCAGAAGGAGAATCGCTGCGTCATGTAGCCCACGCGCCGCTTGATCTCGGCGCTGTTGCGGAGAATGTCATATCCCAGGCACGTTCCAGTTCCCGAGTCGGGCTTCAGCAATCCGCACATCATGCGGATCGTTGTGGTCTTGCCGCTGCCGTTCGGCCCGAGAAAGCCGAAGATCTCGCCACGGCGCACGCGCAGCGATAGGTCCTTGACCACGTGCTTGTCGCCGAAGTGCTTGTTCAGGCCCTGCACATCGACGGTGTACTCCGAGCTGGAAACCTCAGTCATGGAAGTGTGACCTCGACGGGCTGGCCGGGATGCATGTCAGCTGCTTCCTGGGCGGATGGTCTCGCAATCACCATGAACACCAGCTTCGACCGATTCTCGTTGCTGTAAATGACGGGAGGTGTGTATTCGTTTTGAGGCGAAATGAAGTTGATCGTCGCGCGAATGTTGGCGGAACATCCGTCGCAGGTCACATGAATACTTTGTCCTATATGCAGTTTGCCCATCACTGGTTCGGGCACAAAAAAACGAATCTCCATGTTTTCCGGTGGCAGAAGCTCCACAACAGGATTTCCGGCTGGGACCCACTCGCCCTCGCGATACAGGGTGTCGAACACCAACCCTCGCCGCGAGGAGGCAATGGATTTCTGTTGCAGCTTCCACAAGGCATTCGCCAGAGAAGCACGATTAGCTGCAACCTGGCCCTGCTGTGCTTTGATCTGCTCCGCGCGCGCGGGGAGCGCGTCCACGGCGAGAGAGGCTTCCAGCTCGCGCACCTTCGCCGCGCTCGATTCCGCTGTACCCTGCGCATGGATGACGTCCGTTTGCGGGATGCCCCCGGCATGATACTGGGCCTGATCAATCGCTAGAATTTGGTCCGCCTGCACCTTTGCAGCGATCGCCTGCGTAAGCTGCGCCCGAGTGACATCAACCTCCGCCGGGCGCTTTCCTGTTCGCAGGTCCCTCAACCGCGCTTCAGAGGTTCGCAGCTGATGTTCAGCCTCGCTCATCTCAGCCACTTCGGGGTCCTTGTCGAGCTCAAAGAGCGGATGCCCGGCTTCAATGGTCTGGCCGCGCGTGACGGAAAGATGGTCCAGCCTGCCGCTTTCGGGCGAAGAAACGTAGACGAATCTTCCCTCGATATAGCCCTGATAGCGATCCACGTGTCCGCGCGAGCACCCCGCCACGACCAACGTAACTGCAGCAGCGAGACCAACCTTTGCGGACTTTCCGAGTATCCAGCGAATGCCCATGATCTCCTCCATTCCTATTTGTCGCCGCGTGTATCGCCTGATCGAGTGCTGCGTGTCTTGCCTGGCCCAGCAGGCAATGGCGGCCGCAGGCCATCGAGCAGCAGACCCGTAATGTGACGGCTCATTACCTCCGCCGCCTGTGTTTTGCGCGCAAAGACCTCTGCTGAAAAGCGCACCGTGGCCATGTGCAGCATCACGAGTCCAACGATGGAGAAGCCAATCAGGCCGGAGTCGAGATTCGGATTGACTGTCTTGCCTGCCTGACCACGCGCGACTGCCTCGCCGAGGATCTTTACCTTCTCAAACGGAAGGTGACGCAACATCCTGGTTCGCAGAAGGCCGCCCTCGTTCAAGACCTCTCTCATCCAGGTCGACGGGATCCAGGGCATCCGCTCGATGCCCGCGAGCAGGCGCTCCACGATTCCGAGAATCAATTCTTTCGGAGCCACGCCGGCTTCAACCGGGGTCCACACCGAAGCAATCAGAGGAGCAAGTCGCTCCTCGACGACGACATCCAGCAATTGCTCACGATTCGCAAAATAGTAATGCAGCATGGCAGGCGTAAGCCCAGCTCGCTTGGCGATCATGGCAAACGTTGTCGCTGCAACACCATGCTCGGCAAACAACTCCGTCGCTGCCGCCAGCAGCAGGTCACGTGCATCGCGTTCGAGGTTCGCAGCCGGCCGACCGGGTTTTCCGAGCGATTTCTTGGGCATCTGCCTTTTCTCGTAAATTAACTAACGCATTAATTAAAAAGAGATGCCTCGCTCCTGTCAAGCAGATGCGTGCTCCGGAGGGGTGTCGCACACGCGACGTACCGCATCGCTATTCTCCATGGAAGGGCTTATAACTCTGACGATATGATTCGTGCATTCAATAGGACAATCTCCGAACTCTCGATCAGTAGGCTGGTTCGATTGGGAAGGCTATCAGCCGTGCAATGACGGCACAGCCGAGAGCCGGCTTTTCGCTACGACACTCCCGAGTTGTTCGCGACTCGGAAATCTGCGATTTTCGTCGGCTCATGACAATTCGCCGAGTCACTCATCGAGGGAGCGATTAGTACCGATATGTCGGCATGACGGCTGGAATGTCGTGCCATCCTGCCTGATGGCGGTCCGAGGAGGCTCCGGAGCCCGGGGCGTTTATCGTTCCTCATCCGATGAGTGGTGAGGGTTTCGCAAGGATCGTGTTGTGCTGAGGCCTTCAGGCGATTGAATCTCGTGGTGGCGCTGGCGTAAGTCTTGCGTAAGACTCATCTGTGCGGATGGGACTCATGCGTTGTCGCACTTGGCCCAATGCCAGCAGAATGCCATAGAGCAGCGCTTCCGGGCGGGGCGGACAGCCGGGGACGTAGACGTCTACGGGAATGACTGCATCCACTCCGCCCAGCGAAGCGTAGTTGGTTCCGAAGATGCCTCCGCTGATGCCGCAGGCGCCCACGGCTACCACTACTTTCGGATCCGGCGTCGCGGCCCAGGTCTTGCGCAGCGCCAGTTCCATGTTGAGAGTCACCGGACCGGTGACCAGCAACATGTCGGCATGGCGCGGCGAGGCCACGAAATGAATGCCGAAGCGTTCGATATCGTGAACCGGATTGTTCAACGCAACAATCTCCTGCTCACATCCGTTGCACGAGCCTGCATCCACCTGTCGAATCGCCAGCGACCGTCCGAGCAGATTGTGGATGGCCGCTTCGATCCGCTTGCCGGGATTCTCGGCGTTGCGGACGCTGCTGGCCGACAGCAGCCCGGCGTGGCTTCCATCGGGATGGAGCGTGTATTCGGCGGTAAGAACCAGGTCGCGGCGATCAGTGGCTGCAAGCTCGAACTGTTTGGTCATGCGCACGGCTCCATCCGCAGAAGCCTGCTCACATTCGCCGCAAAAGATGCAGCGGCCGTAATCCACGCTGACCTGGCGCCGGCCGTCGCGGTCGCGGACGGCGATGGCGCCGGTGGGACACGCTTCAGCCGCGGGACGTGCGTCGCTCCAGAGGTCGAAGTCGAACTCCGGGCATCCCCGAAACTGCTCGGCGAGATGGGGCGCAACGCGCGGATACCCAGCCGTCGCGGAGCCAACGCTTAACGTCTTTTGGAGGATCTTGAACATCGCGTTACCGATCCGTCCCCGAATAGGACAAGTTGAAGCTCTTGTTGATTACTGGAAAATCCGCAACGATATTGCCTTCCACCGCTTCCACGATGGCTGGCCAGTTGTTGATGGATGGATCTTTCACCTTGCAGCGTTCGAGGCGGTTACCGTCGCCGGTTCTGACCCAGTGAACGATCTCGCCACGCCACCCTTCCACGGCGCCCAGCGCGCACCGGCCCGGCGGAATGGGCTGGGCGGAGGCGCAGTGCGGGCCCTCTGGCAGATTGGCAACCGCGGCGCGGATCATCTGTATCGACTCGCGCACTTCATCTATGCGAACCAGCAGGCGGTGGCGGACATCCCCGACCTGATAGACGGGCACGCTGAAAGGCAGATGGCTGTACGCCTCGTAGGGGTGATCGCGCCGAAGGTCGAGATCGACGCCGGAGGCGCGACCTGCCACGCCGACGATTCCCAGCATGAATGCCTTGTCCGGGCGCAGGATTCCGGTGTGCTCCAGACGTTCGCGGGTAGAATTGGACGACTGAAGTATCGCTACCAGATCGCGGTACTCACGCTCCACGACTTCGAGCGTGTTCTCGATGGCTTCAACCTGAGCCCGCTGCCAGTCCCTGCGCACACCGCCGATGGCCACCATCCCGCGCAGCACGCGGCTTCCGGTTAGCATTTCGTTCAATCCCACTACCATCTCACGCACGCGGCCGGCATGAGCGTTGGCGATCACGAATCCCACGTCGTTGGCGATGGCCCCGGTATCGGAGACGTGATTCGCAATTCGTTCCAGTTCGAGCAGAATCGTGCGCAGAAATTGTGCCCGCGCCGGGACCTCGATTCCCGCGGCCGCCTCGATTGCCTGGCAGAATGCAGTGCCGTGCGAGAATGCCGAATCGCCCGATATACTTTCGGCCAGAAACACCGCGCGGTGGATGGGAATATTTTCGAAGAGCTTTTCGGTTCCCTTGTGCGTGTAGAACATGCGGAGCTGGAGGTACAGAATAGGCTCGCCGGCGACGGCGAAGTCGAAGTGGCCAGGCTCGATGATGCCGGCATGAACCGGGCCTACGGGAATGTGGAAGACCCCCTCTCCGTGTGCGGGCCGGTAGACGTGCTGCTCGCCCTCAAATGGGGGCAGCACAGTATGGAGTGGAAAATCCTTGCGCAGCGGATGCACGTTGGGCCAGTTATCGTGGAGCGCCACGCGCCGGGGATTCGGATGCCCGGTGGCTTCGAGGCCGAACCAATCCTGAATCTCGCGCTCCTGCCAGTTGACGGCCGGCAGTTCCGCGGCCAGCGACGGGAACGCGGGATGGTCCGCGGGAAGGGGAGCTTTCAGCATCACCCAGGCAGGGTCGCCCGGCCGATCGAAGAGATAGTAGTTGTAGAAAGCGCCTTCCGCGTTCACCCGATCCTCGGCGAAAACGGTCACCAGTCTCGCCCGGCGCTCGGCGAGCAAGTGCCGGACTATTGCGGTGGAGTCGGGACCGTTCAACAGAACTGTGAATTGACCGGAGACCGGTTCTACCACGGAGCGGACCTGCTCCGGAAAACGCTCGCGAAGTTCTTTCCAAGGAGATGTCATTGTCCGCTTACCACCCGCGCCGCTCCGCGAATCAGTTCAAACAGCGAAGCCGGAATCCAGAATCCGATTACGACCAGCGCCGCGGCCAGAGCCAGCACCGAACCATCGCGCCAGGGACGGCGCGCCGCCACTGCGGTATCGCCGCCTGGGCCGAGGATCATGCCGCTCACGTGCAGCAGGGCGCCCGTGAAGACACCGGTGCTGAACAGGACCAAAAGAACACCGGTAAGAGCATGCCCGCCGTCGAATGCCGCACGCAGAATCAGAAACTCGCTCTGAAACAGGCTGAAAGGCGGCATTCCGATGATCGCCAGCATTGCCATGAAAAGCACCACGCCCGTCAGCGGCATGGCCCGAATAACGCTGCCCTTGATCCTGGAGAATAGGTCGGTGCGGAAGTGCTGTGACACGTTGCCCGAGCACAGGAACAGCAGCGACTTCGCGATGGTGTGAAAGGTCATGTGCAGCATGAGGCCCAGCCAGCCCAACGGGCCTCCGAGCCCCAGGGCGATGCCCATAATCCCGGAATGATCAATGGTGGAATACGCCAGCAGGCGGCGAAAGTTTCCCTGTACCAGCACGAATGGAACGGAGACTCCCATGGAGAGCAACCCGAAGAACAGCAGCAGATGGCCCGGGTACTCCGGGCCAAGACAGCGGCTGGTAAGGATGTAGAAACGGATGAGCCCATAAAGGGCGCAGTTCAGCAGCGCCGTCGAAAGAAGCGCGGCGGAGGGTACCGGAGCCTCGCTGTATGCATCCGGCTTCCAGGTGTGCATCGGCGCGAGGCCAGCCTTGGTGCCATAGCCCAGGAGAATCAGGACGAAGGCCAGCCGCATCGAGGTCTTGTCGAGTTGGGCGGCGTGCTGTTCCAGCACCGACCAGTTCAACCCGCTGAGCGCCGCCGAACCGGCGAGGCGGTGTCCCGCATAGTAGGCCACCAATGTGCCGAACAGCGCCATCGATAAACCCACGCCGCCAATGATGGCGTACTTCCAGGCGGCCTCCAGCGAGGTGACCTTCCCATAGAAGGTTACCAGGAAGATGGAAGCCAGCGTGGTAATTTCCATCGCCGCCCACATCATTCCCAGATTGTTGGCAACCGCCATGAACAGCATGGAGAAGACGAACAGCGGCGTCAGCGTGTAGTACATGCGAAGCTGCGCGATCTGTTCCTTGCCGCTCGGGTCGTCGCCTAGCGCTCCACTCTGCTGGTCATCGCGGAGGTAGCCGATCGAGTATGTGGAGCAAACAAGGGCCACCGATGCGGTCAGAAGGATTACCAGCGCGCTGAGCGCGTCGGCATAGAAGAAACCGTTTCCCAGCGAGACCGTGCCATTGGCCAGCACCCGCACGGCCAGCGCGCCGGCCACAAGAAAGATCGCAACAAACCCGGCCAGGTTGACCGCTTCCATTGCCGCGCGCCGGCGAGCGAAGAACGCCGCGGCGGCGGTGGCAAGGGGGACCAGCAATAGAGCGACCAGCAGCATCCTATCCTCTCAGCCTCCGCAGCCGACTTACATCCACCGACTCGAAGGTCTCGCGGATGCGGTAGACCAGTATGCCCAGCACCATCGCCGCTACCAGCACATCGAAGAAAATGCCCAGTTCCACTATCAGCGGCATCCCATAGGTCAGCGAAATGGCCGCGAGAAACAGCCCGTTTTCCAGCGACAGCAGTGCCAGCACCTGGGTCAGCGCCTTGCGGCGATTGATCATCGTAAAAAAGCCAATCAGGAAAAGAGAAATGGCTACGGCCAGAGCGTTGTGACCCAGGCCCGGCGCGTCCGGTCGGTAAAACGATGCCGCCACCACATAGCCCACCAGCGTCAGCCCTCCGGCAATCACCACCGAGAGCGGCACGTTCACAAACGGCTCGATCTCTTCATGAATCTCCATGCGTTTCACGAGGCGCTCAAAGAGGATGGGCACCAGAATCACCTTGACCACGAGAGTGAGCGCGGCGGCGACGTAGAGATGCGGCGCGTGGTTAAACCAGGCGATGGTCGCGGCAATCATGGCGAGGAATAGCGATTGAGCCGCGAAGATGCGGATGTGGATCACGATCCAGCGCTGGGACACCATTGCGATCTGTAGAACCAGCACCAGCGCCGCCATCAGGGTGACGATCCGGTCGCCGAGTTGAAGATTGAGTAAAGGCATCATAAGCATCAGAAGAGGAACGTGGAAACCAGTGCGAGCGACCCCAGAGTAAAGGCCACCGCCAGCAGTTCCGGTACCCGGAAGAGCCGCATCTTGGCGTTTACGGTTTCCAGCAGAACAATTGCGCAACTTAAGAAAAGCAGCTTCGCCAGGAGCCAGCCTATTCCCTGCAACGCGCCGAAACCGAACCATGTGGGCTGGAGGCCAATCGGCCAGAAGCAGTTGATCAACAGCGTCATCAAGACGAGTTGCTTGATGGAAACTGCCCATTCAATGAGGGCCAGGTATGGCCCGGAATACTCGAGGATCATGGCTTCGTGGATCATGGTGAGCTCCAGATGAGTATCTGGGTTGTCCACCGGGATCCGGCCCGTCTCCGCGATCAGCACCAGCGCCAGCGCGGCGAACGCGAACATCTGCGCCGGGGCAAGAAAGCGCCAGTTTTGTCCAATGGCGGCGCCGGCGATTTCCGTCAAACCTGTCGAACCGGCGCCGATGGCGACTGTGAAGATGGCCAGCATCATGGCGGGTTCGGCCAGAGCCGAGATGGTCATCTCCCGGCTGCTGCCCAGACCGCCGAATGAGCTCCCGCTATCCAGTCCACTGAGTGCCAGAAAGAAGCGGCCCAGCCCGAGCAGGTAGATCACAGCCAGCACGCCGCCGAACAAACCGAGCGGCGCCTCGGCGGCAACCATGGGAATCATGAGCCCTGCCAAAAGCGTGCTGAAGAAAACTACCCAGGGCGTTGCCGCGAAGATCCAGGACGCGGTCTCTGGAATCACCATACCTTTGCGGAAGAGTTTACGCAGATCCCTGTATGGCTGAAGGATGCCTGGGCCGCGCCGTGTTTGCAGTCGCGCCTTTAGCGTTCGAATGACTCCCGTCACCAGAGGCGCCAGGGCCAGTAGCAGAAAAAGTTGCGCTGCGTTCTCGATCAGTCGGATCATCATCCGCTCGGTCATCCGCGCACTCCAAACAACAGAAGCAGAATCAGCGTAATGAAAATGTACGTGAGGTAGAGGTTGATGCTGCCCGCCTGAATGCCCTTCATGCGGTTAGCCGCCGCCATAATCCGCTCCCACAGCGGGCCATAGAGATGCTTTTCAAACGTGGGTTCAATCTCGTTTTCGAAGCGGATCGCGCTGGGATAGTGGGGCGATACTTCATACTCCGCCTGGATCTCCCGGCGCGGACGATAGAGGGCGGAGAAGATCATGCGCAACGGTTTGGAAAAAGCCGTGGCTGTGTATTCGTTGTCGGCGGTCAACCCCGGCTGGCCGCAATCCCACGTCGGCCCGGGGACGCTACGACGCCTCCATCGCGCGGCCAGCGGAAGCGCGAATGCAGCGCCGGCGATCAAGAACAGCATCGCCATTCCGGCTGTCGAAATGGTGCCCCCATGGGCCGTTCCCGGCGACAGCGCCCAGCCGCGAGCCATCACCAGCGCCGAACTTGCGCGAACGCCGAGGGCCTGCTGCGTGATGGGATCGAAGACCCGCACGAACCAGGTGGCGCCGAGACCCAGCGCAACGCATCCCACCGTCAGAACCGCCATCCCGGCGCGCATCGGCAACGAGGCTTCCCGTGCATCCGCGGCTTCCTCGCTGCGCGGCAGCGCGAGAAACGGAATCGCGAAAGCCTTGACGAAACAGGCCGCCGCCAGGGCCGCTGTCAGCGCCAGCAGGGAGCCGGCGATGGGGAACATCAAGCGGGTCAGGCTTTGCGTGGTGCCGAAGCCGGCCAGCAGCGCCTGGTAGGTGAGCCACTCGCTCACAAATCCATTCAACGGGGGCAGCCCGGAAATAGCCACGGCGCCCAACAGAAAGCACACCGCCGTCACCGGCATTCGCCGAATCAGCCCGCCCATTTTCTCCATGTTGCGCGTGTGTGTGGCCTGCACCACAGAACCGGCGCCCAGGAAGAGCAGCCCCTTGAACATGGCATGGTTGAACGTGTGATACAGGGCTGCGATCAGAGCCAGGGCGGCCAGATTCGCCTGCCCAAGCGAGCGAAACATCAGCGCCGCGCCGAAGCCCATGAGGATGATGCCGATGTTCTCGATGCTGTGCCAGGCGAGCAGGCGCTTGAGATCGTGCTCCATCAGCGCGTAGAGCACTCCGAGCAGAGCCGACGCCACGCCCAGACCCAGCACCACGGTTCCCATCCAAATAGGGGGTGCCCCGTAGAAATCGAAGAAGACCCTCGCCATGCCATAGATGCCGGTCTTGATCACGATGCCCGACATCAGAGCAGAAACGTTGCTGGGCGACACGGGGTGGGCTTCAGGAAGCCAGATGTGAAGGGGGACCACTCCCGCCTTCACCCCGAAGCCAACGAGGAAAAGCAGAAAAATGACGTCCTGTTCGAGCGGCGGCATACGCGAAGCCAGCAGGTGGAAACTGGAGAAATCCAGGCTGCCGCTGGCGGATGCCAGGACCAGGAACGCGATCAGCAGCAGACCGGTGCCCGCGTGCGACATGATGAGAAAAAGTACCCCGGCGTTGCGCGTTTTTTCCTTTTCGTGCTCGAAGCTGATCAGGCAGAACGACGAAAGCGCCATCACTTCCCACGTCATCAGGAAGAAGAATGCGTTTGACGCGGTAAAGACCAGCGCCAGGCTCAGTAGCAGCAGGTTGAAGAAGAACCCAAAGGTGCCCAGGTTTCGGCGTCCTTCCATCTCCCTCAGGTAACCGAAGGAATACAGTGAAACGGCGGCAGCCAGCGCTGCGAGCGTCACGTTGAAATATGACGAGAGCGGGTCAAGGCGAACGGCCCAGGTAAACACAGGGTTGCCGAAAGGAAGGCCTATCACGATAGGGCTGGAGCTGAAGATAGCGGCCGTCGAAGCGGCTAAATCAAGAAGCGAACCTGCCAGTGCGGCTGCGCAGGCAACCCGCCTGGCAGCGGCCGGTTGGCACCAAAGGGCTAGACTGGCCATGGCGCCGGCAAGCCAGACAATGATTCCGCTCAGGAAAAGCTCTGCAATCACCGGGCAGACGCCTCGCTTTCCACTTCCTCGAGCATCTGAACGGCGTCGGCCAGGTTGGTCTGGAAGTACCGGCGCATGACGTCGAGAACTTCCACTAGAACCGGATTGCGGATGGAATAGAAGACCTGATTGCCGTCCTTGCGGTTCGCCACAATCTGGCGGCTTCTCAGAATCGCCAGGTGCTGGGACAGGTTCGCCTGTTCGATGCCGAGCTTCTGCTGGATGGCCCCGGCGGAGAGCTCCCCGTCGCGCAACACCTCAAGGATGGCGATGCGCGTGGGATGGGACAGAGCCTGGAAGATGCTGGCCTTGTATGCCCACAGCGTCTCTTGCATAGGATGCAGCATATTCGATATTACTAATATGCGCAATAGATGCTAATTAAAATATGCGGCCGCGCGCCATGTTGGGAAGGCCATCCGGCGGGGACATCCGATCAGCCCCGTGACAATCAGGGCCAATAAGTCGGCATCGCGACTGGAATCTCATGAGCTGAACAGTCCGGGTGAATCGCCGCTGCCATGGGCGTTTCCCGTTATCGATTCTGCATACCGGGCTCCAGGCAGAGGCCCCACCCAGTTCACACCCGCAGCACATCTCCATCGCGAGCGACTATTTCGTACATCACGGGGTTCACGAAGAAGCCGAGGAGCAGCCGCGACACCAGGCCGGCAACAATGACAATCGCAAATGGCTTCTGCGTGTCGGAACCGATTCCGGTGGAAAGCGCCGCTGGCAAGAGTCCCAGACAGGCAACAAGTGCAGTCATCATAATGGGCCGCAGCCGCAACAGCGAGGCCTCGCGGGTTGCGGTGCGGATGTCCATGTTCTGCTCAAGGCGCAGCTTATTGATGTAAGAGACCAGGATGACGGCGGTCTCGACCGATACGCCCGTCAAGGCGAGCATGCCAAGCGCCGAGGAGGCGCTAAATGGCGTGCCGGTCATTTTGAGAGCTAGCAGGGCGCCCACAGGCACAGTCAAGATGACGCCGCCGAGAATGATCAACGGGAATTTGAAATTGTCGTAAAGCGCAAACAAAATCATGAAGATGATTAGCACGGCGAGCGGACCGATGTACTCCATCTGGCCTTCGGCATGCAGCAGTTCGTCGTATTCTCCGCCCCAGGTGAGCCTGTAGCCGGCTGGCAAGGTCCGCGAAATGTCGGCGATGGCCTGCTGACCTGCCTGCACAGAGCTTTGCAGGTCGCGCCCTTCAATGCTGTATTGCACACCGATGTAGCGCGAGTTGTCTTCGCGATAGATGAATGACGCACCGGCAGCCTCATGAATATTCGCAAGCTCGCTCAACGGGATCTGCTGGCCTGAAGGCGTCCCCACCAAAAGGTTCCCTATCTGTTGCGCGTTCTCCCTGAATTCCGGCTTCATGCGCACCACCAGGTCGAAGAGCTTCTCGCCTTGAATCACCTGGGTCGCCGCCTGGCCGCCTATCGCGGCCTGCACAATCGTCTCCACATCGGATACGTTGATGCCATAACGCGCAATCTTGTCGCGATCGACGTCAATCAACAGGCTCGGCTGGCCCAACTCCCGAACCACAGTCAGATCCGTAAATCCGGGTACCTTCGCGAGCCTGCGCTTGATCTCCAACGCCTTGTTCTGAAGAACTTGCAGGTTGGGCCCGTAAATCTTCACGGCCAGGGCGCTCTTCAAGCCTGTCAGCGCCTCGTCCACCGCGTCTTCAGCGGGCTGCGTGTAATTGAAAATCACTCCCGGAAACGCCTGCAACTGTCTCTGAATATCTGCAGTCAGCTCCGCCTTGTTATGGATCCTTCCCTTCTTCCACGAGGCATCGCTATACGGCTTCAAGCCAACGTAGAACTCATCATTGAAGAATCCCGTCGCGTCCGTGCCGTCATCAGGACGCCCAAGTTCCGAGCCTACGTCGGTCACCATCGGATACTTCAGGAGAATGTTGCGAATCTGCGGTGAAAATTTGCTGGCCGTGTCAAACGAGACCGTATAAGGCATCGTCGCGCGAATCCAAAGCGCGCCCTCGTCCAGATGCGGCATAAATTCTCCGCCAATGAAAGGAACCAAAAGCATGGATGCGGCGAAGATCAACGTGGAGCCGATCATAGTCGCCTTCGGGTGATTGAGGCACCAGTCAAGCTGAACCTCGTACTTATCGCGCACCCAGTTGAAGGGCTTGTTCACGCGCTCGTGAACTCCCTTCTTGAACCAGAGAGCGCACATGACAGGCACGAACGTGAGGGTCAACACCAGCGCGCCCACCAGCGCGATCGCCACCGTATCGGCCATCGGCTTGAACAGTTTTCCTGACGGCCCGCTGAGGGCGTAGATCGGTAGATAGCCCGCAATAATCACCGCAACCGAGTAAAAGATTGGCCGGTCGACGTCCTTTGCGGCAATGCGAATCACTTCCTCGAGATTGTATTCCTGGCCTTCGCGCAGACCAAGCTCGCGGAAGATGTTTTCCACCATCACGAGGGTTCCGTCAATCAGAATTCCAAAATCGATTGCGCCGATCGAGAGCAGGTTTGCTGAGATTCCTGCTGCGTGCAGAAAGATGAAGGAGAAGAGCAGCGACAATGGAATGGTGAGCGCCACGATCACCGCCGCACGGATGCTTACCAGAAATGCCATCAGCACAATCAAGACCAGGGCCATTCCCAGCACAAGGTTGTGCTCAACCGTGTCGATGGTCAGTTGAACAAGATCGCTGCGGTCATAGTAGGGACGCACTTTTACGTCGGGCGGCAGAATGCCCTGGTTGAGTTCGCGCGTCTTCGCTTCCACACCCTTCAGCACATCCTGCGTCTGTTCGCCGCGACGCATCATGATGACGCCTTCCACGGCATCGTCATTCCTGTTGAAGCCGAACTCGCCCAGCCGCGGCGCGTGTCCGATGACAACTTCGCCGATATCGCGGATGCGCACCGGCACTCCGTTCTGCGTGCCCACGATGATGTTGCCGATGTCCGAGGTATCGCGAATGAGGCCGATTCCGCGGACATTGTAGAACTGACCGCCTTGCGAGTAGAATCCACCTCCCGCATTGGAGTTGTTTGCGGAGAGCTGCTGTATCACAGTCGGCACGGTGATGTGGTACGCGTAAAGCTTGGCAGGATCGAGCAGCACCTGGTACTGCATCACAGTTCCGCCAAAGCCGGAGTCATCCGCAACTCCCGGCACCTGCTTATACTCGCGCTCGACCACCCAGTCTTCGAATGTCTTCAGTTCCTGCGGCGTGCGGTCGGGGCTCTCCAGCACATACCGATACACCAACCCCGAGGGACTGGTGAGCGGAGCCAGCGTGGGAGTTACGCCTTGCGGGTAACTCACTTCGCTCAACCGTTGATACACCACCTCCCGCGCAAAATAGTCATCGGTCCCTTCGTTGAAGGTCATGATGACGTCCGAAAGACCGTACAAGGAGATGGAGCGCATGACGGTGAGCTTTGGAACGCCGTTCATTTCCACTTCAGTGGGAACCGTAACCAGGCGCTCAACCTCTTCCGCCGCGTGTCCCGGCCACTGCGTGATCACTTCCACCATCGGCGGCGCCAGGTCGGGATACGCATCCACCGGCATGCGGTGGAACGCGATGATTCCTGCGACGGAAAGAAAGACCACCATGAAGAGAATCAATGGCCGTTGCCGCAGCGCAAATTGAACGATACGATGAATCATTCGAAGCCGCCTCCTCAGTGTTGCAGCGCATTGGCAAACTGAAGAAACAGGCTGCCGTCGCCCACTACCGTTTCTCCAGCGGAAAGTCCCTTCAGAATTTGCGTCTGGCCATTCTGAGCCTCGCCCTCCACGACATCGCGCCGGCCAAACTGGTTCGCACCGCGAGCCACATAAACAAACGGCTCATTATTGTCATCACGCAAAATGGAAGCATCCGGCACGGCAATTACATTGGCGAGCGTGCCCGCCATCACCGTAACCGTGCAATACATGTCCTTCTTCAGCTTTTCGCCGGGATTATCCACGACAATGCGCACCGGCAGCGTTCTCGTAGTGGGATCAAGTGCCGCCGATACATAAGAGATCCTTCCGTGGAAGCTGCCGGCGTATGCATCCGTCTGCACAACGACCGCATCCCCCGTATGCACATATGCAAGGTCCGCCTGATAGACGTTGGCCAGCACCCACACCGTGCTCAGATCCGAGATCGTGAAGGCCTGCGTTTGCCCCGCCTGCACCACCTGGCCGGGTGAAACGAGACGCTCCACGACTTCGCCCTGAATCGGCGCAAGCACGGGAATCTGCGCAGACGGAGGCCCTTTCGCCAACGCCGCCGGATTCTTGATCCCGAGGATCTTCATCCCTTGCTCGGCCGCATCCAAATCTGCCCTCGCCTGGTCGCGGTCAGATTCGGCCTGATCTAGATCGCGCTCCGCAATAGCATGGTGCTGATACAGATCCTGGGCACGGGAGTAGTTCTTCTGCGTCAGGCGGTAGGAATCCGATGCCTTCAGATACGCGTCCAGAAGCTGTGAGTAATTGGGACTGCTCACGTCGAGCATGGGCTGTCCAGCTTTGACATGCTCGCCCGGCACAACCAGAATTCTGGTCACAGGTCCGCCAACTTGCGTAATCACCGGAGTGGTGTTGAAGGCGTTGTACGCCACGGCGCCCGTTAGTCGCAGTGTGTGCTTGATCGTGGTTGGCGCAATCGCCACCAGCTGCACATGCGACATCTGGTCTTGCGGAATGGTGAAGAGTTGCGGAGTCGCAGACGTGGATGTCTTCGCGGAAAACGATGTCATCTGATTCGCCCGCTCGCGATCACCGGAGTTACACGCCGTGATGGTCAGCAGAAGCGCGAGCGTCATCGCACTCTGCATCACGCCATTAGGTCGGGTCATCAATGGAATCTTCATGGGATGCTCCTGGTTCCTACGGCTTCGCGAAGCTGCTCGACGGCGAGCAGATAAGACGCGAGTGCCTGACGGTAGCCGAGTTCCGTCGCCCGGTAGCTGCGCTCCGCATCCAGAAAATCAAGCAGGCTGGCTGCTCCGCGACGGTACGCGTATTGGCTGATGTCCCGGGATTGTTGCGCCTCGTTCAGATAGCCCGAGCGATATAGGCCGACGATCTTGTCATTGGCGCGCAAGCTCTCATACGCGTCCCGCACATCTGTCATCACCTGTCCGCTCGCGAATATTTCCTGCTCCTGAGCTTGGGTAATGGCATACTTTGCGCGCGCAATCTCGCCCTGGTTGCGGTCGAAGATCGGTATTTGGATCTGCCCGAAAACTGAAATGTCGCTGAGATAGGCCAGGTGAGTGTAGTTGATCTCTCCTGTAAAATCTCGCTTTCCGTTAGCCTTTTGCAGGCCGTACTGGCTGTTCGCCGCGGTCACTCCCAATCGTGCTGCCTGAAGGTCCGGCCTGTCCTGCAAGGCCTTTGCCTGAAAGTCGTCGAGGTCGCCTTTCACCGGCAGGTAATCGAACGATCCAGCCACGTCAAAGTCCGGCCCCACTGATTCGTAGCCGAGCAGTTGGCGCAGGTCTGAGAGTCCCTGCACTCTGGCAAGCTCAGCCGCAGACACATCCGTCTGAAATTGAAGCAACTGAAGCTTGATCTTCAGCAGATCGTCTTCGCCAGTGTCGCCCGCCTTGTATCGCGCTTGGGCAATTTCCACAATGTTCTGAAAGCCCTTCAGGTCCGCGGTTGCCAACTCGAGAGTGGATTCGGCAAGTTCGACATTGATGAACTGCGAAGCCACACTGAGCGTCAACGTCCGCTCATTGTCGGCCACCTGCGACCGCGATACGGCCGTTTGGTCCCTGGCCGCTTGCAAGCGATGTTGTCGCTTCTTGCCGCGCTCAAACATGTAGCTCACGCCGAGGTCCCACTGCGCAGTGTTGTCGAGGTAGTCCGCACTCAAATTGCTTGGCTGAAAAACGGGCAGGAAGTCCGAGTCCGTCATAAGTACCGGATTCGGACGCAGATTGGCCGTCTTTTCCTCCGCTTGGTTCTCCTCAATCACTGTCCGCTCCGCCAGCAGATTGTGATTGTGCTGGAGCGCCATCTGAACGGCTTCATCCAGCGTAATCACCACGGCTCCCGGCTTCTGGGCAAGTGTCTGCGCCTGCGGAGCGGGTGGCGGCGAGCCTTGCGCCGGAGGCGATTGTGCACCTGCGACCCCAAAGAGAGACACGGCGACGAGCATGATACGCGAACAAATGCCTTGTAAACGCATAGGCAATCAGCCTCCTCAACAAGAGACACACACTGATTGGGGGGTGCCGACATGGCACGCCAGGCAGGCTATGGCTATGCGGGAGGTGCGCGCGCGGGAATCTGCCGCGGAGCCGATCGAGCAACAAAATACGCTATTTGCGGCTCGAGGCTCACGCCGATGGGGACAAGGACACAGGCTCGAATGCCCTCCAGAGAAGGCGCGATGACCAGGTGGCAGAACGGGCAGGTACCAGGCGTACAGTTCACGTGGGAATGGCAGGCCACCCCGAGTGTCATCGTCAACACCGCTGCGATGAGCACGATCGGGACCACCACGCGCCAGATTGTCTTTTGGTCAGGCATTTTTGGGAGCCCACGTTGAAGCGCTTGCAACCCTTGCGAGTTAGTGTAACCGAAAACCTTCACCATTAGATATTCACGCCATCCTTGGATGCTGAACCCTCATTCCTTGACTTTTCGCCGATCTGCTTTGGATGCTTACTGTTGCGGAGCCCTCAGGGGATAGGCGCCCTTCAGCTCATCACTAAACTGCGTCTTGCAACCGAAACAGCTTTATGCCGTGTCCAGGCTGATTTATAAAGGCCGGGCGCCAGAAAATGTGCAAAAGAGAGGCCACAAGAAAGACATAGAAATTAGTACTGGGATGTCGGCCAGTGTCCGGGATTCCGGCGGCCCGACCCGGCACCTGATTCCCGGCCGCAAGGGCGTTTACCGGGAGTAATTGGCTAGCTAGCGCCAATTCTTTTGAATCTGCTGCTGTCTGCACTCAGGTGTCACGGGCTCACAGTATTTTGAAGCGAACACTGGAAACGCATTGGCAGCCTCATCCCGCTTCCAATTTGTCGGAATCGGGGCGAATCAAGATACTATTCAGTGCGAAGGCTGCATGGGGTCGACTGCCGCCGAGCGGCGGCTGGCGGCCAACAGGCCATCGGCGCCAGAGTGAAGAGCCGTGTTGCAACGATAAGCAGGCTTCCCTTCGCTCAACATCGATTTTCCCGAAGGATGCCGAAGCCTGATGGTGTATTGGGCGGGAAAGATTCCATCCCGACCTCTGTCGGCATCCGCGCCCGTTGCGGCTTTGTCGAGTGCTGCCGGCGGGACGGAAAAGAAAAGCTTGTGGCGCAGGCTGTTTTCTCGTTATCGGCCGAAAGCGCAGAGGGGCTGAAGGTCCGGGGTCTACCCGAGTGTTGACACGCCTTAGCAGACTCGGTTCGCGATAGTTGGGAAGATAGCCTGGACGAATATCGACTGGCGGCTTCATCTCGCAAATCGGCCTGAAAATCGAATCATTCCCGACAATCCGCCAAGATTTCGCCTATGATGCCGTCCAGGAATTTGACGGAGGACTCTATGTCCCGAATACCGCGCCTTGGAATTGCATCTTTCCTTCTGACAGTTTTTGTCGCGCTGTGCTTGCCGGTGTCACTGTCGGCAATGCCATTTCGACAATTCGATACCATGAATATACTGGATCAGGCTGAGTACATCGCCGTGATGGTCGATACGACGCAAAGAATCCTCAGAGTCACCGGCGGAGCCAATTACGCCGCGCAGATCGAGCAACTGTTTGCGACGGTTGAGCCGGGCGCTTCCATGTCTCTGGGATTGGCGGAGTTGGAGGGCAACATCGACGAGCTACGCGTGCATGACATCAAGAACGTGATAAAAGATCCCAAGGCGCGGCGGTACGATGTGGAAGTTGCGCTGTTAGTTACCCTGAAAAAGAACAATATCCCAATCACACAACCCTTCGTAAACGCCGTAAACAATACATTGGCGAGTTTTCACTGCATGACGAATGCTGAATTCGAAGCGGAGACTCCAGCCGTGCAGCGCCGGTACATCGCCCTGCTGGCGAAAATCGGTTACCCGGACGTGCTCTTGCGCCGGGAGGAGGAAGATCTGCAGAAGTCGAAAACACCTGGCGCGGACCCTTTTGACCCGAATGCAGGCGACTACGACCCGGAGTCGAGAATGCTCAGGGTGGACCTGGTTGCCCAGCATTTTCCGAACGGATCGACCGATCAACCCGGTTTTGCGGAAGTTGCGAAGAAAATCCGGATCGACTACGCTTCGAGGCCCACCGCCAACGGCTCAATGAAGGCCGTGTATGTGTACCTCCTCGAATTGGAGGATGCCGAGCTTGGCAAAGAGATGAAACAGATGGAAGACAAAACCTATCATCTCCCGCAGTGATCGTCAGCCAATCGAGGCGAACCCGGCCATGTCTGCGCATTGAAGAAAGCGGAGAATTCAGAGGGTGATTGCTGGGTGATCCAGGCAAATATTCTATGGATTGCAGCGGGGCTAAAAGCCCGGGAATTTTTGGGTGGCGAACGGCAGGGCTAAAGCCCTGCCCTGATACAAAGCCTTTGTACCGGGCCTGAAAATAGTTGCCCCTGCACGATTTAAGCGTATGATCTGTGCATTCATACCATCTTGCGTTTCCAATCCAAGATTCCCCTCCCCACTCCAGGCCCCTGAAGCGTGCCCGAGCGAAACATGAACCGATTCCTGGTCTTGTTGCTGACGGCGTTGCTGTAACTGGCTTCCAAAGTGGAATGAATCCATCTTTGATCCGTTCCAGCGATCCGTTCCAGCGGGACTTGGGAAGAGTAAAGGAGACGTATGAAAGCAATCGGCACCAAACTTGCACTGCAAGCCGCACGGGTCTTGATCTTCCTGGGCTCCGTCATGCCTGTATGCGCATTTCAGAACTCCCCGGCCGCCGCTCAAACCCAAAAGCCCGCGCACGTCCCGGTTCTCCTGATGCAAGGACAACTGGGCCCAGTGACGCCGCCATGGAACGAAAGCGAGATCAGGGGATTTTTTCCCGGTGGGTGACCGTCATGATAGCGGAGTTTCGTGATTGTGAAGGAAGCCGTCATGTTATCAGCGGTCGATGAGAAAGCGTAACGAGAGGACAAGCATCCTTGAAAAACCTGTTTGAACCTTCTACTACGAGAGAAATCCGGACTCGAATCGAATCCTTGAGGCCGGAGAGTGAACGGCAATGGGGCATGATGAACGTCTCCCAGATGCTGGCGCACTGTTCCGCATGGATGGAACTGGCCGCAGGCCTGACGTCTTCCCCCCGAAGCCTGGTTGGGCGGATCATGGGAAAGATCGCGAAACGATCTGTCTTAGGAGACGGGCCGATCCGCCGGAACATGCCAACCGAGAAGAGCCTGATTATGCAGGGCGAAAAGGATTTTGCCGCCGAGCGGCAGCGTCTGCTCGACTGGGTCGATAGGTTTTCGACAGGAGGTCCGGAACACTGTACGACACACCCCCACAGCTTCTTCGGGCGTATGACCCCAATCGAGTGGGCCATGCTCGGGTATAAGCACCTCGACCATCATTTGAAGCAGTTCGGCGCATGAAAGAAGGCAGCACCAAGGCAGTTTCCGAATTTCCCGGTAACAGATTTTCAATGGACGCCGTATCGGCCCGATGCACTTGGCGAAGTCGGATTGGTAACGAGAAGTCTTTGGGCTGTATCTGGAGCGCCCGCGCGACGGCGGGCGCTCGTGCAGGGCTGTGCTGCACAGTGTCACAGGATCACAGCCGGAAAACGAGTTTTGGACTGTGCTGCACAGTGTCACAGGATCACAGGCGGAAAACGAGTTTTGGACTGTGCTGCACAGTTTCACAGGATCACAGCCGAAGAACGAGTTTTGGACACACATCGATGAGGGTTATTCGTGGAACGGGATGCTGTTTCTATTGTGTGACGGGAGGGGGAAATGGCCGGCAAAAGGGCGCGGGAAATCGGCTGAGTAGAATGAGGGGGATGGGGGCGGGTGGGTCGGAGAAGGGATTGACAGGGACGGGGAACCGGTCGCGTGATTGAGGTGACTGGTCTGCCACATCTCCAACCGGGAGATGTGGGGCGCACGGCACCTACCCGATCCCACTCATGCGCCCAACCACCCCGGCGACGAAGACCTGTCGCCGGGGACCCCGGTGCGCGCATGAATGGGGCACCCGGCACCCGGCGAAAAGGAGATGGAGATGACAGATGGAGCGACAGGTGTTTGTGTGAATCCCGCGGAGGAAACGATCCGGCTGGGACCGCTGGAAGTGCGGTTCCTGGTGACGGGGGAGAGCTCGGGAGGAACGGTGGCGATGTTTGAGGTGATGGTGCCGGGCGCGCAGCGGCTGGCTGGGCCGGCGCACAGCCACGACCACTATGAGGAGACGATTTACGGAGTGGAGGGTGTGCTGACGTGGACGGTGGACGGCAAGCCGATTGAGGTGGGGCCCGGGCAGGCGCTGTGCATTCCGCGCGGAGCGGTGCACCGGTTCGACAACAACACGAGGCGCGATGCGAAGATGCTGTGCGCGGTTACGCCGGCGGCGATTGGGCCGCAGTTTTTCCGTGAAGTCGCGGAAGTGGTCCGCGCGGCGGCGGGCGGGCCGCCGGACAAGGCGAAGATGATTGAGGTCATGTTGCGCCACGGTCTGACGCCCGCGGCACCGAGGCCTGAGGCGTAAGGCGTTGGCGGGCGAGTTCGGCGGGGTGGGGTTCGTGGTCTCCCAGGTCTCAACCACCCCACGGACGAAGACCTGTCCGGGGGGACCCCGGTGTGAAGCGAGACCCTTCGACTTTGCTCAGGGCAGGCTCTGGGGCACCCGGCACCTACCTGATCCCACTCATGCGCCCAACCACCCCGGCGACGAAGACCTGTCGCCGGGGACCCCGGTGCGCGCATGAATGGGGCACCCGGCGGTGGAGCTGGAGGGCTGACGGGCGGGGTTGGTTTTCGGGGTTCCAGAAGCGGGAGTTGGGGCACCTGGCGGCCTCATTGAGCCGCCCGCTCATCGCGATAGGGCCGCGATGAACGGGGCACAGTTCCTGAGACCGCAGGGTCTCTATTAAGAGTCGATGAGTGGGCCACCTGCCTCATCGCGATAGGGCCGCGATGAACGGGGCACAGTTCCTGGGACCGCAGGGTCTCTATTAAGAGTCGATGAGTGGGCCGCCCGCTCATCGCGATAGGGCCGCGATGAACGGGGCACAGTTCCTGAGACCGCAGGGTCTCTATTAAGAGTCGATGAGTGGGCCACCTGCCTCGTGCCTGATCCCACTCATGCGCCCAACCACCCCGGCGACGAAGACCTGTCGCCGTGGACCCCGGTGCGCGCATGAATGGGGCACCCGGCGATTGAGGGAGAAGGCATTTATGCAATCACTGAGCAGTTTGTATCGTGATTTCTGGCTCATAAGTCACAGTTATCAGGCTCCTATGATGATGGTGAGCGGCGGCGGCCACCCCCGTAACCGCTAACAGCGACAAGCCGCTGGCCCCCAAAGGAATCCCACGGCCACTCCGACCGCGGACGGCGATCATCCACCGTTGAAGGACCGTCCTTCTTGCCTCTGCAACGAATGTAGGCGCATTAAAGTTGCACTCGCGGACAACCGGCCGGATGGATAAGAATCAAACTTGAAGTAGGCTGTGTGTTTTCGCTGCTTACGAGGAGATTGAAATGATTCTTAGAATGATTCATCGACAGATAGGTTTTGCAGGCCTGGCGTGTGCGCTATCGCTCGGTGTCAGCCTATCGGTGCAAGCGCAGAACCCCAGCAGCACCACTACACAGGACCAGACCACTACCACGAGAACGCATTCGTACGATTCCTCCGGCTGGCAGGCACCGCGCGGGTACGAATTGGCCTATCCGGAGAACGGTTCGCCCAACATGGTGGCCCGCCAGGGATATGCCGCGGGATTCAGCCAGGGTGAGGCAGACCATGGCCGGAGCAAGAAGTTCAAACCGACGGATTCCGACGCATACAAAGACGCGAAGATACCAAAGGGCATGGACAAGCATCAATTCAAGGAGCAATTCCGCGAGGCGTTCGTCAAGGGATATTCGAACGGATTCAAGGGCGAATAACTGCGCCTGCGGGACTTAAGGATTCAAGAAAGGGCCGACGATCTGTCGGCCCTTTTTCGTCGGGCAAGAGCAATTGCCTGTATGTGGGCCGCCGAATCGAGAGGCAACGTGGCAGCAGGAGCAGACGCACCGTGAGCTCTCCTCCAGGCTATTTCCGCCCATTCACGGCAAAGTGAGGACAGAGGGGGCGGGGTAAACCCAACTCCCAGCTACTAGCCGTTAGCCTCCAGCTCCTGGCCGAACCGTGTCCGGGCGAGAGTGCTGCTTATTTCCAGCGTGCGCTTTTTGGGGAATTAATCGGCAAAGCTGGGGAAGATTTTTTTGGGGCGGGACGGCGGGGTAGCTGGAGGGGTGAAGGCGGGGTTGACGAGCCAAGTCTCAGAATCGGGAGCTGGGGCACCTGCCTGGGGCACCTGGCGGCCTCATTGAGCCGCCCGCTCATCGCGATAGGGCCGCGATGAACGGGGCACAATGCCTGACACCACAAGGCCCTATTAAGAGTCGATGAGTGGGCCACCTGCCCTGGGGCACCTGGCGGCCTCATTGAGCCGCCCGCTCATCGCGATAGGGCCGCGATGAACGGGGCACAATGCCTGAGACCACAAGCCCTATAGTAAGAGTCGATGAGTGGGCCACCTGCCCTGGGGCACCTGGCGGCCTCATTGAGCCGCCCGCTCATCGCGATAGGGCCGCGATGAACGGGGCACAATGCCTGACACCACAAGGCCTAGATTAGGAGTCGATGAGTGGGCCACCTGCCTACCGCAGATCTTTCGACTCGTCTGCTGCGCAGACTCGCTCAAGATGACAGTGCTCGGTGGACATGCGAAGGGAGTGCAAGCCCACCCTTTCGGCGAAGGGTCAAGCCCACCTCTTCCGCAAAGGGGGCGGAAAGGATGGGGTGCGCATGCTTTGGGCCTGCGTCAGCGGGCGAGTTCGGCGGGGGTGGGGCGCGGGGATTCAGAACCGGGAGAGGTGGCGCGGCCGTTTTCGTCCATTTTGCCGAAGATCATTTTTCCGCTGGCGGTTTGCAGGACGCTGGTGACGGCGATGTCGACGGATTTGCCGATCATTTTGCGGGCGTGATCGACGACGACCATGGTGCCGTCGTCGAGGTAGCCGACGCCCTGGTTGAATTCCTTGCCTTCTTTAAGAATGAGGATGGTCATGCGCTCGCCGGGGAGGACGACGGGCTTGAGGGCGTTGGCGAGGTCGTTGATGTTGAGGACCTCGACGTGATGAAGGTGGGCGACCTTGTTGAGGTTGAAGTCGTTGGTGACGACTTTGGCCTCCATTTTTTTGGCGAGCTCGAGGAGCTTGAGGTCGACTTCGCGGATGGAGGGGAAGTCGTCGGGGACGATCTGGATGTTGAGCGCGGGGTTGGACTGCATGCGCTGGAGCATGTCGAGGCCGCGGCGTCCGCGCTGGCGCTTGGAGCCGTCAGAGGAGTCGGCGACGATTTGGAGCTCGCGGAGGACGAATTCGGGGATGACCATTGCGCCGTCAATGAAGCCGGCTTCAGCGATGTCGGCGATGCGGCCGTCGATGATGACGGAGGTGTCGAGGACTTTGGCGGAGCGGCGCGGGGGGCGCTCGCCGGAGAAGACGACGCCGAGGGCGGCGGGGTTGAGCAGGTCGCCCTTGCTTGCGCCGACGATGAGGCCGACGTAGGTCATGAGGAGCAGGACGAAGATTTGCAGGACGGCGGAGGTGGATGTGGGCAGCGGGGCGGAGCGCAGGACGAGGCAGAAGAGAGCCGCGCCGAAGATTCCCAGGACCGAGCCGGCGACCGCGCCGATGAGGCGGCGGAGCGAGAGTGCGCGGACGCGGAGCTCAAAGACGATGACGGCGGCCGCGGCGGCTGCTCCGGCGGCGGCGGCCAGGGGCTGCGCGAGGCCGAAGGGGCGGAGGAAGAGGCAGACGGCGGAGAGAAGGACGACAAAAAGAATGCGAACGAGAATTAGATCCATAAATGAGGGCCACTTTCGCGCGGGCCGAGAGACGAGCCCACGCTGGCAATGATGATGGCGAGTATGACGAGTTTGCGGCGGGGCCGTCAAGCGGGGGGGTGCGGGCGGGGGAGTTTGACGGGTGCTGACGACCGACGGAGCAGGTGTTGCAGGTGTCAGAATCGAGAGTTGAGGCACCCAGTATGGGTGCATCGTACTCGTGGGGGTGATCCGATTCCCACTCATGCGCCCAGCCACCCCGGCGACGAAGACCTGTCGCCGGGGACCCCGGTGCGCGCATGAATGGGGCACCCGGCGGTTGAGCGGGCGCGGCGGGGAGCGAGACGGCCGCGCTCGGCGAGGCGCTTAAGAGGCGACGGCGAGCGAGGCGGACTGGGCGAGGCGGTGCATGCCCTTACGCGGGCCGCGCTTTCGGGCGCTCATGATCTTGATGCGCTCAAGGAGCTCGTGCGGAGAGATGGATTTCTTGGCGAAGACGGCGTCGGCGGCGTGGACGTGGGCGGCGAGCTTTTGGGGATCGCCGAGGAGGACCATGGGCACGTGGGCGGCGGATTGCTTGAGGCGGGCGACGAGCTGCAAGCCTTCAAGGTGCGGCGTGGAGCAGTCGGCGAGGACGAGATCGACGGCGTGGCCGGCGAAGAGTTCGAGGGCCTGCGCGGGGGCGGTGGTGGCGAGAACGCGGTAGCCGTTGGTGGAGAGCATGAAGCTGAGGACGGAGAGGTCCTGCTCATGGTGGTCGACGCAGAGAATGACTTTCTTGGGCCTCATAACCGGGTGCAATACTCCTTTGATGGATTTTGTTGCCGTAGCGGAGACAGACGGCGGCTTTGCCCGCTCTGTGGGCGGGCTTGGACGGATTGGGAATTCCCTTGGCGAATTGAGATCCATGCAAGGCGCCGTTTTCCTGAGGAAAACGACGCTCCAGTGCATCGACTCAATTCACACCAACTCCTCATCCGGCGTAAGCGGCGCGAGTCCTTCCTGAACCCAGGACGGCGGCCGCAGTGTGGCTGTCAGGCAGATTCTCGACCTGGAACGAAGGCGGGTTTCGCGCGCAGCCATGGCGGGCACGCCGCGAAGGCCCGATGCATTCCATTGGCGAATCTACATGAGGCGAGCTTCCCCTGCGGTCAGATTGTGCGTTGTTGTCCTTGGCAAGGCCGGCATTGCTGCCGGAAGTTTTGCTTCAATGCTTGGCAAGAGTAAGAGCTTTGGAGGCGGAGGAAAAGAGAGAAAGGGAAGCGAAGGTGGGGGTGAAAACGCACGTGTAACAAGTGGAAAACGCGCAGTGCGAAGAGAGGAACGGGTTTGGGTTGATGAAAGCTTGTTGAAAGCGTGTGCATTACGGCAGGAAAAGCTGTCCCGATGCCACAAGAACAGTGCTGCCGGCAACGCGGACTTGCGCGACCGCGGGCGAATCGACGCTGGAAGTGCGGTGTGCGGAGAGGAACAGGTCGCTGGGTCGATGGATTTCGACGCCCTGGCGCAGATGAATGCGTTGGCCGGAGGGAACGATGCGGCGGGCGGCGAGATAACTGATGGCGCATCCGGCGGCGGAGCCTGTGGCGGGGTCTTCACCACCGTAGAACTGCATGCGTGCGCGGTATTGGGGCGAGGATTCGCCGGTGGGCGCGAGGGCATAGAAGAATGCGCCTGCGTAATGCTGGTTGATCCAAGGGATGGCCTGCGCGAGATCGACACGAAAGCGGGCGAGGGCACTAAGCGAGCGAAGAAGGACGATGGCGAAGGGAATGCCGGTGGAGACAACCTGCGGAGGATGCGCGGGGTCGAGGTCGTCGGGATGGAGGCCGATGAGCGGGGCGACCTGCGCGGGGTCGAGGGCGGAGCCGAATGTGGGGTCGCGCTGGGTCATTTCGCCGAAGGTGTCGGACTCGAAGTGGACGGGGATGGGGCCGACGTTGAGGGCGAGTGTGATGGTGTCGTCGCGGAGCAGCTCCGGAGCGATGCGGCGCAGGAGGGCGGCGGTGCCGAGGGTGGGATGGCCGGCGAAGGGCAGCTCTTCCTGCGTGGTGAAGATGCGAACGCGGAGGCCTTCAGTGGCTTCAAGGGCGGCGGGGCGGCGGTGGATGAACGTGGTTTCAGAGAGGTTGAACTCGCGGGCGATGGACTGCATGTGGTCTGCGGAGAGCGCGTAGGCGCGTTCGGGCGGAACGAGGACGACGGCGAGGGGATTGCCGGCGAGAGGCGTGGAGGTGAAGACGTCGAGGATGGAGTAGTCGAGCTGGGGGTAGTGGTGCAGTTTGAATTTCCACAGGGCTCGCGGTGGGGTATAGACCGGCGTAGACTTTAGGCATGGCAAAGCGAACCGATCCATACCTCAAGCCGCAAAAGGATGCAAAAGGAAAGCTAACGGGCGATTTTGAATGCTCTGCGTGTGGCACGATGTTTCGTCCTCATCCAACTAAACAGAGTGCATTGACTGATGAGTTCACGACACATAAACGTCTTTCGCACCCTCAAGAGAGGAAACCGCGCGAGGACGTGAACCAGGCCGCCGCGCGGGTCGTTAGGGAAGCGACCGAATATTAGCCTCCAAATGTCTTTTCCCACTCCTCTAAAAGCTCCAAATGAACACTTGTTTTTAGTGGCGCTGCTGAAAAATATTTGTTTTCCCAAAAGGCTACGCCTTCGCGCTTTTGAACGGAAAAGCCAGCCACTCCGAATTTTGTTGAAAGAGTGTCAAACGAGAGGCCGACGGTAGCTGGTTCGTATTCGAGATTTTGCTTAAAGTTTTCCGCAACTTCATCTGAAACCCTTCTTGCAATTTTGGATAGCAATGGATGCACTGCAAGAATCGGGGCATCCGAATGAAATGTAACGTGACTTACATATGCTGCGCGTGTGACCATGTCGCGCCGAAAGGTTAGTTCGAATTTTCCAACAGCCCATTCCATTAGGTCGTACCAAATGGTTTCCGAAGTAGCAGTGTCCGCTAGAGTATCTATATAGATACCGCTGTTGAAGATCATCAACTTTTCGATCACGTATTTCCCAATTCGACCTCCAGTGAATTCGATCCCCTTACTCTCATCGAACTCTTCGATCTTCTGAGGGAACTTCATGAATCCGTAGCGCTCAACCAATGCCGCTACGACTTCGGGGTAATACACAGTCCCATTTGAGTTCAAATCCTCGATCTGAACTAGCCCGTAATACCTAGCGAGCAGCACTGCTGAGAGCTTCATTTGAAACGGCTCCTTTCTGGGCTGAGGAGTATTCTTCGGAGTCTCGGCTCCTACGGGGCACAAGTTCAGTTACGTTGAATGGCAGTAACTGTTGCGTACCTTGCGCCCGCTGCGTTCCTTGCAATGCGTTCTGTTCTGCGTCTGAGTTGATCCTCTTTGCGCGAAAAGCTCTATGCGTTCTCACTTTTGCAGAGCGGAATATTGGATCGTCCTTGAATGAAGCGCGGGAAAGGTTCGCTCGGCACATTTCCTCGAAATCCATTACGACGTTAGAAAACGTCTCAAACTTTACGGAAACAGACACATCGAATGCGCGGGCGAGTCTCTTTAAAGTGTTGATACTCCAATTTGAATAGTCCGCGTTCTCCATTACGGACAAGCGGGGCTGCGCCATCCCAGCCTTTTGGGCCAGTGCTGATTGAGTCATTTCCCTTTCTTCGCGCAATATCTTTATTTGTGTTGCGATCATCGTATTTACGCACTCCTCCGCATAGGAGTGGCGGTACTCTTCGTTCTGAAATTCGTTCCGTACTTTGTCAACCAACTCGCTCATGAATGACCCTCCTCCGCATATCTTTGATTAAGCTTTCACGCATCCGCGAGGCAATCAGTGGCGCACCTATGGGGACGTAATCATTAGAAACCTCGAATGCTCCCAGCAAAAGAGTGAACGCTTCTTCGCCGCGCCCGGGGCCTTCGCATAACAATGGCCTCAGTTGAACGTTGCCATGTATTTTCAATTTGAAGATTGAGGCTAGCCCGGTTGGCGAAAGTATGCCCGGAATCAATTCGGGACCATGAGTCGATAGCGCATCGAGCCGGTTGTTTAGCTTGGCAAGCTCTTTCTTTTGGAGACAGGAAGACCATGCCTTGAACAGATTGCCTTCTACCGGATCGACGTAGTCGAAGATCGTCCACTTGGGCATCATATCACAAAAATATTATCTCCCCTCTTGACTTCCGCATAATATTTTTATTATACTCTTCTTATCATGAATCGGCTGACGACAGAACGGCGTATCCAAGTGATCTCGGCGCTCGTAGAGGGAATGAGCATCAATGCAATCGTCCGCATATCCGGCGTCGCTAAACATACCATCCTGAACCTCCTAGAGGATATCGGATGTGCGTGTGCCTCATACCATCATAGCCATGTTCGCGGTCTCAGGGCGCGTCGAATTCAGTGTGACGAAATATGGCAATTCGTCGGCGCGAAGCAGAAGAATGCCACGCCGGAGCAAAAGGCCGCCGGGTGGGGCGATGCCTGGACATGGGTCGCCATCGATGCCGACACGAAGCTTTGCATTTCTTATTTAATTGGCGGACGTGACACAGGATGGGCTACCGATTTTACGTTTGATATCCGTGAACGAGTCATTGGCCGTCCGCAGATCACCACGGATTGCCACAAGCCCTATCTGGCTGCGATTGAAATGGCTTTTGGTGACGATGTTCACTACGCGCAGATGCACAAGATTTACGGCGCATCGGGCGATTCGCCAGAAGCCCGGTACAGCCCTGCCAAGTGCATCGGCTGCGATATGAAGACGGTTATCGGCAATCCCGATTATGAGCACGTAAGCACATCGTTTGTGGAGCGGCAGAATCTAACCATGAGAATGTCGATGAGGCGCTTCACCAGGCTAACCAACGGATTCTCCAAGAAAATTGAGAATCATGGCCATGCTGTGGCACTTCACTTCATGTACTACAACTTTGTGAGAGTTCATAAGACGCTACGGGTGACCCCAGCAATGGAAGCAGGGATTGCGGATCACGTCTGGTCTTTTGAAGAACTAGTCGCCCTGCTTGATACAAAGGCCAGTGAACTAGCAGCATAACGATCAAGGGAGGGCTTATGGCCTTTTCTGAAGAAACAAAAGCGGCTGCATTTAGACGCGCTGGGGGCCAGTGCGAGTGCAGCCGCATCTCATGTAATCAACACCGAAGCCTTCGCTGCACTACAAGGCTTGTTGCTGGGCGGTGGCACGCTCATCACAAGACAGCATTGGCTTCGGGAGGCTCGGACGCACTGAGCAACTGTGAAGCGATGTGCATTCCTTGCCATGAGAACACCCCAACCTACGGGCGTTCGTAACGCAGCACTTCCTTTAGGGCGGATACTACCATACTGGATGCTTCCGCCCTAAAGCTCAATTTTGCCATTGGCTCTTCAGCATTGGTCGCTTCGACGGTGAGCGTTGCATCTTCATCCAACCTTTCCTTGATGGCTGGCCCGATACGCTCAAACACGAATTGAGACACCCTCTTCCAATCACCACAGGCAAAATAAACATAGCCTTCTCGATCTCCCGGCTCTCCCTGGCAGCTCTGAAGCGTCTCCAAGCCGTCAACCGTATTGAGAATCGCAACGATCTCCGCTACACCCTCGTCAACGGGTGCATTGACCTTGATCCAAGTTTGTGGATGTGCCGCCATCTTGCGTTTGATCCTATCACCTTGATTTTTGGTTGGCTGACCCAAACTGCACCACTACCGAGCTGGGGCATAGGTTGACAGGCCTCCGGTCAACTTCTAGTCTACGAGTACCCGGCGCGGGCTGAAGGCAAGAGCCGCGGGCAGGAAAGCGCAGGTGTAAAGGCAAGGGCGCACGGCGAGCACGCGGGCCCACCGGCTGAAGAGGCGCGGTGGGTTTTTGAGTGTTTGGGCGAGGAAGCGGAAGAAGCGGGTTCGAGCACCGGTGGCGAAGTGGCTAACGCGCAGGTCTGCAAAACCTGTATACGTCGGTTCAATCCCGACCCGGTGCTCCAGAGATTGAGGCAATCGAGAAGGGCCGCACTCCGGTGATGGAGATGGCGGCCCTTGTTGCGTGCGGGGTGGGTGGGGCGCAGGAGACGCGACGGTCTAGTTGGCGGGGAGGGGAGCGTAGTAGCCCTTGCGGGCATGGACGCGGAGGCCGTCGCCGTTGCAGTGGACGGAGATGCGGCGGAAGGTGCCGTCCATTTTTGCGTCGGTGGGGGTGTAAGTGGCGATGTACTGGGAGCGGAGCTCGTCGGCGATCTGCTGGAAGGCGGCGGCGAGCTTGTTGCCGTTGTTGCCGACATTGATGAGGCGGCCGCCGGTCTCCTCGGAGATCTTTTTGGCAGCGGAGTAGCCGGAGTAGCCCATGTTAAAGCCGCCGTAAAACTCGGTGTCGGCAATGAGGATGACATAGATGATGGTGTTGGAGCGCTGGGCGGCGGCGATGGCTTCCTTGATGGTGGTCTTGCTGCCCTGGTCCTCGCCGTCGGTGAGGATGATGAGGGCTTTGCGGCCGGATTGATCGGCGAGTTTTTGGCTGGCGGCGAGGTAGATGGCGTCATAGAGCAGGGTGCCCTTGGGCGTGCCGGAGATGGGGACCGGGCCGGTGCCGAGGCCGGGGATGCCGAAGCCACCGTTGCCTCCGGCGGTGTTGATCTGGGCCTTGTCCATGGCGCGGGCGAGCTGCGAGGCGCTGTTGGTGAAGTCCTGGAGGAGATCGACGTTGACGTCAAAGGAGAGCAGGAATGCCTCGTCCTTGGAGCGGAGGATGTCGTGGAGGAACTGGTCGCCGGCCTGCTGCTCGAGGGGCAGGACGCGGTCCTGGCTGCCGGAAGTATCAAGCATGATGCCGAGGGTGAGGGGCAGATTGGATTCGGCGGTGAAGCTTTTGATGGTCTGGGGAACCTTGTCCTCAGAGATGGTGCAGTCGTGGCGGTCGAGATGGGGGATGAGGTTGCCGTGCTTGTCAGTGACGGTGAAAAAGAGGTCGACGAGGTTGACGTTGACCTTGAAGGTGGCGACGGACTGATTTTCCACCGGCTGGGGCGGGGCGTTGGAGACGGGAGACGCGTCCGGCGAAGGCGCAAGCTGGCCCCAGGCGGCCAGGGATAAGGCTGGACCCAGGAGCAGCGCGGCGATGCGCCCAAGACGAGCGCGATAAAGACAGAGGAACATTCTGATTAGATAGACGAAAAACGGTGGTCGAAGAGAGCATATCTCAAATGCCGAGAGGTCATTTGGAGACATGAGGGGCGTTGGCGCGTCTGATACTCTGTCAAAGGCGGTTTTTCCGGCAAAATTGGGCCAGGAAGGACTGCGCCGCGGCATGGTCGATGAGCCTGCGTGGGAGTTCGAGGAGGTTGGAATCCGAGTGAAGCCAGGTTTGACGGCATTGGCGTTGGCCGCGCTTTTGAGCACGGCATGGATGGTGCAGCCTGTGGCTGCGGCCCAGCAGCCGACGACTGTTCCGGATGCGCCGAAGCCGCAGAAGGCGGATCCTCTGAAGAATCTGGCAGGGCCGATTACGCCGGGGATTGGGGCGGGGGTGGAGAAGCCGGCGAGCGGGAGCTCGTCGAGCACGATGCAGCAGCCCGCGACCCCGCGGCAGCCGAGGAAGGACGATTTCCAGACCAAGGCGCCCGAGGAGCCGCTGCCGGGCGAGAACGTGAAGAAGCTGGGATTTGTGATCCACAGCTATACGAACTTTGTGCAGGTGCCGGTGACGGTGAAGGACGGCAAAGGCCACCTGGTGCCGGGGCTGGATTGGCGGGACTTCCAGGTGTATGAGGACGGCGGGCGGGTGCCGTTGACCTTCTTTACGGTGAGCCCGTATCCGCTGTCGGTGGCATTCGTGATCGACCGCAGCCTGCCGGAAAACGTGATGAGGAAGGTGAACGATTCGCTGGCTGCGATTCAGGGATCACTTACGCCGTATGACGAGGCAGCGGTGTTTACGTATGCCAACGGGGCCGAGGAGCAGTCGGGCTTCACGGGTGGGCAGAGCCAGCGGCTGCCGGCGGTGCTGGCGATGACGAAGGCGACCGGGACCGAGCAGCTTGTGCCGATCAACAGCGGACCGATGGCCGGGTGCGCGGTCTATTCGAACGGCGGCTGCGTGGACCCGAATGTGCAGCCGGGACTCTCGGCGGGCGATTCAGCCTCCATGAGCATTCCCAAGGAGATTCACACGCTGAACGACGCAATTCTTGCGGCGGCGAAGGAGTTGTCGAGCCGGCCGAAGGAACGGCGGCGGCTGATCTATGTGATCTCCGACGGCAAGGAGTACGGCAGCAAGGCGAAGTACAAGGATGTGATTCGCTACCTGGAGACGAACCAGATTGCGGTGTACGGCACGCTGGTGGGCGATTCAGCGATGTGGGGCGAGGGATTTGTGAGCCGGCTGCACCTGCCGTTTACGATGTATGACAACCTGCTGGCGAAGTACACCTTTGCGACAGGCGGATCACTGGATGCCGAGCGCGGCGTGAACGGGATCGAGCTGAGCTACCAGAAGATTACCGAGGAAGCGCGGACCCAATACACGCTGGGCTACCTGAGCCATCAGCCGATTCTGGACGGGAAGTTCCGTACGATTGATGTGCGCGTGAACCGGCCAGGGCTGGAAGTGATTGCCAAGCACGGGTACTATCCGACGGCGGAGGATCTGCACTAAAGCGCCGGAACGGAAACTGGAGAGCCACGAACAAGGCCCGCGCCGATTGGCGCGGGCCTTTCGATTTTGCGAAGGGCTGTTCTTGCAAGGGAGATGGATTGCGAGGATTTCCTGAAGGGGAGAAGTGCCGGGGCGGCCGCGCGAGCGGCGAAGGCGGCTGCGGCTACTTCTTCTCCTCAGTCTGATTGGCCGGCGGGTTGGCCTGAGGGGCAGCGGAGCTTTGCTGCGTGGTCTGCGCGGGCGGATTGGAGGGCGGGTTGGAGGGCGGCGGATCCGTGATGCCCCTGATGCCCTCACGAAAACCCTTGAGGCCTTCGCCGAGACCCTTGCCGAGTTCGGGAAGGCGCCTGGCTCCAAAGAGCAGGAAAGCCACGATGGCCAGAACGATCAGGTGCCAAGGCTGTAGAAAATCACCCATGATGTTTCCTCCGCGCGCCGAACGAGCGCGGCGTGCTTCTGTCATGGCTATTGTCGCACAAAGGGGGGAGAGCCGGCAGGCGCGGGGGCAGGAGCGCGGGCTTTAGTTGACTCGGGAGGGATTGCCGAGGCGCGAGGTGACGAGGGAGTAGAAGCTGCGCAAGTCCTCTTCTTCGCCGATGGTGAGGCGGCGGTAGACCTTCATGAGGGGAAAGAGGCGGGAGCCGCGGACCTCAATGGCGGGAAGGGCGGCGACGCCGCCGGGGTAGGGGGTCATTTCCCATGCGCCGGCGTAGCGGCGGCGGAGGATCTCGCCGAGATAGCTGCCCCAGAGACGGGACTCGAAGTCGAGGTCGATGTCGGGCGAGTCGGCGAGGAGGACGAGGATTTCGTCGAGGGCGTCAATGGAGTCGGGTGTGAAGTCGAGGGGGCGATGGAAGGTGGCGCGAGCCAGGTCGGCGGCGGCGCGGGCGTAACCGTCCATCATGGCGTCAAGGTTGGGGAAGGCGCGGGCTTCGAGTTTTTCGCGCAGCGCGTTCTTCACATCTTTGAGTATAGGCTGGGTGCGGTGATGAATGGCGTTGCGCGTTGCAGGGCGAAAGTGACGAGAGTGACGTGCGGGTGCGGCGTGGCGGCGAGCGCAGGTGCGTGGCAGACTTGACTCGATGCGCGGAGGCAAGGAGGTTTCCCCATGGAGAAGGCACGGAGGTGGTTGAGTGTGGCAGCGGGGCTGCTGATGATGGCGGGCGCGGCGTATCCGGCGGGGCGGGTGATTTATCCGGATCCGGGACAGGCGAAGGCGGACCTGGCGGCGGCGATTCGGCGGGCGGAGGCGACGCATAAGCGGGTGATTGTGGATTTTGGCGGGAACTGGTGCGGCGATTGCCAGGTGCTGGATATTTACTTTCACAATGCGGAGAATCTGCCGCTGCTGGAGCGGAATTACGTGCTGGTGCATGTGAACATCGGGCGATTCGACGCGAACCTGGAGATGGCGAAGCGGTACAGGATCCCGCTGAAGCTGGGAGTGCCGGCGCTGGCGGTGCTTTCAAGCCACGGGAAGCTGATTTACAGCCAGGAGCACGGCGAGTTCGAGAAGATGCAGAGGATTGAGCCGGCGACGGTGACGGAGTTTCTGATCCGGTGGAAGCCGATCAGACCGGGCTGCTCAGCGGTGATGGTGAACTGCTGAGCCCAGGACCTCACTGAGCGGGGCCTAACTGAGCGGGGCCAGGTGCGGGACGCCGCAAATGGGGTCAATGATTGATGCTCGCGAATGCTTTTGAATCTATCGCAGGGGTTTCCCCCAGGGGCTGAAGCCCAACTCATTTTGGGTCGTTTTCGGCCCGGCTGAAGCCGGGCCCTTTCAAATCGCGCCCGCCGGTTTAGCCTTTCCGCAAGCAGTGAAGTCGTGCCCTCTCAAGACATCAATCACCATGTGTGTGCGTGGTGTGTTGAATCCCCGACATCCCTTCTAAACGCAACCGCAGATCTTTCGACTCCGGTCGCCCTCGCGGGGCGACCTTCGCTCAAGATGACAGTCGTTGGTTGGTTTGCGAAGGGTGTGGCACCCGGCATGCACCATGCGACGCCGAGCGGCGCTCAGCTGAGGGGTGCGAGGTGCTTGGTGTTCTGGTAGGTGTACTGGACGCGGTGGACGACGGTGATGGTGGAGAGTACGGCGAGGATCCAGAGGACGGGCGCCATGATGTTGAAGAGCGCGCCGAGGATGACGAGGACGATGCGCTCAGGGCGCTCCATGAAGCCGACCTTGCACTGGCCGATGAGGGCCTCAGCGCGGGCGCGGGTGTAAGAGACCATGAGCGAGGTGACCATGACGAAGGCCACCAGTATGACGTAGCGGAAGCGGTTGATGCGGCCGTAATAGACGAGCAGGCCGAAGAAGAGGACGACGTCGGAGTAGCGGTCGATGACGGAGTCAAAGAAAGAGCCGAAGACGGTGACCTGGTTGGTGCGGCGGGCGACGCGTCCGTCGACCATGTCAAAGATTCCGGCGCCGATGATGACCAGGCCGGCGTAAACGAACATGCGGTGGGGGTTGGCGGCGCTGGCGTGGCCGAAGAAGAAGGCCGCGACGATGTTGATGACGAGCCCGAGGAAGGTGAGGACGTTGGGTGAGATGCGGGTGAGCGCCAGACCGCGAACGATGCGGTCCAGGAGCCAGCCGCAGGCGCGGCCAAAAGCGCTGGTCCAGGTCATGCGAATCTTCCTAACTACTGGTGGTCGTCGCCGTTGTTCTCGGCAGCGGCGGCTTCGTCGTGAATGGTGGTGAGTTTGAGGACTTCCAGCTCGCGTTTGCCGTTGGGAGTGTGGATGGTGGCGACGTCGCCGACCTGTTTGCCAACCAGGCCGCGGCCGATGGGCGAGGTGGTGGAGATGAGGCCTTTGGTGACGTCGGATTCCTCGCTGGTGACGAGTCGGTACACGATCTCCTCGCCCTTTGTGCCGTCATAGACGACGACGGTGGAGCCGAAACCGGCCTTGTCATGGGGAATGTTGGCGAGATTGACCAGAGAGAGCTCTGCCATGCGGCGCTTGAGCTGGCCGAGGCGCGCGTTGACGAAGTCCTGGCGCTGCTTGGCCATGTGGTATTCGGCGTTCTCAGAGAGATCGCCCATTGCCACGGCCTTTTTGATTTCGGCCGGCAGCTCATGGGCGAGCTCGTGCTCGAGGATCTGAATCTCCTGGAGGAGCTGTTTTTTGATGTGGTCCGGCATCCGTAATCCGTGGCGGGGAGCGCGTGGGCTCAGACCGCGAGAGAGGTAAAAACTAAGAACTTGAGATTCCATTATACGCGGGCGGATGAAGCGGGTGGGTTGGGGGCAGCGAGTTCGCGTGGCGAAAAAATTCCCTCAGCGGCTGAAGCGGTGCGGATTCTTTCTTCGGCTGGAATGTACGGTCTAAGGCCCGTACCCTTCAGGCCGCGTTTGAATCCGTTTGCTTCAAATTGATTGCGTAGGGTCTGCTTCGGAGATGGAGCGGGCGTGGTGGTCAAGGAAAGACTCGAGAATGAGCGCGGCGGCGACCTGATCGACGACGGGGCGATGGGTCTGGCGGGGGTGGCCGGCTTCATAGAGGATCTGGTGGGCTTCGCGGGTGGTGAGGCGTTCGTCCCAGAGGTGGATGGGCAGGCCGGTGAGCTGTCCGAGCTCGGTGGCGAAGGCCTGGGTTTTGGCGGAGCGGGGGCTTGGTTCGCCGGAAAGATGGAGGGGGTTGCCGACAACGATGCCCGCGACCGCGTGGCGGCGGGCGAGGCGGGCGATGGAGCGGAGGTCTTCGCGGGTGTTGCGGCGGCGGAGGAGGGTGAGGACGGGCTGGGCGGTGAGGCCAAGCTCGTCAGAGACGGCGACGCCGATGCGGCGGGAGCCGACGTCGAGGGCGAGAAAACGGGGCGGCGGGGCGGAGGACATGACGACCTGAGCACAGGATAGCGGTTTGTGAGGCCGGAGGGGGCCCCGAGGAGGTAACAAGCCGATAAAATGGGGGTAAGGGTCGAGAATCCGCGGGGGTGGTCGCCGCGTCTTAACAGAAGAAGAGGAAATCCAGAAGAGGATGGCGCGCCAGAGACGGAAAGGCAACCACGCACGAGGCTTGGGCGCCACGGGAACCCGGCTGGTGCTTTTGCTGGTACTTGCAAGTGCGGTGGGAGCGGCGGCGTGGCTGATGGCTGTGCCGTATGGGCCTGAGACAGAGACGTTTGTGGAGATTGCGCCGGGGGAGCCGACGGCGCGGATTGCGGGACAACTGGAGGCGGCGGGGATCATCCGCAGCCGGTACGCCTTTGACCTGTTGCGGTGGGTGAAACGGGGAAGGCTGGAAGCCGGGGAGTACCGGTTTGACCATCCGGCGCTGATGACCGAGGTGTATGCGCGGATTGAGCGCGGGGATGTGTACACGCGGACGGTGGTGGTGCCGGAGGGGGCGAACATCTTCGAGATCGGGCAGCGGATTGAGGAGGCGGGACTGGGAACCGAGGACGAGTTTTTGCAGGCTCAGGCCGAGAACGCGGGGATGATCCACGACCTGGACCCGCAGGCGAAGAGCCTGGAGGGGTATCTGTTTCCGGACACGTACGCGTTTACGCGGGCGGAGACGATGAAGCAGATTTTGACGACGATGGTGGGGCAATTTCGCAAGGAGGCGGCTGAGCTGGATTTGAACCAGAACGTACACAACGTGGTGACGATGGCATCGCTGGTGGAGCGGGAAACGGCGGTGAGCGGGGAACGGCCGATTGTGGCGAGCGTGTTTGAGAACCGGCTGCAGAAGAAGATCCCGCTGGGGACAGATCCATCGGTGATTTACGGGCTGGAGCTGGAAGGCGAGTGGCGGGGCAGGATTTACGCGAGCGATTTGAAGAGGAATACGCCGTACAACACGTATCTGCACGCGGGACTGCCGCCGGGGCCGATTGCGAACCCGGGCGCGAAGGCACTGAGGGCGGCGATGCATCCGGCGGAGACGACGTATCTCTACTTTGTGGCGGCGGGGACGAATCCGCAGGGAAGATCGCTGTTTGCCTCGACGCTGGGCGAGCATGCGCGGAATGTTGCGGGCTACAGGAAGGCCGTGAAGAAAGCGGGTGAGCCGTGAGGCGGGCGCGGAGGCTTGCGGCGGTGCTGGCGGCGACGTGCGCGCTGGCCGGACTGGCGGGCTGCAGCCTGTGGCCGACGACGCGCAGACTGCCGAAGCCGCGGATTCCGCTGGTGACGCGGACGGTGACGCCGGTGGAGCTGGTGAAGCAGATGAACGACCGCTGGGATGCGCTGGACGGGCTGACGGCGACCGTGGAGATGCAGGCGACGGAGCTGAAGACGAACGAAGGGCTGGCGAAGGATTTTCCGTCTGGCCGGGGCTACATTTTGATGCGCAAGCCGGAGATGCTGCGCGTGGTGGGGACGTATTTTGGCGTGCGCATCTTTGACATGGCGAGCAACGGGAAGACGTTCAAGCTCTATATACCGTCAAAGAGCATGGCGTTTGCGGGATCGAATTCGGCAACGGGGACGGCAAAGAATGCGCTTTACAACCTGCGGCCGGGATTCTTTTTTGACGCGATGGTGGTGCGCGGACTGAGCCCGGATGATTTGTACTCCGTGACGGCGGATACGGAGACGATTGAGGACGTGAAGAAGAAGCACCTGCTGCTGGTGCCGGAGTACATTCTGAACGTGATGCGGCGGCGTCCGGAGACCCAGGAGCTGACGCCGGTGCGCGTGGTGACCTTCCATCGCGACGACCTGCTGCCCTACGAGCAGGATCTTTATGACGAGAAGGGCAACCTGGTGACGCAGGTGAGCTATGAAAATTACAACGATTTCGGTTCGGGACTGTTTCCGGCGCGGGTGGTGATCAAGCGGCCGATTGAGGGAATCAAGATTGAGCTGGATGTGCTGAGGGTGACGAAGAATCCGAAGTTTCCGGCCGACGAGTTCGAGGTGAAGATTCCCGACGGGACGAAGATTGAAGAGTTGCACTGAAAGACACTGAAGACAGCAAAGGCAGGCGCGCCGGATGAAACGCGCGAGAGTGGTCCGGATGCGAAGGGTTGAACCTGCGCATCCGGCGTGTGTGCGGCGACACTACATGGACGAGCCGCGGATGCTGTCGACCGCGATGGTGTTGGTGCTGGAGTCCAGCTTGCCAATGACCGTGACGGACTTGCCGACGAAGTTTTTGGCGCGCGAGGAATCATCGAGCTTGTAAGTGGTCCCTGAGGAATCCTGGAGGGCATAGCTGTCGCCCTGCTGGACGATGGTGCCGGTGAAGGTTTGTGCCTGCGCCACCGGCTCAGCCTGCTGCTGATCGGGCGTTTGCGGCTGCGGAGCCTGGATGAGAGGCATGGCCGAGGCGACGCCCGCGAGGGGGCCGGTGAGAGGCGACGCCACCGCCGGTGTGCCGAGAAGGGTGAGCATGCAGGCAGCGAGGGCCAGGACGTAAGGATGTTTGAGCGATTTCATGGATGCACCTCCGGGGGATTTTTGCCGCAGTCGCAGCCGCGCGGGGCGATGAGGCGGGACGTGGCGGGAGGGCCAAAACGGCATTTCACGTACGACTGGAGAAGTGCACGCGGAGGGCCAGAGTGAATGAGGGGTGGCTGACTGAATGCAGATGAGTTGCGCGTGAGAGCGCGCAAGCGCGGCGTGTAAGAAGTACCGGGCGTGCAATATATCGACGGGGAGAATTGCATCGTGTGCAGAATCTACTTACCGTTCTTTGCCGGTAGAGCGGGATTGAAATCGCAGGTGTCCGCTCGCACAAGCGATGGAGTGCGTCCTAAACGTACCGCTCGAAATCGTAGTGGTATCCCAGGTCTCAAAAGCGAGACCTAGGGCACCCTCGGACTGTGGTTGAATCAGCATTTCAAGACCTGGGCCCTCTGCCGTCCCGCATCCATGGCTGCGGTTTGGCGTGGGAGTTATTTGGCCGGTTGGCCGTGCATGAGGATCTGGTAGCGGCGGGCGTACTCGGCCTTGTAGGCGTCGACGGTGTGCTGATAACTCATGTGCGGCGTGTTGGGATTGACGGTCCAGCGGAGGCGGAGTTCTTTGGCCGTGGATGGGAGCGTGAGCGCACCGTCGTGGGCTGTGAGGTCGCGGCCGTCGACGGTGGCCGCGTGTAAATCGACGAACCAGGGCAGGTGGACGACGATGGCTTTCGGTGCAGCGGTGAAGTGCGTGTCGAGATGCAGAACCGCTTCGCCGTCCTGAGGCTGCGAGAGGGTGAAGGCGACTTCGCCGAAATAGGTGGGGGCCTGGCGGACGGCGATGATTTTGCCTTTGCCGACCCAATCGGGCGAGACGACGCTGAGCAGGTGGAGCTGATTGCCGGCTTCGCGGACGAGCATGGTGCGCAGGAGGGTGCGGTACTCGGCGGCGAACCAGCCGTGGGGTGCGAGGTTATCCTGGAAGTTGCGGTCGCCCCAGGGGATGATGGCGAACTCAAAGCCGGCCTGGGTGGAGCTGGTGTGCATCAGGAGCGCGTAGAACTCGCGGGTGGCCTGCTGCTGATCGCCGCGGATGGCCTCAGTCATGGTGTTTTTGATGGTGAGGTAGTGGTGGAGGAACTCACCATCGGCGTAGGTCATGATCCCCTCTTTGTATTTGGCCTGGGTGGCCTTGAGGGTGGCGGTGACGCGCGGGTCGTGGGGATCGAGGGTGGGCTCGGGGACGACGGCGAGCATGTTGCCCCAGTCGTAGCCGCCTTTCTGGCCGTCGAGCGCCGGCGGGATGTAGCCGTTGTGGGCGGCGCACTGCGCGTCAAGAACCTTGAAGAATGCTTTGTGATAGTCGTCGTACTCGGCCTGCCAGTTTTGGGCGAGATCGGGATGGCCGGTTTCGCGGGCCATCTGGATGGCGAGGCGGAGGCCGTCGAGGGCGAGGAAGTTGTAGCCGGTGATGTGGCCGGGGACGAACTCGTTGTCGCGTACGTTGCTGGCGGGCATGATGTGGAGCGGATCAGCGGCGCGAGCCTGCCGGAGCCAATCGACGGCGCGGGCGATTTGCGGCAGCGCCCACTCGGCGAAGGCCTTGTCATGGGTGATGCGGTAGTGCTGCGAGTAGCCCCAGACGGCCTCGCCCCAGCCGTCGTACTGCTGCTCCTGCGAGAGGAAGTTGCCGTTGGGCCTTTGCGAGAGGGCAAAGAAGTCGAGCACCTCTTTGGCGATGTGCGGGTAGCCGGTGACGTCGTAGCTGTGCACGATGTCGGCGCCGTCGCGCAGGTAGAAGGCGTGGTAGTGGAGCTTGTTGACGGTTTGAATGTAATTGGGGCCGATGTAGTCAATGGCGATGAGGTCGTAGATGAGGTTGGCGTAGAAGGTGTCGGTTGCCTTGCGCTCGGGCAGGGTGACCTGCATGCCGCGATCGAGGATGCGATTCCAGAAGGCGACGGTTTGGGCGTGGAAGGCGTCGAAGGAGGCTGCATCAATGGAGTGAATGGCGGCGGGGTCGGAGGTGGGCTCGACGGGCATGTTGAAGTCGAGGGTGTACGTTTCGCCGGGTGCGAGAAGTTTGGAGTAAGTGACGATGCCGACGGCGACGGTGGGATCGACGGTGAGCTTCTGTGGCTTGCTGACGTCCTGGGGATAGTTGTAGCGGCCGTGGAGGGTCCATCCGCGATTCACGTAGCCGGCGGGGAAGGTGTACAGCAGGCGGCCGTCGCGGCGCAGGCTGCCGCTGGTGAAGGAGTAGACCCAGTCGCGGTTGAAGAGGACGCCGACCTGGCGGTAGTCGCCGGGGAATTTGCCTTCGACGGGACGGTCAAAGCGGTTGCTGCCGTGAAGTGCGGCGCCGGTGTTATTGGGCGCGTCATAGCGCATGCCGGTGAGGAGGATGGCGCGGTTGGGTTCCGAGCCGGGATTGTGCATGGAGATGCGGATGAAGTTGACGAGTCGGCCTTCGGGGCGGCCGTCGAGGGTGGCGGCGAAGAGGGTGAAGCGGTAGACCACGCCGTCGCGCGTGAAGTGGTAAAGGATGATGGGCAGGTGGCCGTCTTCAAGGGTGCGGATGCGGACACTGGTGGGGGTGAATTCGGGGCCGGCGAAGAACATGAGCTCGCCGTAGCCGGTGCGGAGGTAGCCCTCGGGCGTGATTTCAGTGGCGGCCTCGGCGTACCTCATGCCGATTTCGTCAGTGGGCGCGGAGAAGTAAGAGAAGGGCTCGCCGGGCGTGTCGATGGAGGGCGAGACCATTTGGGCGTGAAGGCGGAAGGACGGCAGGGCCGGAAGCAGAAGCGCGGCCAGAAGCAGAGCAGTGGTTCGAAGGGTTTTCATGGCAAGGAAAGGCTACAGCAAAACCAGGGTTGGTGTGTGCCGAAACCACGGCGCTCAGGCCGATGCGACCAACAGGGAGCGGCGGCCCTGCAAGAGGCCCGCAAAGACAGAGATGCCCTGGTTTTGCTCGAACGCATTCTGCGCGGGAGGGGCGTGCGAAAAGCGGAAGGCGGGAGGCGGGGAGTGCGGCGGGCGGCGGAGGGGATGGTCAGGCGGTGGGACGCGTGCGCGGGGAGTCCGGGATACGCGCAGGCTGAAGCGAGGTCGGGAAGGAACTGTGGTGACGCCCGAGGCGGATGGGGTGCGGGCGCAGGCGGTTACTCTGTTCCTGAAGCTGGCCGCGGAGCTGCTCGAGCTGCTGGAGATGCCGGCGGCCATCGGCGAGCCATTGCGGATCCTTTTCGGCCTTGAGGTAGCGGTTCCAGACATCGACGGCATTGGCGGTGAGTCCGCGATCTTCGAGGACAATCGCCTCATTAAAGAGGACGACGGGATTGTCGGGCGCGAGAGCGTCGGCGCGGCGGAGATTTTCGAGGGCGGTGGCGCGGTCATTCTGGCTGCCGGTGGCCAGACCGCGCTGGAAGTAGGCGGAGGCATCGTCGGTGAGCAGGCCGGCGGTGACGGGGCCCTGGGCGAGGAGACGATCGAGGGTGCCGATGGCGGCGTCATCCTGGCCGGCGAGGAGATCAGCGCGCGCCCAAAGGTGGAGGAGATGGGGATCGCGAGAGCGCTTGAGGAGACGGAGCAGGATGATTTCGCGGGCCTTGCGCAGCGCTGGCGCCTCGTCGCCGGTCGCGTTGTCGGAGCGATGAGATGCGGGGACGACGGGGGCGAAACCTGCGCCTGCGATGCGGAGATCGAAGGTGCGGGACTGGGTGTAGGCGCGGGCGAGGAGATGCTCCGGGGTGTTGCGCCGGGCGTACCACGTGTTGAAGGCGAAGGCGAGGAGGAGGGTGGCGGCGAGGCCGGAGGCGAGCCACCAGGCGAGCGGAGGGATTTTGCGCGCGGCGCCTTTGCGGGGCGTGTCCGCAAGGCGGGCGGCGAATGTGCGCTGCCAGTTGGGCGAGGAGGATTCGAAGTCTTTGGGATCGACGGAGTCCTCGGCGGAGTCCTCGGCGGCCAGGGTTTGACGGCTCTGGCGCAGGCGCTGGAGGCAGTTGGCGCACATGGCGGCGTGGGCGAGGAGCTTTTCCGCTTCGCCTTCGGGCAGATCATTGAGGACCAGGCGCAGCCATGCGCCGGGGTCGGGGCAACTGTCGGGGCCAACCATGGTGATGCGTCCGGAGGGCTCGCCGGGCACGGCGAAACCACCTGGGCGCAAGGAGGTGGAAAGCGCGTCGAGGGAGTGGTTCGGCCAGTCGCCGGAGTTGGAGGCGGAGGTGCCCTGGCCCGGTTTCAGCTCATCGGTCATACTTTGCACTTATTAACGAGAAACGAAGGGAGTTTCCTTTATTGGAGGGGCCCTATTTCCGCGGCGTGCTTGGCGGCGGTTTTGCTGGCGAGCGGCAATAAATCCGCGCGCAGCCAGGTGGTGAGGCGGCGGAGAGCGCTTTCGACGCCCTTGGGGGTGAGGCCGATGGCCGGCAGAGCGGCAATTTCCTCGGCGGTGAGCCCCTGGAGGTAGTACATCCAGAAGATGGCGCGGTCACGTTCAGAGACCATCTGCGGCGTGGAGCGCAGCTTGCGGTCGATTTCGCCGAAGAGGACGATTTTGTGGAGGCTGAGGCCGCTGTCAGTGGCGGCGACGCGGGAGGCGCTGTCCTCGAGGGCGATGGTTACGACCCTGCCACCCCGTTTGGCGGAGTGCTGGCGGCGGAAAAAGTCATTGGCGACGGAGAGAGAAACGACGCGGAGCAGGCCGAGGAAGGAATCCTCGCCCTTGGGGCGGAAATCGCGGAGGATGCGGCGCTCGGCTTCACAGATTTTGAGGAAGACCTCCTGCACGATGTCATCGACGATGGAGGGGACGACGTTTCCGATCCACATGCGGGAGACGCGGGCGGCGGCCAGGGAGGCGATGGGCCAGGAGCGGCGCAAAAGCTCCTCCCATTCCTCCGCCTGGGCGGACTCCGCGCAAGCCTTCGCGAGATCGTTGACGGGCGTGCCTGAGTGGTCCATGTGCGGAAATCCAGTTTAGCGCAGAAGCTAAGCCGGGTTTATTTGTTTGTGAATGAACGGGGAGGGGTCGTGGAGGAGACGGCGAGAGCAGGGAGGCTTTGGTGCACAGCCGGGCGCGGGCGCGGCTGTGCCAGGGCCTGTTCACACTACGGGAATGGCGGCGACGGGAGCCGGTTTTTCTCAGTTCCTTTTCTCAATTCCTTTTCTCAATTCTAAGGAGCGAGGAGCGACAGATACCGGGTGTATCTTAGGGACGAGCGGCGAAAAAATGGAGAAAACCGGCCCCGTCCCTCCGGGTTGCGGCGAAAATGCGGCCAGACTTCGTTGTCGTCCTCGGCAGTGGGGCCGCCACAGACTTCGGACTTCGCCTCGTCTGCCCGCATTTTCGCGCGCAACGCCATCCATCCCAGTAGTGTGAACAGACCCTAGGAAAGAACCCCTCCCGGGCGGCTCGATGACCGCATTGGGCTGATATCGCAAATCGACAAGTCCAGCCATCCATTGCTGTCGGCGGCTGATCCCGGGAATTTTGTCCGATGAGCGCCGTGGGAACTCCATCACTGTGCGAGTTCGCCCATTAGCCACGCGCGAGCCATTTTCCAGTCACGCATCACGGTCTGCGGAGAAATCCTGAGCACTTCGGCCGTCTCTTCTACACTCAGTCCGCCGAAGAATTTCAGTTCGACAACCTTGGCCTTCCGCGGGTCGACCCGCTCGAGAACCTGCAGCGCGTCGTCGACGGCAACCAGGCCGCGGTCTTTCGATGGTGAAGCAAGTTCGGGAGCTTCTTCGAGATTGAGGTGCTCGGCCGCGCCTACGAACAAAAGGGGGAATCCGCCGAAGCAATCAACACCTTTCAGCGGGGCCTGAAGCTGGACGGCAATATCGAACTCTGGTCGGGACTCGGGCATGCGTATGCAGCGTCCGGCAACCGGGCAGAGGCATATAGAGTGTTGGAGCATTTGAACGCGATCTCCGCGACCAGGTATGTCGCTCCCTATAACGTCGCGCTGATCAATGCGGGGCTCGGTGACAAGGACCAGGCCTTTGCGTGGCTCAATCAAGCGTATGACGCCCGCTTCTACCTGTTGGTCGAATATCTCAACACGGATTCACGACTGCACAACCTTCGGGCGGACCCTCGGTTCAGTGCCCTGAGAAGCCGCATCGGGCTGCCTGCTCCAAAAGCAGACTAGCGGTGAGAGATGCGCTCACCCCGGTGAGCGCCCAAGCTCGGCCAACGACACTTTCAAAGTGTGAAAAATCGCCAACTCACTCATCGAGCGTTCGGGTGCTCGACATCCGCGTTCCGGTCGAGTTTCCGCCCATCCGTCAATGACCCAATTGCGGCGCATTCGGGGTAAGTCAAAGTTCGCCTGCTTGAAACTCATGCATGCAGATGGTCGGAGAAAAAGCGAGATCATTGTCAGGCTTCGCAGTCTTCTGCATGAGTGATACGGCATCGCTTTGAAACCACCGAATCGTTGACTCATCCATTCCAAGTTGCACTTGGAATTTTGGCTCAAGGTTCCGGACGCGAGTACCGACAACCGTCCACACTCCACCCTCGCCGGAAATATTCACCAGATCGCCGACAGCTATACTTTGTTGCATGTTCTTCTCCGGGGCCTTTGAAAGGGCCCGCTGAAACTCCCAGTTTTCGCTCGCTGCGGAAATCGTGCCAGAAGTCAGCCTGATCTGGAAATGCCTCGAAAGTGGCTCATGGATGACCCGAAGGAATCAGAGTAGGTTCCTTGCAACTGTCAGCAGACGCATTGGAACTGCTTCTTTGGATTGAAGGAGTAGCGCTAACCGGACAGGACTCGAAAATCGGGGTTATGTCCGGGTTGGCCACAATTCACTCGGAACTCAGAAAAGGCGGCTGTGGACTCGCTTGCAGCACGCCAGGCCATGGTGCAGGTTTGGATTTTACCGCTGATTTGCTTGTGATTTAAGGACGGTCTCGACCATGTCGATCCAGGTTCACCGCGATCTCACGACTTTCCGGCGTGGTCGCCATATTCCCAGTCATAGGGTACGGCAGTCTTACCGAGGATAAACCTGACCAGATCGGCGAAGCCTGCCTCGGAGCGAACGTCGTTCGAGAGGATAACGACGCAACGCTGACTGGCCTCGATTAGGATTGGGCACCCGGCTACCGTGATGATGAGAAGGATCGAAAATTCAGGCGCCGGCGCACTGCGGCAGAACTTCCGAAGCTGACGCGAAGTTATAGCCGCACCTAAAAAGACTGAATCCCGTCCGTTCGCACGCGGGAGGATTGTGTGCGCTCGGTTTGGCGACGCAAACGGGCGCGTCGGAGTGGTAGCCTTGGTGTGTTTGCAATCCGCAATCGCTTCGCGACTGCTGCACGCGCCGGCGATGAGAAAGCTGACTCCCTATGAAGAAACACCTTGTCGCTCTACTCTGCCTATTTTTGCTTGCATCTCTTACCGCGTTTGCCCAACTACGGCGGTATGTGCCGGTGAAGCAGGTCGATCAGTGGCATCTGAAGCACTATCCGTTCGACGACCCAAATTTGCCCACGGAAAAGCGGATCGACAATCTGTTGTCGCTGATGACGGTCGACGAGAAGATCGACTGCCTTGGCGTCCAGACCGGCGTCCCGCGGCTAGGCGTGCCGAATATCGGCGGCTCCGAAGGAATCCACGGCGTGGTTCAGCGCGAGGCGCGATTTGGGCGCCAGCCGATCACCACGACACAGTTTCCGCAGCCGCCCGGCATGGGCGAATCGTGGGACCCGGATCTGGTGCGGCAGGCGGCAGGAGTGGAAGGCTATGAAGCGCGCTTCATTACCCAGACGCCGAAATACGACCGACAGATTCTGATGCTATGGGGACCGCAGTCGGACCTCGACCGCGACCCGCGCTGGGGACGCAGCGAGGAGGTGTACGGCGAGGATCCACTCCTCAACGGGACCATGGCGACAGCCTTTGTGCGCGGGTTGCAGGGGGACAACCCGAAGTACTGGCAGGCGGCGGCACTGCTGAAGCACTTCCTAGCCAACGAAAACGAGAACAACCGCAACAGTTCGTCTTCAAACTTCGATGAGCGGCTTTTCTGGGAGTATTACTCAGTGCCTTACCGAATGGCCTTTCTCGACGGCGGCGCAAAGGCCGTAATGGCCTCGTACAACGCCTGGAACGGCACGCCGATGGCGATCAATCCGATTTTGCGCAGAATCGTGATCGACAAGTGGGGTGTGGATGTTGTTTCAAGCGACGGTGGAGCTGTAAAACTGCTGGTGAGCCCGCGGCATTTGTTTCCGAATCAGGAAGCGGCGGTGGTGGCTTGCCTTAAGGCCGGGATCAATCAATATCTCGATGTTTACCGGGACGAGCTGCACGCGGCTCTCAAAGACGGCTCAATCACCGAAGCTGATATCGACAGCGCGCTGCGCCGTAAATTCCGCATCGAGATTAAGCTTGGTCTGCTCGATCCACCGGACTTGGTGTCCTACACGAAGATTCGGGATACGCCGGAGCCGTGGAATACGGATCGGGACCGCGACGTTTCGAAAAAGATTGCGCTCGAGTCGGTAGTGCTGCTGAAGAATGAGAACCACTTTCTGCCGTTGGACAAAACGAAGATCAAGTCGATCGCGGTGATTGGGCCGCTGGCCGACGTGGTGCATTGGGACTGGTACGGCGGAACACCTCCCTACGCGATCACGCCGCTCAAGGGCATTGAGAATGAAGTGGGGCCGAATGTGAAGGTGAACTTCGCCCCTTACGACACGGCGGACGGCGAGGACGCCGCGATGAAGGCGGCCAGCGAGTCGGATGCGGCGGTAGTGGTGGTCGGCAACAATCCGACGTGCGGCGATGAAGCGCACGAGTGGTACAACTCGCCAACGGAAGGGGGAGGAATCACGCTTCCTTGCACCGTGCCAAGCGACGGCCGCGAAGGCCGCGACCGCGAAACGATGGATCTGTATCAGGAACAGATCATCAAGCAGGTGATGATCAAAAACCCGAGGACGGTGGTGATCCTGATCTCAAGCTTCCCGTTCACCATCAACTGGACGGAGGAGAACGTGCCGGCGATTCTGCACATGGCGCAGTCGTCACAGGATGAGGGCACCGCGCTTGCGAAGGTTCTGTTTGGGGAATACAACCCGGGTGGGCACCTTGTCGACACGTGGCCGGAGTCGGCCGATCAGCTTCCGCCGAGGATGGACTACAACATCCGCGACGGCTACACGTACATGTACTTCAAAGGGAAACCGCTCTATCCTTTCGGATTTGGGCTGAGCTACACGACTTTCAAATTCTCCAACATCAAAAGTAGTTCGCCGCGGCTGGCAAAGGACGGAAAGATCACGGTCAGCGTAGACGTGACGAATACCGGCGACCGCGCGGGCGACGAAGTTGTCCAGCTTTACGTGAAGCATCTGCACTCTGCCGTCTCGCGGCCGCGTGAAGAGCTGGAAGGCTTCCGGCGCGTGACGATCGATGCCGGACAGACGAAGACCGTGGAGATTCCGCTGGCGGCCTCGCAACTCGGATACTGGGATGTGAAGACGAACGCGTTCCGCGTGGAGGCGGAGCCGGTAAGCCTGATGATCGGCAACTCGTCGGCGGATTTGCCGCAGAAGACGACCATCCAAGTGGAATAGGCAACTTCCGTGCAGGGCCTGCGCCCCCGCGCGAGTCGTTCTGCCCGGAGACATCAGGCGCCCCGGATCTTTTCGGTTGTAGCCTTCGCTGTAGCCTTCGGGCGAGGATAAGCGGTGTCGGGTCGATGCAACGGAGGACATTGTCGTCAAATCCTTGCCGTTCCGGGCGAATTACCGCCAGACCGGAAATCACTACTTAGGCAACAATTCGGACCGGGCCAGCGTCGTCTGGAAAGATCAGGACTCAGAACGTCGGCATTGCGCACATTTTCCTGAAGTAATAGCCGAACGCCCGCTGGATGAACGCTGACCCCGCCATGCTGCACAGACAAAGACTGGGAGTGGTTCCTGCTTGGTCCCCGGGCGTCTTCGCCCAGCGATGCCGCGGCGGGCGGGTCAGCATCGGCCACTGAAGCTCCGCGCGCCCCTGTATGCGGTTCCGAGCGTTGTCTCTCGCGAACGGCGGCATACAGGGCGCCAAAGGCGCTTGTGTCAGTCCATGGGTTCCGGCGTCAGGTACTCGTAGGAGACGAACGCAACCTTGCTGCTGTCGGGCGACCACGAATCCACATTGTTCGTGCCCTGTCCGCCAAAAAGGGTGGCCAGCATCTTGACTTTCTTGTCCGCCAGCGACATGACGTTCAGGGTCACATCCTTGTCTCCGGGATGGCCGGTGACGTCCGGCGCATAGGAGAGGAAGGTCATCCATTTGCCGTTCGGCGAGACGTGCGGGAACCAGTCATTGGTTTGGTCGAAGATAACCTGCTCCTGGTCACTGCCGTCAGGATGCATGCGCCAGATCTGCATATGGCCGGTGCGGACGGAGTTGAAGTATATCCATTGTCCGTCGGGCGAATACTCAGGGCCGTCGTCGAGCCCCTCGGCAGTCGTTAGCCGCTTTTCCTCTCCTCCGGCGGCGGGAATTTTGTAGATATCAAAGTTGTCGCCGCGCTCTCCGGTAAACGCGAGTGTCGATCCGTCCGGCGACCAGCCATGAAAGTAGGAAGGGCCGACCTTCGTGATCTGGATTGGCGTGCCCCCGGTGATGGGCAGGGTGTAGACGAGAGACTTTCCGGTTTGCGATGAATCGCTGACGGCTATCATTTTGCCGTCGGGAGAGATGCCGTGATCGTTGTTGCACTTGACCTCAGGGCCTGTCGGGATGCGCACAGGCTCCTCTCCAGCTGACGGGAGATTAAAGATTGTGCCGCCCCCCAGGACGGGGAGGCGGTAGATGCCGCCGCCCTGATTGAACAGGAGGAAGGAGCCGTCGTTCGACCAGTTTGGCGCTTCGAAATGAACGGGTGCGACGTATGCGACGCGCCGGTCACCGGAATCGACCGATACGGTCTCAATCGTGCTGTAGAGCACGGGCTTCTCGCTGCTCTCCGGCGCCAGTGCTTCGACTTTCACCTTGGAAAAGACGGCCGTCTGGAGCTGGTCCTTGTTATGCGCAGAAACGCCAATGCCTACGTAAAACGGGCCGGCAAGCGCGAGCTTTGTAGACGCGCCTGCGGGATGCAGTTTGCCGTCCTTGCCGGAGAAGAAGCCGTAGAAGTAGTCGCCGCGTTTTTCGATCCTAACCCGCAGCGGTCCCGGGTCCCTGAACTCCACCTCATGCGTATTGGCACCTGTGGCGTCGCGAAACTGCAACGAGGTCAGGCCGTTGCCGTGCCGCGCGATATCGACACCGATTGAGTTTCCGTCGAGAGTCTGGCGAATCATGAGGACTGCTTTGCGATGGGCATCGCCCTGAGTCCCGACGAACCTGATTTCAGCCGAGATGGCGACGTCGCCGGACATTTTCCTCCAGACGTAGTGAAAGTCGTCCTCGCCGAACCACATATTTTCGCCGCTGCCGGTAACGGTGTAACTTTTGTTTGCGGCTTTGTAGCTTGCAGAGCCAGCATGGAGCACGGTGCCCACGTCGCCCTGGCCCTGGAAGATACCGAGCGGTGCGGAGCCCCTCTGAGCCGAGGCAACAAGAGGAGCAAACGATGTAAGAAAGCCCAAGCAGATAAGGGCAGGTAGTCGAGGCGTAACGCTGTAGTTCAACATGTGCCTCCATGGCTTCTTGCGGCAGGTCCATTTTTCCACTTGCCCCCCGAAATGCTGTCTGATATCGTTCGGCGGGAATGATATCAGTCAATACCCCCGGCAAAGCCGGGGGCTTGATTATGTGAGCCGCTCAAAGCAGCTTGAGCGGGGAGGCTAACGCGGCCCCGGTTGGGTTGAGCCACCTTTTCGGTGACTGATCACTTCCACAGGTTCAGTTGGCCCAAGCGCTCATCTTCCTTTTCCTGATTGCGGATGTAGTCTCGAATCACGGCTTCATCCCGCCCCACTGTCGATATGAAATATCCACGCGCCCAGAAGTTTTGCCCTGCGTAGTTTTGCTTCCGTTCCCCGTACGTTCGGGCCAGATGAATCGCGCACTTCCCCTTGATGTAGCCCACCACAGACGACACCGCGTGCTGGGGCGGGATCGAGATCATGATGTGCACATGATCGGAGAGAAGATGACCTTCCTCAATGCGGCACTCCTTCTGCTCGGCCAATCTTCTGAACACTTCGCCCAAATGCTGGCGCAGATTGCCATAAAGCACCTTCCTGCGGCATTTTGGGATAAAGACAATGTAGTACTTGCACTCCCATTTCGAGTGGCTTAAGCTTTCATACTCGTCCATCCGGTTTCTCCTTGATGTGTGCTTGGCGGCTCACCTCGAAGAGTTTCTGGATGGACTCCCGGAAATGTGAAACTGCTACTGCCTCCCCGGCAAAGCCGGGGGAACTCCCGGGATATTAGAGGGCGGCGGGCGAATTGGAGAATCAAAGAAAGAGAGTCCGTAAGTTAGGGACCGGGTTACAAACAAGTTTCGCCGCCCTCCTCGAATCATGAGCGATGTAATCGGCGCTTGACGAGGAAGCTTTTCAGGATACGCTTGTCATGGGAAGTCGAAATGGAGTCTCAATGAATTTGAGTTTGCAGTCAGCAGTGCGCCGCATGGTATCTCTCCGGGCGGTTGTTGGTTATGTGGGGATATTGCTTCTCGCGTTGCCTTCGATTGCGCGGGCGCAAGCGATTTCGGAGGAGGCTTATGGCCCCTACAATGCCGTGTTTCTGGCAGATGGGCCGGGCCTGACCAAAGCCATGGCTCCTCCAGCTGCACCGGGAAACAGGGCCGCCGCATTTCTGGAGAGACTGGGGATGAATGCGGAACAGAGAGAGAACGATGCCTTGCTGGCTGGGCGAGCCCAATGGACATTGTCCTTCTGGTTCAAGTCTTCCGATGAGCTGACCGGCGCAGTACTGGTGGCAGGTATCGGTGACGCGGCAGCGGAGGATGCGCGCTTTATCGGCGTTGAGAACAATCATCTGGGACTGTGGCTGGGCCGTGGACCGGGTACAAATCATCTGACAGTCGCTGAGAGTTCGCTGAGCAATGCGGAGTGGCACTTCGCTGCGGCAGCGAGCGATGGCGAGAAGGTGGTTCTGTATGCAGACGGCAAAGAGGTAGCCACGATTCCGCTGACACAGGGCGAAGTTGCCGGGGAACTGGAGATGGCTCCGGAGCCGTTTCCCGGGCTCGACAGCCATCATTTCGGTGGGAAGATTGCCGCGCTGAAAATTTACCGGGAGGCTCTGACAGCGGCCCAGGTCGCGGCGATGGATGCTGCACGGCCGGACTTTGGGCTGTCCACGTATGAGGAAGCCTCGGCCCACTGGCCGGTGCAGACGCGCGCCATGGCTGGGCAACTGGAGCCGCAGGATCCTTCGACATTGCCTCGGGGCAAAGGAGGCTTCCAGAAGCCGGTTGCGAAGCCGCTCAGTCCTGAAGATCTGCGGACCGAATTGGTGGGGAGCGATCCCTGGACGATCAAAGGCGGCTGGCGGCTGGCCGCCGCGCCGGAGGTGAAGGCGACAGGCAAGGAGATTTCGAAAGCCGGTTTTGCCACCAGGGATTGGGTGGTGGCTACGGTGCCGGGAACGGTGCTGACGACAATGATCGATCGCGGCATTTATCCCGATCCCGATTATGGGCTGAACAATCTCGTCATTCCTGAGAGCCTGGCGCATCAGGATTACTGGTACCGCGTGGAGTTCAAGTCTCCGGCGGAGTCCCGCGGGCAAAAACTGACTCTGACGTTCAACGGCGTGAACTATGCGGCCGAGGTCTGGCTGAACGGGAAGAAGCTGGGCGGATTTACAGGCGCATTTCTGCGCGGCAAGTTTGATGTAACGGGTTTGCTCGCGGTCAACGGTGAAAATGTGCTGGCAGTGCGCGTGAGTCCGCCGCCGCATCCGGGACTCGCCGAAGAGGAGTCGATCAAGGCAGGACCGGGTGAGAACGGCGGCATGGAAGTGCTGGACGGGCCAACCTTCTCGGCGACCGAGGGTTGGGATTGGATTCCCAGCATTCGCGACCGGGACACGGGTATCTGGCAGGATGTCACGCTGACGGCGACGGGCGCGGTGGAGGTGGGCGACCTGAACGTGATTACCACGCTGCCCAAGCCCGACCGGAGCGAAGCGGACGTGGAGATCGAAGCACCGTTGACCAATATGTCCAATGGACCTGTCGAGGGAGAACTGACAGCCAGTTTCGACGATGTGCGCGTGACGAAGCACGTAAGTCTCGCGCCGGGTGAGACGGTGGTTCGGCTGGAACCAGCGGACTATGCGCAGCTCAAAGTGCAGCATCCTCGGCTTTGGTGGCCGAACGGCTACGGCGAGCCCACGCTGCACAAGCTCACAGTCAAGTTCACGGCCGGCGGCAAGGTGAGCTCGCAGCAGCAGATCGAATTTGGAATGAGAGAAGTGAGTTACGAGACGTCTCTCTTTGACGCGACAGGTCATTTGCGGCGGGTCGAAGTGTTTCCCAGCAGGACGCACGATTCGGAACTGCCGCTGATTAACGAGACCCACGAGGGCATCCGGGAGATCGTCGACAAGACGCCAAACATTCTTCCGCCGGGGCAGAAACTCCCGGAGTATTTGCGGTATGCCTGGGTGCAATCGCTTGAGCCGGGCGCCCTGGGATCGCCGTCCATCCGGCCCGTGGTAGGCGGCTGGCCGGGGACCGACCTCGTGATCAAGGTGAACGGCGTGCGCATCGCGGCGCGTGGCGGCAACTGGGGCATGGACGACAGCCGCAAGCGCGTGAGCATGGCCCGCCTTGAGCCGTACTTCCGTCTGCATCGCGACGCGCACGTGAACATGATCCGCAACTGGATGGGCCAGGACACAGAGGAGAGTTTCTACGCGTTGGCCGACAAGTACGGCATCATGGTGTGGAACGATTTCTGGGAGTCCACGCAGGGGTACAATCTTGAGGCCCAGGATCCGGCACTGTTCCTCAAGAACGCGCGCGACACAATCCTACGCTACAGGCACCATCCTTCGATTGTGGTGTGGTGCGGGCGCAACGAAGGCGTGCCGCAGCCGATTATCAACGAGGGGCTTGCGAACCTGGTGCGCACGCTGGACCATACGCGCTACTACACCGGCAGCTCGAACCGGGTGAACCTGCGCAACTCAGGACCGTATCAATACCAGCCGCTTGAATCCTATTACCGCATCAATCGGGGGTTTAGCGTGGAACTGGGCATCCCCAGCGTGCCGACGCTGGAGGGCATGAAGGCGTTTATTCCCAAGCCGGACCGCTGGCCCATCAGCGACACATGGGCCTACCACGACTGGCACCAGACTGGAAACGGTGCGGTAGCGCCCTTTATGAAGCTCATGAACACCGAGTTCGGCGCGCCCACGAGCCTGGAAGACTTCGTCCGCAAGGCGGAGATGCTCGACTACGTGGGCCATCGCGCCATCTTCGAGGGATTCGCGGCGCACCTGTGGCAGCCCAATTCCGGCCGCATGATCTGGATGACGCAGCCGGCGTGGCCGAGCATGGAGTGGAACTTCCTTGGCCACGACTACGACACGCAGTCCAGCTTCTACGGCACGCAGAAGGCCTGCGAGCCGATTCACGCACAACTCGACCTGACCGACGGCGCCGTGGACCTGATCAACCTGGATGAAGCGCGCTCATTCAAGGTGGAGACTCGCGTTCTGAGCCTCGAAAGCAAGGTACTGAGCGACGAGACAAACCAGGTTGAGGCCGCGGCAGATGCGCGCACGCGGGTGGGGATGGTCGACCTGGACAAACTGGCCGGCGGGCACACCGTACTCGTCAAGTTAAACGTGAGCGACGCGAGCGGAACGCCAGTGAGCGACAATTTCTACTGGTGGGCCGAGAAGGATGCCACTCTGCGGGAGTTGGACGGATTGGCGGAGGCGAAACTGAGCGCGTTTGCCTCGGTGGCTCCGTCGGGCAGTGAGCGCAAGGCGACGGTGAAGATCGAAAATCCTGGTTCCACTCCGGCTTTGATGGTCAAACTTACGCTCAAGGATGCCGCGACAGGCAAGCGCATCCTGCCTGCCTACTACAGCGAGAACTATGTTTCGCTGCTGCCTGGCGAGGCCCGCACGATTACGATTGCGTTTCCGGCAGGCGAATCCAAGCCGGCTATCGGTCTTCGCGGATGGAATCTGGGGACACAGACCATCGACGTGAAGTGAACGGTGCGACGTGATAAAGGGCTTCTCCTAAAAGGAGAAGCCCCATATTTGTCGGTCCACAGTGCAGCGCAATCCCTCTGCTTGTGCCTTACGCCCGCGCGCGATGAAGCTGTTGCAGAGGCACCGCTTTTTCCGCGAGGTAGCGGTCGACAGCAGCAGCGGCCCTGCAGCCTGCAGAGGTGGCCCAGACCACGAGAGACTGGCCGCGGCGCATGTCGCCCGCGGCAAAGACGCCCTCGACGGAGGACATGTAGTCGGTGTTGGCCACGTTGCCGCGGACGACAAGCGCCACACCCAATTGCTCGATCATGCCGTTGCGGACCGGACCGAGGAAGCCCATCGCCAGCAGGACCAGATCGACATCGAGCGTGAACTCGGTACCCGCAACCGCTTCGAACTTCGGCGGAGGGCCGACGTGGAAAGCATGCAACTGCTTGACGTTGCCGTCTTCATCACCGGTACAAAAGATCGGGCAGACCAGTGGGCTTGACGGGAATATGTCGGGTGGTATGGAATGGCATGGCGCAATCGATTGCGCTAATAAATCTCGCGGAACTTGAGGCGAGCGCCATGGTCGCCGCGGCCTCTGCTGACTCAGCGACTGAAAAGGGCTTGCGCAGCCTGCTTGATGAACCTGGCCGGCTGCTGCCGCAACGACAGGCGCTCACAAAATGGACCGGCTCGGGGCCTGGCGTTCTGAGGGTGGTCTAAGGCCAATTGCCGATCGCTTTTTGGAGAGAGACTGATGCATTTCCGCTTTCGTTTGCTTGCCCTTGTTGCATTTGGAGTATGGGGCGCGCCGGTTTTCGCCTTCGCGCAGGCGCAACAATCGGTCATGATCGACGCCCATGCGCCCGCGCACGCCTTTCCTCATTTCTGGGAGGAGATGTTCGGCTCCGGGCACGCCGTGCTGGCGCTACGCGACGACTACCGCAGTGACCTGAAGGAGGTGCATGACCAGGTGGGCATGCGCTATGTGCGCTTCCACGGCATTCTGGACGACGAGGTGGGCGTCTACAACGAGGACGACAAGGGAAATCCCAAATACAACTTCTCTTACGTGGACCAGATTTACGACGGGCTGCTGGCCAGGGGCGTGCGGCCGTTTGTCGAGATCAGTTTTATGCCCTACAAGCTGGCTGCACGGCGGGACATTCAGGCCTTCTGGTACAAGCCGAATGTTTCTCCGCCGAAGACCTACGCCGCGTGGGACGCGATGATGAAGGCCTTTGCGCAACACCTGGTGGATCGCTACGGCGTCGACGAGGTTTCCAAGTGGTATTTCGAGGTGTGGAACGAGCCGAATATCGACTTCTGGGCCGGAGTGCCGAAGCAGTCCACTTACTTCGAGCTCTACGAGCACACGGCGCGCGATTTGAAATCGGTGAGCCCGCGGTTGCGCGTAGGCGGACCAGCCACCTCTTCCGCGCACTGGATTCCGGCGTTTCTGAAATTTGTGAGCGAGAATCACGTGCCGATTGATTTTGTTTCCTCGCACGGCTACGCGGACGACACGGTGAAGGACATGTTCCGCACCGATGAGGCGATTCCGATGCGGAACCGCGTGTGCCGCGCGGTGAAGATGGTGCGCGGACAGATTGAGGAGTCTGCGCTGCCCAAGTTGCCGCTGATGTGGACCGAGTGGAATGTGCCTTCCTATGGCGACCTGCACGCGCGCGACAACTGGTATGTGGGCCCGGCGCTGGCCCACGACATCAGCCAATGCGACGGCGCGGTGAAGATGATGTCGTGGTGGACCTTCGACGATGTGTTCGAGGAAGGCGGCGTGACCCGCGAGCCGTTCGACGGAGGGTTTGGATTGATTGCCGCCGAGCGCATCCGCAAACCCAGCTTCTACGACTTTTCGCTTCTGCACGAACTGGGCGACGAGCGGCTGCGGAATCCGGCGGACGATGTGCTGGTGACGCGGCGCAAAAACGGAACGCTGGTTGTGGCCGCGTGGAACCTGGTGGATATGGACAAGGTGGCAAGCGGCGCTCCACTTAAAATCCGGCTCGCGTTTAAAGGCATTTCACCAGAAGCCAACACGTCAATTCAACGGGTGGATGAGGCGCACGGGAATCCGATGATTGCGTATCGCGCGATGGGGAGCCCGCGTTATCCAACCCAGGCGCAGATTAGGGCGCTGAATAAAGCGTCCACGCTGCCGCCGCCGGAAATGCTGCGGCTGAACGGGGGCAAGCTGAACCTGACGCTCGAGGTGAACGAGCTGGCGGTGATAGAGGTGAAGCCGGAATGAGGAAGATGGCGGCGAGGAAAACGCCGGGAGAGCAGGGTTCATGATGGGGACACGTGTTGCAATGCAGATCAGCCGGCGCAGCGCGCTCAAGCGGATTGCGGCAGCGGCGGGATGCGCGCTTGCGCCTAGCGAGCTGGCGCATGGCAGCGCATGGAAGCTGACCAAGGCCGATGAAGGATTTCTCGACGACTTGATTCGCCAGGGGTGCCTCTACTTCTGGGAACAGGGCAGCCCGACTACCGGGCAGGTTCTCGATCGTGCACGGCACGACCTGGGCGGCGCGCGCGACCCACGGCGGATTGCGAGCATTGCGGCGACGGGCTTTGGCCTCACCGCGCTGTGCATCGCGGACAAGCACGGATATTTTCCGCATACGCAGATTGTGGAGCGCGTGCGCTCGACGCTCGATTGGCACCTGAACACGCTGCCCGAGGTGCACGGATTCTTTTACCACTTCAACGACATTGAAACCGGCGCGCGCATCGGCAAATGTGAACTGTCGTCGATTGATTCGTCGCTGCTGCTGTGCGGTGTGCTCACGGCGCATGCGTACTTTAACGACCAGAAGATCAAGGAGTATTCGCGGCAGATTTACGAGCGCGTGGACTGGCCGTGGATGTTGGACGGTGGGGAGGCGTTCTCGATGGGTTGGCAGCCGGAGACGGGCTTTCTGGATGGGCGCTGGAATCACTACTGCGAGCTGATGATGATCTATCTGCTGGCCATCGGCTCGCCCACGCATCCGGTTGACCCGTCCCACTGGAATGCCTTCACGCGCCCGGTGATTCACTACAAGGACTTCACCTACATCAGCGGAAAGGACCCCCTGTTCACGCATCAGTATTCGCAGGCGTGGTATGACTTCCGCGGCAAGCGCGACGCGTATACGAATTATTTTCAGAACTCGGTGACGGCGACGCGCGCGCATGAGGAGTTCTGCATTGCGACTTATCCGAAGTGGTACGACGAGGATTACTGGGGTATTTCGGCATCGGATTACGAGGGCGGATACACGGCGTGGGGCGGGCCGCCGCCGCAGGGTCCGATCGATGGCACGGTGGTGCCGTGCGCCACGGCCGGTTCGCTGGCGTTTCTACCCTCGGACTGCCTTCACGTACTGATGGCGATGCGGCAGAAATGGGGCAAGCGCGCGTGGACCCGGTATGGGTTTGTGGACGCGTTTCATCCGGCTGCGAACTGGTATGACCCCGACGTTCTGGGCATTGATCAGGGGATCAGCGTGCTGATGGCGGAAAATCTCCGCACCGGGCTGGTGTGGAAGATGTTCATGAAGAACCCTGAGAACGCGATTGCCATGCGGCGCGCAGGATTCCATGGGGCCGGCCTCTAGTGCGGGTTATTCTTGGAGTGCACCCACGTGGCTAAAGCCCCCATGAAACCGATCACGCTGAAGGAACTGGCGGCGATCCTCGATCTCTCGCAGTCCACCGTTTCGCGCATCATCAACGGCGAAGCGGCGGCTCACCGCATTGCGCAGGAGACGCAGCAGCGAGTGCTGCACGCCGTGGCGCTCTACGGCTACTCCGCCAACACGGTGGCGCGAAGTCTGCGCCAGAAGCGGTCCTACACGATTGGCGTGATTGTTCCGGAGATCAGCGAAGGCTATTCGACGGCGGTTCTGAGCGGCATTGAAGATGAACTGCTGAAGGATGGATTTTTTTACTTTGTGGTGAGCCATCGCCACCGGCCGGAGCTGCTGGAAGGCTATCCGCGCATGATGCTGGCGCGGTCCGTGGAGGGCATCATCGCCGTGGACACGCCGATCGACGAGGAGCTGCCAGTGCCGCTGGTTTCCGTTTCAGGTCATAAACGCCGCGACGGAGTGATCAACATCGAACTGCATCACGAGCAGGCCGCGCACCTGGCGCTCTCGCACCTAAAGACGCTGGGGCACAAGCACATTGCCTTTATTAAAGGACAGGCATTCAGCTCGGACACGCATCAGCGGTGGAAGGCGATTATGGAAGTGGCCAGGCAGCTGGAGATTCCCATCGACCCGCAGCTTGTGGTGCAGCTGCAAAGCCCGGAGCCGGGCCCCGGACCGGGACTGGCCGTGACGCAACTGCTGCTGCAGGCCCGACGGCCTTTCACGGCAATTTTCGCCTTCAACGACGTGACGGCGATGGGCGCGATCCTGGCGCTGCGGGAGGCGGGCTTGCGCGTTCCGAAGGATGTGTCAGTGTTGGGCTTCGACGATGTGTTTGCGGCGTCCACCAACAATCCGCCTCTGACGACGATCCATCAGCCGTTGCGCGACATGGGGCAGGCGGCCGCGGATACGCTGCTGAAGCTGATTCGCGACGATATTCCGCATCCGCATCCGGCGGCGATCACGGTCTTCCCCAAGCTGGTGATTCGCAAATCCACGGGTCATGCGCCTGCGCGTGCGCAGCTTGCGGGCCATGGCGGTGAGGATTGATGGCAGAGCCTGGAGAGAGAATGCGGCCCGCACTTTGGAGGCCGGCCGGGTGGCCGAAGGAAGGTCGACATGCAGCCCGGTGAAATGACCCGGCGAAACGCGCTGAAGACGCTGTTGGGCGCGGCGGCGTGCAGCGCGACGGCAAGAGACGCGTGGCCCGCGTCGATGCCGGGAGCAGCATCAGCCCTGGCGCAAACCTCCGCGATTCGATTCGAAGAGATTGGGCAAAAGGCCGGCCTGAACTTTGTGACCCGCAACTGCGCCACGCCGGACAAACACCAGATTGAAACGATGGTGGCCGGAGTGGCACTGTTCGACTACGACGGCGACGGCTTTCTGGACGTGTATCTGGTGAACGGGGCCGAGATTCCCTCGCTCAAGAAGGTTTCGCCCGCGTACTGGAATCGACTCTTCCACAACAACGGGAACGGCACCTTCACGGACGTGACAGAGAAGGCGGGCGTGGCCGGCACCGGCTACGGCATGGGCGTGGCCGTGGGGGATTTCAACAACGACGGCCACTCGGATCTATTCCTTGCGAACGTGACGGGCAACCAGCTTTTGCGCAACAACGGCGACGGAACCTTTACCGACGTGACGGAGAAGGCGGGACTGGGCGGCGCGCACTACAAAGGCAGAAAGATGTGGTCGGTGGGCGCTGGATGGTTCGACTACAACAACGACGGCCTGCTGGACCTGTTTGTGGTGAATTACTGCGTGTGGGATGTGGACAAGGAGCCGTACTGCGCGCTGAAGGAGGGCCTGCGGGCTTACTGCCATCCGAAGATGTACGCGCCGCTGCATAACTCGCTCTACCGGAACAATGGCGATGGGACTTTCACCGACGTTTCGCATGAGACGGGCATTGACGCGCTGATGGGTAAGGGCATGAGCGTGAGCTTTGCGGACTTTGACGGGGATGGATTTCTGGACGCGTTTGTCGCGAACGATACGACGCCGAATTTTCTTTTTCGCAACGTGGGAGGCAAACGCTTTGAGGAGATGGGAGTCGTTGCCGGTGTGGCCTATGCCTCAAGCGGAAACGCGCTTTCCGGCATGGGCTCGGATTTTCGCGACGTGAACAACGACGGGCTACCCGACATTTGGCACACGGCGGTGGAGTACGAGACCTTTCCGCTGTATGTGAACCAGGGAGGAGGCATGTTTGTGGATGCCACGGTGACCAGCGGCCTGGGCCCTTTGACGAATCGCATGACCGGATGGGGCAACGGCATCTGCGACTTTGACAATGACGGCTGGAAGGATTTGTTTGTGGCGCGTGCGAACGTGATGGACAACATTCAGCAGGCGGTTCCGAGCCAGAGTTATCACGAGCCGAACTCAGTGTTTCGAAACCAGGGAAACGGAACATTTGAAGACGTGAGCAGCCAGGCTGGGCCGGATTTCCAGATTCCCGGAGCGCATCGCGGCGTGGCCTTCGGCGACATCGACAACGACGGACGCATCGACGCGGTGGTCACGTCGCTGAACGGCCAGGTGAAGCTCTTCCACAACATCTCGCGCACGGACCACCACTGGATTCTGCTGCGGCTCGTGGGCCGCCGCAGCAATCGGATGGGGATTGGAGCGAAGGTTCGCGTGACCACGCCGGATGGCCACTCGCAGTGGAACGAGGTGACAACCGCGGTAGGCTATGCGGGCGCGAGCGACAGCCGCGTCCACTTTGGGCTCGGCGAGCACCGGACGATTCGCGAACTGGAGATTGCGTGGCCGAGCAGAATCCGGCAAGTGATGCGAAACGTGGCGGCGGACCGGATTCTGACCATCGAAGAGCCGAAGCAATAGAGAACCGACGAAGCCGGCAATGTGTGAGCGCTACTTGCCGGGTCCGGCGACTGCTCCGTCCGTGACTTCAATGTGCGATGCGCCCTGCGGGCTTTCCTGCGCATGGTTGCTCGGCAATTTCTGCGCTTCGCGGGTCAGGCGCAGAAACTCGGCACGCGCGCGTGCGGCATCCCGTGGCCGCCCCACCTGCGCGTAGGCCGAACCCAGCGAAAGATCAATTCTTGCTTCTTTGGGGAATGCCTTTTGCGCGATGAGAAGATGCGGAATGGCCTTTGCGTATGCGCCGGTATCGACGAGCAACAACCCGAGCAGGTAATGCGCGAAAGGAAGTTTGGGCGCGAGGCGAACAGCCTCTTGGGCGTAGGCCAGGCCGGCTGCCGAGTCCACCTTGTAGTCGGCCGCTGCGATGCGGAGGCGCGGCAAGACGCTTTGCGGGGCCAGAGTGATTTCTTGCTGAAAGGCAGGCACTGCGCCGGCGATGTTATGCGCAGCCAGCAGCGATTGGCCGTAGGCGTCGTAGACATCGGAGTTGCGCGGATCCTTTGCGATGGCGTACTCGAACTCCGAACGCGCAAGATCGAAGTTTTTTTGCGCGGTGAGGCAAGCGCCGCGGCCCACGTGCTGAACAACGTCAAATTCGACTGTGCCCTGAGCGGGCGGTGAAGGCGCGCGCATGCGCAGCGCCGCCATGCCAAAGGTGACGACGAGATCTTCACTGCGAACGCCTTCAAGGCACAGCGAGGAAAGCGGCATTTGAGCGGCATGGAATTTTCCGGAGCGCCGGAGAAGCTCACCTTCGTGATAGAGCACGACCTGGCGCAATTGCGGATCCTGGGCAACACCGAGAGTCTTGCTGACCTCGATATCGGCCAGGGCTTGCTTGTCGCGTCCGAGTTCGAACTCGCAAAGGCCGAGCATGGCGCGGGCCGTTCCCTGCTTCGGGTTAAGGTGAACGACTTTTTGAAACGCGAAGGCTCCCTCGGCGTAGCGGCTGCTGTCGTAATCCAAGGTGCCGAGCGACCACCAGCCTTCGGTCCATGCGGGGTTGAGCGCGAGGGCTTTGCGAAAGAGAGGAATGGCCGTCTCGAGCTGTTGCGCATCGCGCGCGGCGATGGCTTTGGTGGAGATGTCATGAAACTCGTTTGCCGGCGCAGAAGAGGAATGGGGCTGCTGCGCCTCCGCCCCGCTGAAAAGCAGGCCCAGGGCGAGGACAGCGACAGAACGCAGCGCAAACCGCATCACCCGAAGCGCGCGAGCTGTGTGTCCTTTCTTCATGATTCGTTTCCGATGCGGCGGGCAGACAGACTGGCTTCCAATCTATCTGAAAGAAGAACCGCCGGCGATGCGCGAACCACGCTGCGCACGCCGACGGCATGTAGGCATTCAGGAGTATCCTTCCCGGAACCGTGATTCCGGGAAGGATGAGATTCAGGGGCGCCTAAAACTTGAAGTGCGCCTCCAGCTCGATTGTGCGCGAGCCGAGAACGCCTCTCGCTCCGCCGAAGTAGGTATCAGTGATGCCCGTATCCACTCCGGAGAGGTTGAGCTGATTGAAGAGGTTGTAGGCGTTGGCGCGAATCTCTAACCGCGCGTTCTCGCCCAAGACTCTCATGTTTGGCAGCCCAAAGGCCTTGGTCACCGTGAAGTCGGTGTCCGAGTACCGCGGGCCGGTGAAGGCATTGCGTCCGACGCCGGGCACGGAAGGCAGCGGTCCGGGCGTGGGCGCGGTGCCGTCGCTGGGCCACTGTGTTCCCACCGGCTGCACGGGCATATTGAAGTACGTGCTTCCGGCATTCGGGAAGTTGCCGCGCGGCTGCTTGAAGGCGTCCGTGCCATAGCTGGTTCCAGCGCCGCCCAGGTATTTGGCGGGACGGTAGCTGGTCTGGCATCCGCCGTAGTTTTCGGTCACCGAGCAGTTGCTGTTGTAGGTCGGGTTGAAGGGGAATCCGGAATGCAGGTTCATGATGCCGCTGAAGGTCCATCCGCCGACAGCCTTCTCCAGCAGACTGTTGCCGTGGAAGAGAATCGGCGTCCAAAGACCCCAGAGCTTGAACATGTTTCTGGAGTCGAAGTCTGACGGGCCCCAGTTGTAGTTGGTCAGGAACATGTAATCGGGATTGGTGTAGGGCCCCGACCCGTCATCCATCGACTTGCCCCAACGATACTGGGCATCCACCTGGAAGCCGTGCGCGAACTGATGTTCGAGCTCGGCCATCAGCGCGTTGTAATCGGAACTGCCGGTGTCGGCGTACCAGTCAATAAAGTTGAGCTTGGGGTTGTAGGTCATTTGCCCGGCTATGACCTGCGGAGCCAGCGTGTTATTCAGGTTGTACTGCAGCGGAAGGTGACGCCCCATGGTGCCGTTGTAGCCCAGGGTACCCACCCAGTGGTCGCCCAGATTGTATTGCCCTTCCAGTGAGTAGCGATAGACGTACGCCGTGGCCAGATTGGCAGGCAAGCCGGTGACAGAGAGCTGCACGTTGGCCGTGGGCAGGTTGTTCGCGTCGAAGTCTGTAATCATGTTTGGGTTTGCCGGGAGCGCGCCGAACTGGTAGACGTCGCTCGCCGTTCCGTAGACAATCTGCGAACCGGTCAGGAATCCGCCGTTGGCCAGATAAGGCGGGTTGTTGCGGGTGTTGGTGGTGATGGCGAACTCGAGACCGTTATAGCCGATGCCAAAACCGCCGCGGACCACCAGCTTGCCGCTCGACTGATCGGGGCTCCAGGCGAAGCCGAGCTGTGGGCCGAAGTTGTACTTGGGCGTGGTGAACTCCGCGCTGCCGAGCACGAACTTGATGCCGGTGAGCGTGTTTGCGCCGCTGCCCAGGCGGAGATTGGCCAGATGCCCCTGCTTCTCCGTCATGCCGCCGAAATCCTCCCAGCGAAGTCCGGCATTGATGGTCAGATTCGGCCTGGCCTTCCAGTCATCCTGCGCAAAGAAGGCCAACTGGTTGCCGCGCGTGTTCTTGGTGAAGGCGGAGGGCTTGCCGGTGCGCGGATCCGCGGTGATGCTCTCGCTGAAGGGCGCGTCGTTCACGAAGTCCCACAGGTTGTTGAAGCCGTAACTGGGTTGCGCAAACCAGGTGGGCTCGTCGAGATAGGCAAGCCGCGTGAACTGGCCGCCGATTTTGAGGCTGTGCGCACTGATGACCTTGGTGAGCACATCCCTCACGTTGAAGGTCCACTGGTCAAAGACACTGCCGATGCTGGGACCAAAGCCGATGGACTGGCTGGAGAACTGGTTGGCCGAGTCATCCGGCAATCCGAGCGGCGATTGCGGATTGGAGGTCAGCTCATTCCACTTCCAGCCGGCCAGGTCGGCCCGCGCTTCATTCAGCATGGTGGGCGAGAAGATGTGGTTGTAGAGCAGGCCGGTCGAGTAGTTCTTCGCATTGTGGTAGAAGAGGTTCGATGCCCGACTGGGGCCGTTATAGCTCGTGTTGTTCACCGGCACGTAGTAGAGCGTGGCGGCAATCAGGTCGTTCTGCGTAGCCTGGAAGTCGACGCGCCCGTTGAACTGCTGGTTGATATTGTCATTTGGGGCTACGGTCGCCACGAACATCATGTCGGCATTTCCGTCCATGTTGGTGGCGTAGCTGCCGGTTCCGTCGCCGCCCAGGCCGGGCGTGTAGACGCCGCTGTTTTGCGGAGCCCAGGAGGGATCCTGCGTGCCCAGCGGGCTCGTCAGCGGCCGGCCAAGGTCCAGGCCCTGCCCCTGAATCCAGTTGCAGTTCACGCCCTGAACCAGGTTGATGCTGGCGCAATCGTGATTGTCAGCAGGGTCCTCGAGAATCTTGCTGTAGGACGCGCCGGCTCCCTTGAGCGTGAGGAACTTGTTGGCGATGCTGCTTGTGGACGACGAGCCGTCAAAGGACGCCGTGTCGTACCAGCCGCCGCCTGTGGAGGTGGAGGTGTTGCGGATGGTCTCATACGAGAAGAACCCGAAGAGCTTGTTGTGAATGATGGGTCCGCCGAGCGTTCCGCCCATCTGGTTAAAGCGGCTGTTGTTGCGCTGCGGATTGTTGTTGGGGTCCCAGCGCTGGTAGGCGTTCAAGCCGGGGCGATCAATCTTGATGAAGGCCGACCCGTGAAAGGTGTTGGTGCCGTTTTCCGAGGTGACCTGAACCTGCCCGCCGCTGGTGCCGCCCCACTGGGCATCGTAACCACTGGAAACAATATTCACGGCCTTGATGGAGTCTTCGCTGGGCGTGACGATGGCCGCCGAGCCCCAGGTGACGCTGGTGATGCCGACGCCGTCCAGCGAGATGCCGTTGGTGTCGTTTCGGCCGCCATTGGCAAAGACCTGCGGCTTGTTTTCCGTCTGGAAGACGCCCGAGGTCGCGCCCGTGCCGCCGTCGCCCTGGTTGCCGGGCAGGTTGTCGGTTCCGCCCCCGCCGGACTGCGATCCATCGCCGAACATACCCGGAGCCAGCTGGACCAACTGGAAGACATCTCGGCCGAACGAAGGCAACTTGGCAATCTCGTTTTGACTGATGGCGGCGCCCACCTGCCCGTTCTCCGTATCGATGATCGGCTGGGTATTCGCGTTGACCGTCACGGACTCCGTTGCGGCGCCCACTTCCAGCACCACGTTCATGCCGTTGCTCTGGTCAGGAAGAATCTTGACGTTGTCGATGGACTTCTTCTTGAAGCCATCGCGGGTGATCACGAGCGTGTAATTGCTGGGCCCCAGGGCGCTGAAGACGAAGGTGCCGGAGTCGCTGCTGTGCGTGGTCAGGGTGCGGCCGGTTTCCTTGTCGTTCAGAGTGAGCGTGGCGCCCGGAACGAGAGCGCCGGTGGGATCGGTTACTGTCCCCTGCAGGCTCGCGCCGTACTGGGCATGGGCGGGCGCGGCGCAAAGCGCCAGGACAAATACGGCAGCGCAACACCAGGCAGCCGCCGCGGCGTTTGTGAGTTTGTGTCCCCAGGATCCTTTTGTAAGATTCTTATTTTCATTTGTTTGCATCGCTGTTTCCTCAAGAGGTTGCGGGTTTGCGGCCAATTTGTTTCCTTGCATCCGGACGAGTTGCGCAGTTGGACTCCAAGTTGCGCAATCGATTGTGCAACGGCGTATTGGTACCACTATCGCGATTTCATTGTCAACTGTTCTTCTTCATAGCCCAGCCGCACGGTCTGCCGGCCGTCACCCCTCTCCGGCAGTTCGGGCCTACGGGACGCCGCAGATCGCCCCCGCGAGGGCAATTGCAGCAGAGAGGACGCCACCCCCCACCAACACCTGTGCCCGACGCCGCGGGGCATCGGGCACAGGAAAGCAGGCTACGCCGAGCGTTGCAGGCCGGAAAGCCTACTTTGCGCGCACCCGGAGCATGAGAATGCCGTGCGAGGGAACCGGAGTTGAGTATTCGTCGTGGGCGAACTGCACGTTCGCGTGCTTCCACAGGTCGCGCGCGGAGGCGACCGGGCCGCCGAGATGCAGATCGCTTGCTTTCACGGTGGCCTGCTGGGTGGTTTTGCCCAGGTTGACCACGCCCACGGCCACGCTGCCGTCGGCCATCGGCTTAATCCAGGTTTCGAGATCGCCATGGCGGACCGGCGAAGCCTGCTTGCCGAGCGGGTCCTGGTCGACGGCGATGACTTCTCTGTTGAGGAGAATCGCCTTGGTGGCGGCGCTCATGTGGCGAATGTCATTGCCGGCCAGCAGCGGCGCGGCGGCCAGAGCCCAAAGGCTCATGTGGGTGCGATACTCGGTGTCGGTCATGTGGCCGTTGCCGATTTCCAGCATGTCAGGGTCGTTCCAGTGGCCGGGCCCGGCGTACGGCGCGGTGAAGGCCTGCTCGTGGATGTTCTGCATCATGCTTGACCACTCGTCGCGAATGTCGTCCGTGGTGCGCCACAGGTTGCCGTCCACCTTTGCGCCCCAGGTTTCCACGTGGCCGCGGCCATACTCGCACAGGCTGAAGACAATTGGACGGCCGGTGGACTCGAGCGCCGCTCCCATCTTCTGGTAAACAGGCTGCAGATCCTTGTCCTTGTAGATTTCGGCGGCGCTGCACCAGTCGTACTTCAGATAGTCAATGCCCCAGGAAGCGAAGGTCTTTGCGTCCTGCACCTCATGCCCATAGCTGGCGGGATAACCGGCGCAGGTGCGCGGGCCGGGCGAGGAGTAGATGCCCAGCTTGAGCCCCTTCGAATGCACGTACGCGGCGAGGGCCTTCATGTCAGGAAATTTGTGATTCGGCCGGAGGTTCCCATGTGCATCGCGCGTACCTTCCCAGGTGTCGTCGATGTTCACGTAGACGTAGCCGGCGTCACGCATGCCGCTTGAGACCATGGCGTCGGCCATCTGGCGCACGGTGGCATCGTCAATCTTGCCGGCGAAGAGATTCCAGCTGTTCCATCCCATCGGCGGCGCTTTGGCCAAACCGTTATACGGCACATCGTGCAGCGCGGGCGGCGCGATGTAGGCCGGCAGATGAATCTCGTCGGCGGCGGTGGCGGGCCGGGCCACAAAGGGGCGCTTGCCGAAGATCATCCCGTGCAGCTCGCCGTTCGTCAGATCGCCGGTAAGGAAGGGCCTGTTCGCATGCTCCGCTCGAAAGAGCTCAAAGTGGCTGCCCTTCACGTCGCCGGTCACGTCAAAGGTGAAACCCATCGAGATGATTTTGCCGGTGAGCTTGTTGCCGTCCTGCTTGAGCTGGAGGATGGACTTCTCGACTTCGCCGTTGTCGAGGGTGCGCCCGGTGGCTGCCCAGCGGCCTGCAAGCGACTGGCCGATGGCCGTAAGGGCGAGCAGCGACAGGGCCAGAAGAAGCCAGAAACCGCGCGCCTGCCTGAAGGAATTCAATCCACGACGAAACTGCACTTGTTGCACCATGAAGGTCTCCTAACCGCGGCGGGCAGCCGATTGGCGCACGCATTGGCGAAAATTTTCTGCGAGCTTGCGGGGGCTTTCCCCCGGCGCGAACCGAATTGTATACGATTACATACAATGCGCAAGACGGTTTTTGCATTCCACCCCAAGCCCGCCGCAGGCCGCGGACGCAGAGCGAACGCCGGAGAGTGCGCCGGGACGCTTCCGTTGCCCCGCGCCGCGGACAACAGCGGCGAAGGTGTTTCCTGCGGTGGACGGCCCTGTTAGGCTGATCTTCGTCCATCGGCGTGCAGCCGAGTGCGGGCCCGCTTGCGCCGGGCCTTTGGCCACCGCGCACACCACGGCTCCGAGGCATTATTCAGGATGAGATTCGGCTGTAGATTTCGGACCGTGGTCACGTTGCCCCTCAGCGCAGCGTGCTTTGTCCGCGCGGCTCTTCCCTGCACGGCGGCGGCGTTCGTGCTTGCGATTGCGAGTCTTGCGGCGCAGACAACGGGCCCCGCAAAACAATCGGCGGACGCCACCGAGCCGCACACGCCCGCTTCCACGCACGAAACCCCCGGCGAAAGCCGCATCACCTTTGAAGAACTAATCAAAACATCCGGAATACCTTTCGAGCTGAAGAACAGCGTGAGCCCGCAGCGCTACTCGATTGAGACGATGCTGGGCGGCGCGGCGGTCTTCGACTACAACAACGACGGCCTGCTGGACATTTTCTTCACCAACGGGGCCGCGATTCCTTCGCTCGAAAAGACCGATCCATCCTTCTACAACCGTCTTTACCGCAACAACGGCGACGGCACCTTCACCGATGTGACCGAGCAGGCAGGGGTGAAGGGGATTGGGTATTCAATGGGCGTGGCCGTGGGCGACTACGACAATGACGGCTACGAGGACCTTTACATCGTCGGCGTGAATCACAACCAACTGCTGCACAACAACGGCGACGGCACGTTTACCGATGTGACAAAGCAGGCGGGCGTGCCGGGCACGGTGCCGGGCATGGGCAAGGTGTGGGGCGTGGCCGCAGGCTGGTTCGATTCCAACAACGACGGCAAGCTTGACCTGTTTGTGGTGAACTATCTGGATTACAACATCAAGACCGCCAAGCTGTGCTCGATTGACGGCGTGCGCACCTACTGCTCACCGGACAACTTCAAGGGCACGCCGAACATTCTCTATCGCAACAACGGCGACGGGACGTTTACCGATGCCTCCGAGTCGTCGCACATCTCGAAATACATCGGCAAGGGCATGGGCGTGGCCTTTGCCGACTATGACAACGACGGCTACACGGATATCTTTGTCTCGAACGACACCTGGCCAAATTTCCTGCTGCACAACAACGGCGACGGAACCTTCACCGATGTGGCGCTGGAAAAAGGCGTGGCCTACACAGCGGACGGCAGCACCGTGGCCGGCATGGGCGCGGAGTTTCGCGACCTGGACAACGACGGCCGACCGGACATTTTTCACACCGCGATGACCGGCGACGGCTTTCCGCTGTATCGCAACGAGGGCGATATGTTCGCGGACGTGACGGAGACGTCGGGCATGACGGCGTACAGCCATCGGCTGACGGCGTGGGGCACAGGCGCGTTTGATTTTGACAACGACGGACGCAAGGATTTGTTCATCGCCGGCTCGGCGATTCTGGACAACGAACGGCAGGTTCTGCATCGGCCTTATCGGCTGCCCGACGGCCTGCTGCGCAACGACGGAAATTTTCACTTCACAGACGTGAGCGCGGATTCCGGTGCGGCGCTGATGACGCCCAGGGCGCATCGCGGCGCAGCCTTTGGCGACCTGAACAACGACGGCAAGGTGGATGCGGTGGTGAGCGTCATCAACGGGCCGCCGCAACTGCTCATGAACGCGACGAAGAACCACAACCATTGGATCATCCTGAAGCTGGTGGGCACGCGCGACAATCGCGATGGGCTTGGCACGCGGGTGAAGATCACGACGAGCGAAGGCGTGCAGTGGAACCACGCCACCACGGCCGTGGGCTACAGCTCGTCGAGCGACAAGCGCGTGTATTTCGGCCTGGGAAAGGCCGTGATGATTCACTTGATCGAGCTGTGGTGGCCAACGGGCGTGCATCAGGTGCTGAAGGACGTGAACGCGGACCGCGTGTTGACCATCGTGGAAGACGCACCGGCCGCCGGCGCGAAGCCTCGCTAGGGCCTGATGCGCTATGAGGGCTCTTCGACCTTGAGAATCTGGTCCACACGCGGATGCGGGATACGCTGAAGGATGCCGCTGGGCCAGCGAATCTCCGCGTAGTCGAGCTTGTCCTCCTTGCCCAATCCGAAATGGGCGCGACGGTCGCTGGACGACATGAAGCCGACGCTGGTGGTGACGTGATTGAAGAGCATGCGGCCGGATGCGGTCCGGACCTCGATGGTGGCGCCGATGCCGTTGCGATTGCTCTTGTGTCCGCGCAGGTCGAAGAGAATCCAATGATGCTTTGAGAGCCCGTTATTGAGGAGGATGCGCGGCTTTTCACCGAGTGACGTGACGACCAAATCCATGGACCCGTCGTTGTTCAGGTCAACGAATGCCGAACCGCGCTGGTAGCCGCGAAACGCAAAGTCCGGGCCCATCTGGTCGGTGACGTCCTCGAGTTTTTTGCCATCAATATTGCGGAACATGGTGTCATGCTGGCGGCTGGTGGCGGAAAGATTGTCCACGTCGCCATTGGCGGAAAAGATATCCTTCCAACCGTCGTTGTCGTAGTCGATGAAGCCGATGCTCCATCCGGAAAGGTTGCGCGTGAGGCTGCCCAGATTGGAAGACCAGGTGATGTCGTTGAAGCTCTTGCCGCGCTCGTTCTTCAGCAGGCCGAAGATCTGTCCGGAGAGATCGTTGTAGACGATGTCGACCCAGCCGTCATTATCGAAGTCTTTCGCGTCGGAGCCCATTCCGGAGACGGAATCGCCTTGATTGTTGTAAGCGACGCCATAATCCAGCCCGCGCTCCTTAAAGGTTCCATCGCCCTGGTTCAGAAACAGGAAATTCGGCTCGGTGTCGTTGGCGATGAAGATGTCCATCAGGCCGTCGCCGTTGAAGTCGGCGATGGAGATGCCCATGCCCTTGCCGAGGGCGCGCCCGATCTCGCTCGAGCCGGTCACATCCTGAAACCGGCCATGGCCAAGGTTGCGGTAGAGCCGCGAGGCGACGCTTTTGTAGAGCGTGGGGCTGCAGTACTCCGGCTGCGTGGGGCTCATGAAGCATTGCTTGTCTGTCTCGGGCGTCCAGGTGGTGTAGTTGGTCACGATGAGGTCGAGCAGGCCATCGTTGTTGTAATCGAACCAGGCTGCTCCGACGCTGAGCACATCGGTGGGCTTGTGGTCGAGGCCGGAGCCGGCGGTGACGTCGGAAAATGTGCCGTCGCCGTTGTTGTGGTAGAGCGTGTTGCGGCCCGCGCTGCACACGAAAAGATCGTCAAAGCCATCGTTGTCGTAGTCGGCCGCGGCCACTCCGAAGCAGAAGCCGAGCGATTTGCCTGTGAGGCCGGCCTTCTCTGTCACGTCAGTGAATGTGCCGTCGCCGATGTTGCGAAGCAGACAGTTGAAAAATGCAGACGAGGTTTTCTTCAGCGAGGGCAGGCTGGCGCCGTTGGTGAAGAAGAGGTCCACATGGCCGTCGTTGTTGTAGTCGATGGCCGCGACGCCGCCGCACATGGGCTGGGGAAAATATTTTCTGCCGGTGAAGTCGTTGTGGGAGCGGTAAGAGAAGTTGGACCTGCCGGCGATGTTGGTGAACCAGGGAGCCTGCGCGTGCGGCCCGGGGCTTTGTGCGCGCCCGGCAGAAGCTGTAAGGGCGGCAAATCGCGCCGCGGGACCCCAGGCGAAGGCGCGGCGCAGGCCCAGTCCGGAGAGTGCGGCGGCGAGCGCGGCAAGCAGGGAGCGGCGCGTAGGACTCAGGTTCGCCATCCCAGAAAGTGTAGCTCGGCATGGCGGGAAGTCGACGCTCCTGTGCAGCGGAAGGGACCGCGGCAGATGCGGGAGGGGGGTGGACCGATAAGCCCATGAAACCCGGAGCATTAGGGGTGCAAGAGAGAACTCGCTAATGTCAATACATAGTGGCGCATTGTTATGAGACTGTGCAGGTCATATTTGTAAAAATGTATATGTCATTTGAAGGGGAGACCCTGAAGAAATCTGTTGACAGCCTTGTTTGGGTTGCGCTAGTCTTCGTCGCGGTTCCACTTTAGCCGGGTAGGCAACGGGTTTTTTCTCTGAAAACGTTTGCAGTCAAGACTTCTGAATGTAAACGTAATCAGTCGCGAATCCAAAGCCCGAAGTCCCGGTTCGCAAACGGTTTGCCCGGCCCGCAACTCAGGGCCATCCGGCAGAAGTAGCCCGCAGCAGCACAGACGGGCACCGGTCCACGCCGGGCATGTTCACCGTTTTCCAGAGGGAGGTCGAACGCAGCTCAGTTCGCCAGCGTCGGCCAATCGCAGCTTCGGCAGGGAGATTTCCCCGCCGTTCGTGGGTGCAATCGATGGCCCGTAAGCCAGGGGTGCGGAAGATCTGTCTTTCGACGCCTGAAAGAGACGAACACCGCTGCCATGCGGTGGATCGCACGAACAGGAGACGCTATGGCATACAAGCGATCAGGAGTAGCCCGCAGCCTGTTGCTGGCCCTTGTTGGAGTCCTTCTTCTGGCTGTTTCCGCGAGCGTGTTTGCGCAGGATACAAACGCCTCGCTGGGCGGCACGGTGACCGACCCCAGCAGCGCCGCAATTCCGGGTGCGAAACTCACTTTAACCAACGCGGCCACGGGGTTCCAGTCGAACTTCGTTTCCGATGGGACAGGCGGATACACCTTCCGCAACCTGACTCCCGGAACCTACACTCTGAACGTTTCGGCAACCGGCTTCAAGTCGATCACGCAGAAGGGTATTCAACTGCTGGTCAACCAGGCGGCCCGCCTGGACCTTAAACTGCCCATTGGCAACGCCAGTGAAACAGTCACGGTTATCGGGGATGCTTCCCTGATCAACTACGAAAACCAAACGCTGGAAGGCGGCGTGAGCCCTGAGACCCTGCAGAATTTCCCGCTTACGGTTTCCGGCGCACCGCGCAGCTCGGTGGCAGTGGCCATCCTGATGCCGGGCGTAACCACGGCCGGCAGCGGCAACGCCTTCAACGCCCGAGTCAACGGCGGCATCATCACCGGCGACGAAGCGATTGTGGACGGCGCGACGGCGACAGAAGGCTACATGAACCAGAGCGGCATGGTGAGCCTGCAGACCGACTTTGGCATGTCGCCTGACATCACCAGCGAAGTGAAGGTGCTCACCGCGAACTACGCGGCCCAGTATGGCAACTCGACCTCCGGCCAGTTCATCATCTCCACCAAGAGCGGCGGCGAGCATTTCCATGGCGCAGGCTATGAGTATTTGCGCAATGACATGTTCAATGCCATCCAGTACGGCCGCGCCAGCAAGCCCCCGGATAAGGAAAACGACTTTGGCGCGAACGTCGGCGGGCCGATTTTTCTTCCGGGCATGCACGGCCAGAATTCCTTCGTAAAGGGCTACTTCTACTTCAACTGGGAGGGCTTCCAGGATCACGGAGCGGCAAACTCCAACACGCTCTCGATCGCCACCACCGCGAACCGCAACGGCGACTTCAGCAGCTGGGGAAGCCAACTGTATTATCCGGACGATCCGGCGAAGTACGGCGCGGACGCCGGCCAGCCCATCGACTACAACGGCACCATGAATCAGGTCAATCCAGCCTACGAGGACCCGATTGCGCAGGCGTGGATGGCCGCTCTGCCTACGCCGACCAGCAGTGCGCAGATCAATAACTACTTCGTTCCCAAGTCCGGCCAGGGCTCGCTGACCAACAGTGAGAATGTGTACTTCTGGCGCGTGGACATGAACGTGGGCGACAAGGACCACTTCTACTACACCTACTGGTGGCAGTATGCTGGCGTGAATACCGGCAGCGACCTGCCCGTGGATCTGTCCACGGCGAGCCCGGCCAACCCGGAGAACGCCCCCATCCAGCGCTTCAATTGGGAGCACTTCTTCTCCGACACGATGACCAACCACCTGACCCTCGGCTACTTGAACCGGAACGAGGGTTACTACGCACTCAACGGCCAGGCCAATCTTCCCAAGGTTCCCGGCGTTGCCAATCCCAATTACCTTCCTGAGATGACCTTCGGCGACGGGTATTCGCAGTTGGGCAACAGCACCCCGCCGAACTCCTCGGGCGACAAGACGACGCGCGGAACGTATGCGCTGAACGATGTCTTTACCAAAGTCTTCGGCACGCATACGCTGACGGCGGGCTTTGAATGGCACATGGCCGGCACGGCCATCCATGAAGGCGGCAACGAGGGCGGTACCTTCGGCTTCTCCGCGGATACCACCGGAAACACCGGCTGCCCAAACAATAATCCTTGCCCCGGCGATTCAATGGCCAGCTTCTACCTGGGTGCTGTCTCGGGCGCGAGCGTGAAGTACTACAACGTCCACGCCGAATATCCGCGGCAGTATGCTTACGCGGTGAACGCAGGCGATTCCTGGCGCTTCAGCCCCAAGCTGACGCTCAACTACAGCCTGCGCTGGGACTACATCTCGCCGTTCAAGGAGCTTTACAACAACCTCTCCTTCATTGATCCCATCGGCCTGAACCCGAATGCGGTGACCAGCACGGGCATTGAATTGCCGGGCCGGCTCGCTTTCGCCGGGAGCAAGTGGGGAGCGGCAAGCTACGGCAAGGACTACCCTGAAATTCCCTTCAAGAAGGGCTTTGCGCCGCGCATCGGATTCGCCTACGCGCTCAACGAGAAGACGGTTGTCCGTGCAGGCTACGGCATCTACTTCGGCCAGGCGTTCTATCCGGGCTGGAGCGGCGGCATGAGCCAGGACGGCTTTAACAAAACCCTGAGCCTGAACGAAGTCTCGAACGGCGACTTCAAGGTGCCCGCGGTCTATCTGACCTCCGGCATCAGTGCGGAGCAGACGGGGAGCACGGCGAGCACCATCGACCAGGGCTTCGACAATGGAACCACTCCTTCGCTCTACCGGCCGCTGGACGGCAACCGCAGGCCTTACTCCTCGCAGTGGAACCTGACGGTTGAGCGCCAGTTGCCGCACAACTTCTTCGCCAGCGTCTCTTATGTTGGCACGAAGGGCACGCACCTTCCGTCGGCGATGAGCCCGCTGAACATCCTGAATCCGCTCAATCCCAGGATCGCAGCCCTCGGCAAGGACCTGGCAGTGAGCTACAACTCCGCGAACGGTCCGGCGACGTTTGCCGCAGATGGCGTCCCAGTTCCCTACGTGGGCTGGGAAACGCAGATGACGGGCTGCGCGCCGACCATCGCACAGGCCCTGGTGCCGTTCCCGCAGTACTGCGGCACGCTGCAAGGCCTGAACGAAGAACATGCGACTTCCCAGTACAGTTCGATCCAGGGACGACTGGAACGCCGCATGAGCAATGGCCTGTATGCCCTGGTGTCGGTGACGATACAAAAGCTCTACACCGACGCATCCGATACCACGCAGTCCACCAACGACACGGGAGCGGGCAACCAGGGCAACAACGCCCAGTTCTCGCCCTTCAACCTGTTCCCGCGGGCGTGGGCGATTGCGCCTGACAACGTGCCGATCACCACGTCGGTGGCGGTTGTCTACGAACTGCCCTTTGGCAGGAACAAGCCCCTTCTCAACTCGGGAGGCGTGTCAGACGTGATCTTCGGCGGATGGCAGGCATCGCCGCTGTGGCGTTACGAGTACGGCACTCCGTTCTCGTTCTTCTCCTCGTTCTGCCCCACCTCGAGTCTGGTTCCCGAGTTCCGCGAAGGCTGCGTGCCCGGATTCCAGCCAGGCCAGCAGGTGCAGCTCCATGGGCGGAATGGATTCAACCCGAGCTCAGGCCAGTACTTCAACCCGGCCGCGCTCGAGACCGACTTCTCGTCCTTCGGCTACACAGGAACCGGGCAGGCGGTGACGACGGTTTACGGTCCTTCCTTCAAGGATCTCGACCTGTCGCTGGCCAAGAACACGAAGATCGCGGAGAAGCTGAACTTCAAGTTTGAAATCAACTTCTTCAACGCCTTCAACAACCACTACCTGGTCAACACACAGGGTGGAAACTACGGCGGTCCTTCCGTTTCGTTTGTGACCGACGTGTCCAACTCCGCATTCGGCACCTGGAATGGCGGGGTAACCCCTCCGCGTACCATCCAATTCGCCGGACGCCTCGAGTTCTAGCTCGAAGTCCGCTGCACACAACCGGGGCCATCTGGCAACGCTCGCTTGCGCCAGATGGCCCTGTTCTTTGTCCTGAAGTATGTGGAGCCTGGCGTGCCGACGCGCGTGCGACGGCGGAAGGCGATGGGCCGGCGCTACTTTTTGCTCTGCCCGCGCAGGCGCAGGTAGATTTGCACCTCATCTTTGGCCGCCTGCTGATTCCCGAGCTTGCGATAGACGCGCGCCAGCGCCATGTGCGGTTCGGCGTAGGCCGCATCCAGTTGAGCCGCCTTTTGGAATTCCTGAACAGCCTGCGTCAACTGTCCATCCCCTTCGAGGAGACTGCCCAGATGAAAATGCGCCTGCGCAAATCCCGGATCGAGACGGATTGCCTCGCGAAGATCGGCTTCAGCATCGCCCTTCCGGTTAAGGAACTGCTCGGTGATGGCCAGGTTGAGATAAGGCCATGCCGATGGGTGCGGCGCGGTGCGATCGAGCGCGATGGCTTTCCTGAAGTTGTCGATGGCGAGCTGGTTCTGGTTCTGGTAGTAGTCGCAAAGGCCCAGATTGTCATAGGCGCGGGCCATTTGCGGCTCAAGCCGGATAGCCTGCTGGAAGTGGCGAATCGCACTCGTGTAATCGTGCGCGTCGTAATCAAGACGGCCGAGCCAATAGGGGAAGATGGCATTCTTCGGCTGCTCGGCGGCAAGCTGCAGCAGCTGCCTCCGCGCCCAGTCAGAATGACCGATGCGCACATAGGCCATCGCCAGAGAGAATTGCAGCGTGTGCGCCAGCGGAGCAATCGCCTCGGATTTCTTCCACGCAATCGCGGCGTTCAGGTAATCGTGATCGAGGAAGTAGACGCTGCCGGCAAAGTCGAGCAGCTTTGCGGTGCGCGGGGAGTGGGGATCCTTCGCAATTTCGGCCAGCAGCAGCTTTTCTGCGCGCACATAGTCCTTGCGGTCGACGGCGGCTCCAAGTTGAGAGGCCGCCGGCGCCGGAAGCCCCAGCGAAGCGATTGCCGGCGGAGGCGTGGAAGGCTCTTCCTCCGCAGCCTGGCAATTGCCCGGCATGGCGCAGGCCTGCAGCAGCAATGCCGAAGCCGCAACATAGAGAGTCTTCCGCGCGAGAAAGGTCATGCGTCCATTTTAGTTAAACTGAGTGCTGGCGAAACAGCATTGGGCGGCGGCTTGTGAGAACCATGCCAACTTCAAATTCCAGCTTCGTTCGTGTGCGCGCGGTTCTTGTCCTGCTGGTGTCGCTGGCCGCGCTTCTGCCCGCGGCCGCCGTCGCGGAGTCGGGCGGCGAAGCCTACCGGCAAACGGTCCTGTCGATCCAGCAGCACATCCAGTCCGGCGACCTTGATGGCGCCCAAGCGTTGCTTGGGACGGCTCTCGGGCACTTTCCCGCGGATGGTGGATTGGAAAACCTGCTCGGCGTTGTGGAGATTCAACAGGGTCATGCGGACCGGGCCCGCAAGGCGTTCGCCTCCGCCATCCGACACAGCCCAAGGCTGGTCAGCGCTTATCTGAACCTTGGCCGCGTGGACATGGAGACGGCGGCAAACAGCACGGCTGACCGGGTTGAGGCGCTGCGTGCCTACGAAGGCGCGCTGAAGCTTGAGCCGGGGAATGCCGAGGCGAATTACCAGGCGGCGACGCTGCTGATGTGGGCCGGGCAATATCAGCGCTCGGTGGATCGCCTGGCGAAGCTCAAGCCTGAGGAACAACAGCAGATCGGCGTGATTGGTCTTTTCTGCGTGGATGAAGCCGCACTGGGGCACATTGAGGAGGCGAGACAGAGGGCCGCGGTGCTCGATGCGAGCCCGGAGCTGAATGAGCAGCTGGCCATGATTCTGCTGCCCGGACTGAAGGCGGCGCGCAGGGCGGACCTGATCGTACCCATGTTTCTGGCCATTGACACCAGAGGCGGCCTTTCGGCCTCCGGCCTGCATATTCTGGGGCTGGCGCAGGAGGCGGTGGGCGAGTTGAAAGCGGCGCGCGCAACGCTGGAGCGCTGCTATGCCAGGGACCCGTCCTCCGTGGTTCCGCTTGTCGATCTGGCGCGGGTTGCCGAGTCCAGCGGGGACCAGCGTGGCGCGCTGGGCTACCTGGCGCACGCGCGCACAATGGAGCCGAAGAATGCGGAGCTGCCGTATCTCTTCGGCGTAGTCTGCGCAAAGATGAACCTGCTGGGAGAGGCGCGCAAGGCCTTTGGCGAAGCGGTTGCGCTGGACCCCGCGGATGCGCAGTACAACCTGGCAATGGGCACCGTCGCGTCGTTCGGGCACGATCCTCTTGCCTCCCTTTCCTACTTGCAGAAGTATCACGAGCTGCGGCCGGCGGACCCCGTGGGAATGCTGGCGCTGGGCCAGGCGTACTTCCGTGCCAAGGACTATGACCATGCGACGCCCTGGCTGCAGAAGGCGGCGAGCCTTCCGCGCACGGCCGCCCGCGCGCTCTATTACCTGGGCCGCATTGCCCGCGACAAGGACAATGTGGGCGAGGCGCTGCGCGACCTGATCCGCTCAGACAAGCTGGCGCCCCGACAGCCGGAAGTGATGGCCGAAATCGGACAGATCTACGTGGAGACCAAGCGCTACGCCGAGGCGCAAAAGGAGCTGGACGCGGCGCTCGCGCTGGACCAGGACAACTATGCGGCTAACTTTGGGCTGCTGCAGCTTTATGCGCGCACACAGGATGCGCGGTTGCAGGCCGAGCAAAAGCGCTTTGAGGCGGTGAAGAACAAGCGCGAGGAAGAGTCGCGCGAGATGATGCGCGTCATCGAGATTGACCCCAAGGGTCATCACAAGCCCTGACGGCGAAGTCCTGTTCGCCGGGGCGCAGATTGCCGGCTCGGCGCGCACGAGGCACCCTGAGTTTACGCCTGCGTCTGGCCTGATTCTTCGGCAGTCTGCCGCGCCGATTCCAGGTCGCTGTCGCGGACGCCCAGCAAATAGAGCAGTCCATCCAGACCTACGCAGGAGATCGACTGATCCGCGCGCTGGCGGACCAGCGGCTTGGCGCGATAAGCGATACCCATGCCCGCAAGATCCAGCATGGGGATGTCGTTGGCCCCGTCGCCGACGGCGACCACCTGCTCCAGCGAAATTCCCTCACGCTTCGCGATTTCGCGGAGCATTTCTGCTTTGCGCGCGCCGTTCATGATGGGTGGAACCACGCGGCCCGTGACCACGCCCCCGGCAATCTCCAGAGTGTTCGCGTAGATGTGGTCGACGCCCAGCTGCTCCTGCAGGTGCGTGGCGAAAAAGGTGAAACCTCCGGAGAGAATGGCGGTCTTGAAGCCGAGCTGCTTGAGGACGCGCATCAGCCGCTCCGCGCCCTCGGCCAGCGGGATGGTGTGGCGCAGACTGAGCGCGCGCTCGGCAGACAGGCCCTTCAGCAATCCCACGCGGCGCGTGAAGCTCTCATCAAAGTTCAGTTCGCCGCGCATGGCCGCCTCTGTAATCTTTGCCACCTCGCTGCCAACCCCGGCCATCCTGGCCAGCTCATCGATAACCTCGCCCTGAATCAGCGTTGAATCCATGTCGAAGACGATGAGGCGGCGGGTGCGGCGGAAGATGCTCTCGCGCTGGCAGGCGATGTCAATCGCCAGTTCCTGCGCCGCGGCCAGAAACTCCGCGCGCATGGCCGGCTCGCGCTCAGGGTCTCCGCTTGCGGCGAATTCCACGCAGGCATTGGTCTGTCCCGGCTCCGGCTTCAGCGGGCCGGAAAGCCGCTCAATCCGGTCCACCTGCATTCCATGCGCCGCCAGAATCGCGCTGACCCGGACAAGGTGACCCGCGGAGATGGAACGCCCAAGCACGGTGACGAGAAAGTGGCCCGCATGGAGCGCGCCCATCCAGCGGCGAATGGATCCGCGCGGGATGGTGGTGAATCGCACATGCAGGCCGAGGGCGCGCGCGCGGTTCCGAAGCTCCTGGCGAAACGAGGCCAAGACGGTTCCCTGCGCAAGTTCGCACAGGACGCCGAGAGCCAGGGTCTCGTGGACCACCGCCTGGCCGATGTCAAGGAGGGTGACCCCGTGGTCAGTGAGCATGCTCGTAATCTCCGCGAGGAGCCCCGGCCGGTCGGGGCCCGCGAAGTGAACGAGGACTGTCTTGCCGCTTGCCGGTCTGGTCATGCCTGAATCCCACTATACCGGAGCAGCTGGGAGCGCGAGGTCGTGGTTCCACCGCATAGAAAATCGTTTCACGGGCGTGCGCCGGCCCCTGACGTGGCCATGATTAGGCCGTGACCAGGAGCGCGCGTTACCTGCTAGTATGTGGGGCAAGGAGCGTGCTGGTTGCGCGCCCAACAAGCAATCCTGAAGAGGACCATTGCAGTCAATGCGCCTGGCGCCAACACACCGCTTCATCCCTTCCAGCAGGCGCATTTGTCGCAGAGCCGCTTCAGGCTCAGGGCGGCCGGCCGTTCCGCGTAGTCTTTGCATCCTTGTCCTTGGACTTTGCTGCCTTGGACACTCTCCGGCAGGCGCCCAGGACGCCCCGCAGCAGGACGCGCAGCCGCAGTTTGCGGATGTGGCCGCGCGAGCCGCGGCCGCACGCGATGCACATGACCTGCCGCTGGCGATTGAGCTCTACCAGAAAGCCGATCAACTGAACCCGAATTGGGCAGAGGGCTGGTGGTACCTTGGGCAGCTAAGTTACGACGCGAATCAATATGCCGGCGCGATCGATGCCTTCAACCATCTGCTGCGGCTCAATCCCAAGGCTGCGCCCGCCTTTGCCCTGCGCGGCCTTTGTGAGTACGAGACTGGCGCTTACGATGATTCGCTCCGCGACCTGGACGCGGCGGTGGCGCACGGCGCGGCCAACGATCCGCAGAATGCGGAGATTCTTCGCTTTCGTCTGGCACAACTGCTCACCCACGCGGGGCGCTTCCAGGAGGCCCTGGAGCAGTACAAGTATTTCGCGACGCACAAGCTGGAGAACCCCGACCTGCTGGTCGCCGTGGGCCTCGCAGGGCTGCGCGTTCCCTCGTTTCTGCAGGACGTCCCGGAGCAGAGCCGCGCCCTTTACCAGTCTGCCGGAGAAGCGGGCTATGTGCTGCTTGCCGATCACAGCAATCAGGCCGACTCGCTCTTTCAGGCGCTCTTTGCGCGCTATCCCAATTTGCCCGGCCTGCACTTTTTTTACGGCCTGCTGCTCTTTGCCCATGCTCCTGATCTCGCGGCCCCGGAGTTCCAAAAGGAATTGGAGGTGGCTCCGGACAACGTGCAGGCGCGCGCGATGCTGGCCTTTTCCCTGATGGTGGCCGGTGAGTATCAAAAGGCGCTGCCGGAGGCCGAGCTGGCCTACAAGGCTGCGCCGGACATGGAGATGGCCCAGCTTGCCCTGGGACGCTCGCTGGCCGAAACCGGCGACACCGCGCGCGCGGCCACGCTGCTGCAGCAGGTGCTGAAGATGGACCCCAATAACATGGAGGCGCACCTGGGCATGGTTTCTGTCTACTCCCACACGGGAAGAAGGGAGGAGGCCGATCGTGAGCGCAAACTCTGCTTCGGGTTGGAAAAGTAATTCGCGCCGTGTACGCGGATGGATTTGCGCGGCTGTTGGAGTAGGCCTTCTCGCCCTCTCTGCTGCCGCTCCTCGCACGCAGGAGCAGGCGGCCTCAGCGCAGTCTGCGCCCACAGCCGCGCCCGCCGCCGCATCCGCCGAGCAGGCAATGCCGAAAAAGGATACCTGCGCCACCTGCCATGCCGGCGTGGTCAACTCGTACGCGCATGCCTCCATGCGGCACGCCCTGGAGACACCGGGCAACAATCCGGTTCTCGAAAAGCATCCGGATCTTTCGGTCACGATCGGTCCCTATACCTATCACGTTGTGACCAAAGACGGGCAAAGCACGTATACCGTCACCGACGGAACCGACACCATCGAGCTGCCCATCCGCTGGGATTTCGGGCATAACTCGCAGACCTGGGTCCTGGAGAAGGACGGCGCGCTTTATGAGAGTCTGGTTAGCTACTTTTCGCTGACCAATGGGCTGGGAACCACTCCCGGCGACGAAACGCTCACCCCCCACACGCTGGCGGATGCCATGGGAAGAAAGCTCTCGGTGTGGGAAGTGCGAAGCTGCTTCAACTGCCACGCGACGCACGCGGTGGACGGAAGGAAGATTCAGTTCGACACGCTGAGCCCCGGCGTGGGCTGCGCGCGATGCCACGTGGGCGCGCTGAAACACCAGGCCGACGCCGAACACGACGACTACTCGACACTGCCACCCGCGCTGAAGAAGCTGGATTCGGAAAGCATTGCGAATTTCTGCGGGCAATGCCACCGCACGTGGGACGTGGTGATCCGCAACCATTGGCACGGGCCGGCCTTTGTCCGTTTCCAGCCTTACCGGCTGGAAAACAGCAAATGTTTCATCGGAAATGACCCGCGCATCAGTTGTCTGGCCTGCCACAATCCTCATCAGCAGCTGCGCCACGACGAAGCCTTTTACGACGCGAAGTGCATGGCCTGCCACGGCCCCGCAAAGCCCCATTCAACCGAGGTGATGTACAAGAGCTGCCCGGTGAGCAAGACGAACTGCATCAGTTGCCATATGCCCAAGGTGAGCTTGCCGGGCGGCCACCAGGAATTTATTGACCACGATATTCGCATCGTGCGCAAGGGCGAGCCCTATCCGAACTAGGGCCGGGGCACGCGCGCGCAGCATTCGGCGCTGATCGTGGCCTATGCTGAGAACATGAGCTGGAACTGGCGGCAGGGCGGACTGGCCGAAGGACTCAGGCGTTACGAGAGCGGAGAGTTTTTCCTCGCGCATGAGGACTGGGAATCCGTGTGGCTTGGCCTGCGCGATCCGGGAAAGAGCTTTCTGCAGGCCATCATTCAGGTCTCCGTGGCGATGCACCACCTCCACACCGGCAACCGGATTGGCGCGCTTTCGCTGATGCGCAGGGCGAAGAATCGAATCGATCTCTATTCAGGCGAGTTTTGCGGCGTCCGCGTGGACGCTCTTCGCCAGGATTTGGCGGCATGTACGCAGGAGATCGAACAGGGATTGCCTCCCATCGCAGTGCGGCCTCCGCGGATTTTGCTCCTCACGGTCAACGAGGAGTGCACCCCAAAAGAGAACGCGCGGGAATGACGTGCGTTCAGCGCAGGTTGGTGGTCTGATAAGGCAATCCGGTGTCGGGCGATGAGTCCGGCTGCGCTTCCACGTTCGGCGCAACGCTGACGCCTGCTGACGACGCCGGCGCAACCGAGACATTCCAGCCGTCGAAGACCACCAGCGCGTCCTCGCCTTTGAAGTCGCTTACGGCAGCCCGGAGGTTCACCGTCCGCGTCTCACCGGGGATGAGTGAAATGTAGTTGTCGCTATAAAAGACCGGCAGCACGCGCTCGCCGGAGGTTTTGCGGCGCAGTTGGAGATGGGCCATCAGCGCAATGCTCTTCGACGGGTTGTGCACGGTGACGGTCACCGTGCGCATGCCGTCGTCATCACTCTGCGTGGCTGCGGCGTCGAGCGTCACCATGGGCAACTGGTTCAGCGACTGGTAGTCGTCCGGGTTGTCCGGCGTCGCGCGCCAGTAGAAGTTGGTCGAAATGAGCTTCCCGGTTGCGTCGTTCAGATCAAGCTTGAGGAAGTGCACCTGCGAGACGGTGTTGGGGAAGGCGACGGCGCCGAGATCGGTGGCCGCCTCGGGCGCTGCGGTCATCTTGATGGAGTTCTCATACACCAGCGAGCCGTCGAGGTTGTACACGGACACATGCGCCGTGACATCGGTCAGGGGCGTGGGCCGGTTGTTGATGATTTCGAGATGATCGTCGGCCTGGTTGAACTGGATGTGCTCCATCTCCGCGGCGTGCATCACGGCAAAGTAGGAGGACATCGGCTCCAGGTCGTAATGGTAGATCTGCCAGACGAAGCTGGGCTGCGCGGGATTGCTCATCCACGTGATGACCGCGGTGGTGGGGTGGAACATCAGCGCATTGCGCCCTTCATACATGGCGCGGAAGGCTTCGTAATTGGCAAGCTGGCCCTTGCGCACAAAGTCCGGCAGGTTGCGAAATTTGCCGTAGCGCGCGGCAATCTCTGCCGGGTAGGTCTGCGCGCCGGAGTTGCCGCGCGCGAAGTCGTGCTCCGCCCAGTCGTCGTTGATCGTGTTCCAATCCTTCTTCGGCATCATGCCTTCAATGGATTCGAGCGTGGGAATGGAGACGCTGCCGGTTTCGGTTTTGAAGTAGTCGTCGGTGACCTTGTAAAACTCGCGCGGAGTGCGCCAGTCGTACGGGCCGTGCGAACGCACGCCTGCACCATCCGTGGAGCTGGGCTGGTAGCGGCGCGTGGGCTCGAGCTCCGCCATCAGCTTGCGCAGTTCTGCATCAATCTCCGGCGGCGGATAGCCCTCATTGCGCGCGCACCACAGCATGATGGAGGGATGGTTGCGGTAGCGCAGAATCTTGTCGCGCACGTTGGCGATGTAAGTCTTGATGTCGGTGGGGTTCGGGCCGTCCGAGGGGTTGGGCTGGAAGAACTCATCCCACACGAGAATGCCGTACTTGTCGCAGAGCTCGTAGAAGTCCTCGTCCGTGCTCTGCCCCACCCAGTTGCGGATAAGGTTGAGATGGGCCAGCTTGTGCAGGCGGATGAGCGTTTCCAGCCGCTCGCGCGGAATCCGCTTCATGGCCTCGTCCAATCCCCAGTCGCCGCCGCGAATAAAGACGGGCACGCCGTTCACGGAGATGGTGAGGGTGTCGGTCCCCGGCACCGAATAGGTGATTTTGCGCACTCCGAAGCTGACGTCGTCGGCGTCGGAGACTTTTTGATTCGCCTGGAAGCTGAGGTGCAGGCTGTAAAGATTCTGCGGGCCGTATCCGTTGGGCCACCAGAGCCGGGGATGTTCGACATGCAGCGCCGGAGTGGTGGTGGGATCGAAGCGGACGAGCTGCGAGCTGTGCGGCGCGAGCTCAATCCGTTTTTCAAAATGGATATTCTCGATGTCGCCGGTGAGCACGCCCTTCACTTTTTTGTCGGTCACGTTTTCCACCGTGGCCACGACGGCAATGTCGGTGGAGTCGGTGCGGGGCAGCGGGAGGTCGGTGGTGACCAGTGGATTCTTGACCAGCACGGGACCGCTGGCCGAGAGATACACCTTGCGCCAGATGCCGGTGTCGCGGTCGCGAATGGCCGGGATCCAGTCCCAGCCGAGGGTGGAAAGGAAGGTGGGCCCGTCAATGGCGGTGATTCCGCCGTTGGGTCCCATGCCGTTGCGCAGCGTGTGCTCATGGGGAACGCCGGGATGCGGCTGCGGCGCAATGAGGACGGCGAGAACAGCCAGTTTGCCGGGCTTCACGTAAGGCGTGATGTCAAAGATGCCGCGAATGAATGCGCCGCGAATGGTTCCGACCTGGTGGCCGTTGACCCACACATCGGCCGAATAATTGATGCCCTCAAAGTTGAGCCAGATGTGATGGCCTTTGTAGGTTTCGGGCACGTTCATCACGGTGCGGTACCAGTAGCTGGTGCGGCAGAGGCTGTCGGGAATCACGTCGGGCCGGTTGTTTTCGCCGTAGAGCGGCTCGGGATAGACGTGGTTATTGACCAGCGAGGTGAGCACGGTGCCGGGAACCGTGGCGGCATACCATCCGGTGGTCTGGAAGCCCGGCGCGGCCACTTCGCCGCCGGCCTGAGGCACTTTGGCCACGTCCTGCAACTGCCATCCTTCCTGCACGGCCACCGGCGCGGGAAGCCCCGCGGCCGACGCGGACGGAGTGGAAAGTACGACACCCGGAATCGACACCAACGCGATTCCGAACAAGCGAAGCATGGACATCTTCAACGGACAAACCCTCCCGACAGGTTGCAGGCCCGCGGAGAGGCTGACCGCGAACCCCTCCCTTTGTACCAGAGAAAGGCGTGTGTCAGCGGCTGAAAAGGGAGGCGCGGAGCCGGAGGTGGCCGGGGCGCTAAATCGCCTCGATTGCGGTAATCTTTTTGGAGACTTCGCCGGACAGAGGGTCTCCAGGTCCACGTGAAAGATCTTCTTCTCGCGGGAGAGCAGCTCTTCGAGCAGGTCGGGAAAGGCCTCGCAGCGGCATCCGGCAAAGGAGGGGAAGCCGATGGCGTCGATTAGGCGGGATTAAGGGCGAAATTCTCGTCCGTGGCCAGCCGGGTGAGCGTGAGGACGGTGATGTCGTCGTCCTGGCCGAAGTTGACGGCGGCCTGGGTGGCCTGGGCGGCGCTGGGATTGCCTGCGAAGAGGCGCTCAAGGCGCGCGAAGCTGTAGAGCTCGCCGGCCTGGTTTTTGGCTTCGAGAAGTCCATCGGTGTAAAGCGAGAAGCGGTCGCCGACTTCGAGGTGGTAGTGCGTCTCCTCGTAGTCAATCTCGTGGGCAATGCCGAGGGGCAGTGCGCCGGGCATCTCCATTTCGCGATCGTTGAGGAAGGGTGACGGATGGCCGGCGCTGGAAACCGCGCAGTTGCCGTTGGCCTGAATGCTCATGATGACGCAGGTGGCAAAGCCGCCCTGCAGGCGTCCGCAAATGCGGCGATTGAGCCGGGTCAGCAGGTCAGCGGGGCCGGGATGCTCCTCGGCCAGGGCGAGCACCGCGCCCACGATGAGCGAGACAGCCATGGCGGCCATGAGGCCCTTGCCGCTGACGTCTCCAAGGACCAGTAGCGTCGGGCCGGACTCGAGCGGGATGATCTGGAAGAAGTCGCCGCCCACCTCCTGCGCGGGCCGGTAGGCGCTGGTGAGCGTGAAGCCGGGAATGACGGGCAGCGAGGACGGGACCAGGACACGCTGCAGCTCACGGGCGCTCTGGTACTCCTGCTCCATCACCGTGGTGCGGCGGCGGCTCTCCACGGAGAAGCGCGCCACGGCGTAGAGGATGGAGAAGAACAGCAGCGTGCGGAAGAGGATCATGATCTGGATGGGATTGCCCATGAAGGTGAACAAGGGCTCCCGCATCTTGTCGGCCAGGGTCCAGTGGGTAAAGCGGACGCCCTGCGAGGCGACGTTGGCCACGCAATAGATCATGCCGTTGCAGAAGGCGATGGCGGCCACCACCCAGCGGGAGGAATCGAGCGGCTTGCGGCGCAGGAAGGCGTAGCCCACGATGATGACGGGCAGCGCCTCAAAGAAAATGATTGCGGGTGTGATGATGGCGTCGAGCCACTCCATTATGAGCGAGCTGATGAGCCACGGATAGAAGAAAACAAGCAGGCCGTCCAGCGTGCCGGCCAGCACGCTGATGAGCGCCGCCTTGCGCACCAGCACCACCAGCTTGCGGTTGCTCTGCAACTGCAGCAGCCACAGCAGCAGGAACCAGAGGGACATCTCGCGGATAGAGATTTCAATCTGGGTGAGGAAGACCAGGACCGAGTTCGAGACGTGGAGCCGCAACCCGCCCAGGAAAAGCTCCGAGACCAGGCACGAGGAGAACATGGCCATCCAGAACAGGAGCCACTGCTTCTGGTCGCGATACCAGAAGAAGAAACAGACGATGGCGACCACCGCATAGAGCGAGGTGAGCGCGAATGTGAACTGGTTCCGGCTGAGCCAGGTGTAGTCGAGGGCGGCCTTGGCGTTGGCGACGGCCTGTGGGCTGCCCAGCAGCGGCGCAGCCTCAAAGCCGCCGAGCGTGCCGGGATCGTTTGAGAAGAGCGGAGCTTTCCAGACGCGAATGGCCAGCACGCCGCTTTGGATGGGGCCCAGGCCGTAGGTCTGCGGCGGCACGCCCTGGAACCATCTCCAGTGCGGCGGCATGTGGCCCAGGTGGCCAATCTCCTTGCCGTTCCAGTAGACCTGGTAGACGTCGTCGACGGCAGGAATCATCAAGGCCATCTCCGGCGCGACCCCTGGAGCGGGCTGGACGTTGATGCGCATGCGATACCATGCGTAGCCGGTATAGCTGTCGTGGCCCTGCGCGCCCCAGGTTTTGTCGGCGCCGAGCTGCTGCCAGAAGAAGTCGTCGAAATTGGGCGAGGCCCACTGCGGATTGTCCCCTATATGGAACTGCCAGGGGCCGTTGAGGGGCGCAGCGCCCTTGCCCAGTCCATCGAGCTGGAGCTCATAGGCAGGCCGTGGATTGGCGGATGGCTCCGCCGTTGCCCGCATCAAGGCAGAAGAGAGCGCAAACAAGACAGCCGTCACGAGGACGGCAAAACCCAACTTGCGGGGAAGCATGAGCCAAGCATACTCCGGATTGGACCCTGAAGGTAGCCGAGAATTTGCCATATGCACCTTGGATTGGGCAGCTTAGGGAGGGGCTAACGATAGGATGATGTTTTGGAGCAAACGATGTCAAAAATCCTGGATGGGACGGCGATTGCCGCGGCCATCAAAGGGGAAGTTGCCGAAGAGGTGAAGCGCCTTTCGGCGCAGGGGATTCAGCCGGGGCTGGCCGCCGTGCTGGTGGGCCATGTGCCGGCTTCAGAGATCTATGTGCGCAGCAAGGTGCAGACCTGCGCGGAGCTGGGCCTCTATAGCGAACTGGTTGCGCCGCCGGAGACGGTGACGACCGAGGAGATGCTGGACCTGGTGCAGGCGCTGAATGACCGCGATGAGATCGACGGAATTCTGATTCAACTGCCGCTGCCCAAGCAGGTGGACGCGAAGGCGCTGCTGGACGCGGTGCTGCCGGCGAAAGATGTGGACGGATTTCATCCGGTGAACGCGGGCCGTCTGCTGGCGGGCCGCCCGGCGCTGGCGCCGTGCACGCCGGCGGGGGTGATTGAGATTCTGAAGCGAAGCGGGATTGCGATGGCCGGCCAGCACGCTGTGGTGGTGGGCCGCAGCGACATTGTGGGCAAGCCGGCGGCGATGCTGCTGCTGCATGAGAATGCGACGGTGACGATTTGCCACTCGAAGACGCGGGACCTGGGCGCGGTGACGCGGGAGGCCGACATTCTGGTGGCGGCCATCGGGCGGCCGGGGATGATTACGCCGGAGATGGTGAAGCCGGGCGCGACGGTGATCGACGTGGGCATCAACCGCGTGACGACGCGCGAGGAGTTCGAGCGGTTTTTCGCGGGCAACGCGAAGCGCGAGGCGGCGTTCGCGAAGAGGGGTTCGACGATTGTGGGCGACGTGCATCCGAAGGCCTACGCGGTGGCCGGCGCGTACACGCCGGTGCCGGGCGGCGTGGGCCCGCTGACGATTGCCATGCTGATGGCCAACACGGTGCGTGCGGCCAAGATGCGGCGGGGATTGTAACGCGATGCTGCGCGTGGGGCTGACAGGCGGGCTGGGCAGCGGCAAGAGCACCGTGGCGGCGATGCTGCGGGCGATGGGCGCGGAGGTGATTGAGGCCGACGAGCTGGGCCGCGCGCTGATGGAACCGGGACAGGCGGTTTTCAACGAGATTGTGCGCGCCTTTGGGCCGGAAGTGGTGGGCGCGGACGGGCGGCTGGACCGCGCGCGGCTGGCGGAAATGGCCTTTCGCGGTGGGCGGCTGAAGGAGCTGAACGCGATTGTGCATCCGGCCGCGATTGAGGGGCAGCGGGCATGGATGCGCGAAGTCTTCCGGCGCAATCCGACGGCGGTGGCCGTGGTGGTTTCGGCGCTGATTTTTGAGGTGGAGCGCGACGCGCTGGCGCGGGGCGAGAGCGACAGCGTGCTGGCGGACTGGCGGCGGCGCATGGACCGCGTGGTGGTGGTGACGGCGCCGGACGAAATGAAGATTGTGCGCTATGTGGACCGGCTGGGCGTGAGCAGGGCTGCGCGCGCGGCGGCCGAGGCCGATGCAAGGGCGCGGCTGGAGCACCAGATTCCGGACGAGCGGAAGGCCGCGCGGGCCGATTACGTGCTTGAAAACACGGGCGACCAGATGAACCTGCGACGGCAGGTGGAAGAGCTGTGGCAGCGGCTGAAGGCCGACAGCGACAAAGCGGCTGCGGCGGGTTCTTTACAATAGAGCCTGGCAATCGCGCTGGCCCGTGAGCGGTCAGTTGCAAGCCGAAGCGCCACGTACATAAGGAAGAAAGGCGGGCCGCAGGCAGGGCCCGGCATGTTGCCATGAGATTGCGTCGCATTGTTCTGGTTGTTCTGCTGGTGGGCGGGTTCTGGTTTGTGACCACGCACCTTTCGCCCCGCAAGGGCGGGTTTTCCATTTTCGGGCCGCACGGCAGTGACTCTCCGCTGCAACTGACCGAGGCAGAGGCCGCGCCGGCCTATACGCCGGAAGAGCAGAACAACATCGCGGTTTACAAACGCGTGCTGCCTTCGGTGGTGAACATCACGTCGCGGCAGGTGGTGTTCAACTTTTTCTATGGCGCGGTGCCGCAGCAGGGTCAGGGCTCGGGCTTCATTCTGGACAAGTCCGGACACGTGCTGACGAATTATCACGTGATTGAGGGCGCGAACCGCGGCATTGAGGTGATGCTGAGCAACAAGCGGAGCTACTCGGCGCACGTGGTGGGCTTTGACAAGCTGCACGACCTGGCGCTGCTGCAGATTGACGCGCCGAACCTGCACCCGGTGACGCTGGCCGACAGCTCAAATTTGCAGGTGGGCCAGGAGGTCTACGCCATCGGCAATCCGTTCGGGCTGGCGGGAACGATGACGCGCGGCATCATCAGCTCCATCCGGTCCATTCACAGCGCGGACGGCGCGCCGATTGAGGACGCGATCCAGACGGACGCGGCGATTAACCCCGGCAACAGCGGCGGCCCGCTGCTGAACTCGCGGGGCGAAGTGATCGGCATCAACACGATGATTTTGTCGAACAGCGACCAGAACGCGGGCATCGGGTTTGCGATTCCCATTAACACTGCCAAGGCGGTGCTGAACGACCTGACGCGCTATGGAAAGGTGCGGCGGCCGTCGCTGGGGATTGTGTCGTTTGGCGTGGGGCCGGACCTGGCGCAGCAGATGGGCCTGGCGGCGAATTACGGAGTGCTGATTCAGCGGGTGATTTCGGGAGGCGCGGCGGAGCGGGCCGGGCTGCGCGGCGGCAATCAGCCGGCTTACCTGGGCAATACGCAGATTATGCTGGGCGGCGACCTGATTGTGGCCATCGACGGGCATCAGGTGACCGACCCGCAGGACATCAGCGCGATCATGGACAAGCACCAGGCCGGCGACACGGTGACGGTGACCTTCTATCGCGGGCACCAGAAGATGACGGTGAAGCTGGTGCTGGGCGAGGCGCACGACGTGGAGGCGTGAAGGGGATTTCGCGCGAGGAAAGCGGAAAAGAACGGGCCGCCTGGACGACCGGGCGGCCCAAACTGTCTTTCAAGGCGAAAGCGGGCTAGAGCTTGATGCCCAGCGTGGCCAGAAACGTCTTCAACTCCGGCCAGACGGCGCGAATGTCGGTGACGGCCTGGATGTCGAGCGCGATGTTGAGCGGGTTGGAGGCCGCCCCGGCGAACTCTGTGATGGGCTTTTCAATCGCGCCCATCAGGGTTCCGAGGGCGGCGATAACGGCGGGCGCGGCCTGGAGCGTCTTGTTGGCTCCGGTGAGCCACTTGAGGGCGTCTTCTGCGCCGATTTCGATGCCCTTTTCAATGTTGACGAGGATGTTGGCCATGGCGTGAGGTCCTTTTCTTGAGGCATTTTGCGTGCGGATGAGGTCCGTGCCGGACGCGTTCGAGTCCGGCCCGGACGAGTTGGCGGTGAGGCCGCGGCGACAGCCGTGGTTTCGGTTGCGCCGCGGCACCGGGCCGCCGCCAGAACCAGCCAGTGAGAGGACAACCGCCGCGGCCGCGGCTCCGGAGGCAGGGAGCCGCAGCGGCGGCGGTTTGGCTGGCGTTCTGGCTACTCTTCTAAGGGTAGAGAATTGCGGGAAATAATCGGCAAAGTCGGGTTGCGGATAAATGTGTTCTTATTCAATGGCTTACAGGATTTCTTGACTGGCCAGGGCTTGACAGCGGGCTGGTAAGAGCGGGTCAGCGGGTCCGCAAGCCAGCCGGCGAGCGCGTTGTCCTTCCGGTGGGGCGAAGAAGAGGCGAAGGCCACGGCCTAATTGTCGGCAAAACTGCTGTGGAAAACTGCAAATTTCGTAGGGGGGGTGGGGGGGTCCCCACCGCTTCAGCCCTTAGCTTTTAGCTGCCAGCTGCTAGCCGGCTGGTGGCAGGACTTGCGCAGAGGTTCCCATCCGACGGTTCCATTCTGCACGAAAGCAAGGAAATGATCGGCAAACGGGCGTTGAGGACTGGGCGCGTGGAATGAGGGGGTTGCGGGTGGAGGTGACGGTGGAGGGGTTGACAGGGCGAACGGCCCGAAGGCGCTACCTCAGTAGGCGTAGTAGGCGGGGGCCTGAGGCATGAGGGACGCGTCAAGGGGAAAGCAATGGTGGCCGGCGGGGTGGACCCATAGATTGGGCCACGCGCCGGCTGCCTGGTCTTTCTCCTCGCTGGGGGTGCGGGCGGCAAAGACGGCGCAAAGCTGGTACCGGCTGCCCTGGTTTGGATGGTATTCAAAGGGCGCGTGGGTGACGGGGTCGGCGTAGGCGATGCCGGGAAGCTGATCGAGGCCGGTGGGCAGCTGAGAGGGGTGGCTGGTGTAGTAATTCCGAATTGCGGTGGAGAGGTAATAGAGCTGCTGGAGGCGCTGACTGTCGGCGCGAAGCTTGCGCTGGGCGCTGGGTGCGCCCAGCTGGCTGAAGCCAAGGACGATCATGAGGACGACGACGGCCGCACTGACGATGGCCATGAGCCGGTCGCGGCCGAAGCGGGAGGAGACGGCTTCTGATTTGCGCAGGCCGCCGAAGTAGTACCAGACGACGCCGCTGGAAAGGGCGAGGACGACGAAGCTGCGGGCGAGAAAGCGTGAAGTGAGCTCGCCGCGGAGCAGATAAGCGAGGGCGGCGATGAGGTCGCCCATGAAGACCGAGGCGGCGATGACCAGCGCCAGATAGGTGAGCCATTTGCGGACGGCGGAGTCGAGCTTGTCAGGGTTTACCGCAGCTTCTCGAAGGACAACGCGGGAGAGGAGCAGGTAGAGCGGGTAGGCGACGATGAGTGCGGCGATGGAGGTGGTGACGGTATAGCTGTTGAAGGTCTCGCTGTAGCCGCGGAAGAGCGGGTCGGCCAGCCAGCGGTCAATGAGGGCGAAGGCCAGGGTGCCGAGCGAGAGCGTCCATGTGGCGAGGGTGGAGAAGATGAGCAGGTAAAAGAAGGCGTCGCGGGCGGATGCTCCGCTGCCGGGGCGGCGGGGAACTTCAATGCCGGTCTGGCGGCGGTAATGGTCGGCGAGCGCGGCGTAGGCTTCCTTTTCGGTCCAGCCATTGGCGGCGAGAAGGCCGACGAGCGACTCGACGGGCAGGCCGGCGGCAAGCGCCTTCTGGATGAACTCGGCAATTCTTTCGTCCCGGGCCACAGGGAGGTTGTACACCAGAAAACCGGGCGGTGCACGAAGGAATTTTGCGAGGGCAGTTGGAGCATCCGGAAGGAAAAGTCTACGGAGCCGTGCGGAGGACGTAGCGGCGGCCTTCGAGCTGATAGCGGCCGCTGGCGACGCGGGCGATGGCCTCGGAGTAGGCGATGTGCTCTTCGGCGAGGATGCGGCCGGCGAGGGATTGGGCGTCGTCCTCTTGGAAGACGGGGATGGCGCGCTGGAGAATGATTGCGCCGTGGTCCAGGTGCTCGTCGACGAAGTGGACGGTGCAGCCGGCGATCTGGACGCCGTAATCGAAGGCCTGCTGCTGCGCGTCAAGCCCGGGGAAGGCCGGCAGCAGCGAGGGATGGATGTTGAGGATGCGGTTGGGGAAGGCGGCGAGGAAGCCGGGCGAGAGCAGGCGCATGTAGCCGGCGAGGAGGACGAGATCGACCTTGTGCTCGCCGAGGCAGGCGATGAGGTCGGCGTCATGGTCAGCGCGGGGGCGGCCTTTGGAGACGAGCACTGCGGTGGGCAGGCCGTACTCGCCCGCGGCGGCGAGGCCGGGCGCGTCGGCGAGGTTCGAGATCGCGACTGCGATTTCAACGCCCTGCAGCTGGCCGGAGCGGATGTTTTCCGCGATGGCGAGCATGTTGGAGCCGCGGCCGGAGAGCAGGACGCCGAGGCGGAGGGGACCGGCTGGCGCGGGCGCGCTCATGTGTACTGGACCCGGCGGTCGCCTTTGACGACGCGGCCGATGAGGTGGAATTTCTCTTCAGAGCGGTCGAGGAGGGATTTGGCGCGCGTGAATTTGGCGGCGGGGATGGCGGCGATGAGGCCGATGCCCATGTTGAAGGTGCGGTACATCTCGTCCTGCGAAACCTGGCCGAGGTCGCGGAGGTGGGTAAAGATGGGCAGGACGGGCCAGGAGCCGATTTCAATTTGCGCGGCGGTGCCCTTGGGGAGGATGCGGGGGAGATTCTCCGTGATGCCGCCGCCGGTGATGTGGGCCATTCCGGAGGTGAGGCCGGCTGCGACGAGCTTCTGGATGACGTGGAGATAAGAGCGGTGGGTCTTCATGAGGACCGCGCCGGCCTTGTCCTTGATGGCGGTGACGTACTGGGTGGGCTTGTAGCCTGCAACCTGAAAGAAGAGCTTGCGGGCGAGCGAGTAGCCGTTGGTGTGGAGGCCGGTGGAGGCCAGGCCAATGAGGACGTCGCCGGGAGCGATGGCCGCGCCGGTGACCATCTTGTCGCGGTCAACGGCGCCGACGATGAAGCCGGCGAGGTCGTATTCGCCGTCGGCATAGAAGCCGGGCATCTGCGCGGTTTCTCCGCCGACGAGCGCGCAGCCGTTGGCTTTGCAGGCCTGGGCGAGGCCGGAGACGACATCCTCAGTGATGTCGGGGTCGAGGCGGCCGGTGGCGAGGTAGTCAAGGAAAAAGAGCGGGGTTGCGCCCTGGACCGCGATGTCGTTGACGCAGTGGTTGACGAGGTCCGCGCCGACGGTGGAGTGGATGCCGAGCTGGAAGGCGAGCTTGAGCTTGGTGCCGACGCCGTCTGCCGAGCTGACGAGGATGGGGTTCTTCCAGCGCTGGAGATCGAGGCGGAAGAGCGCGCCGAAACCGCCGATGCCGCCGATGACATTGCGGTTGAAGGTCTTTTGCGCGAGGTACTTGATGCGTTCCTTGGCGCGGTCGCCGGAAGCGATGTCGACGCCGGCGGCGGCGTAAGTGACGGGCTTGGGCTTGGGCTTGGAAGCTTCAGGCACGGTGCGGGCCTTCTTGTGGTGCGGAGATGAGGAGCGGCGGAGGGGCCGGAAAGCTCGATTCTAGCAGGCTTGGCGCGGGTGGGCGGCGCGGATGGATGGCGCGGAGGAGCATTCCTTCAGCGGCTGAAGCCGCGGGGACTCTATTCGAGGAAATGCGCGCGGGCTTTTAGAGGAAATGCTGCCGGACCTTTAAAGGAAATGCTTTCTTTCGGCGGGGGTGGGCAGGGGGCATGCGCTGTAGCGGCCCCAGATGCGATAGCGGATGCGGGCGACGAGGCGGTAGACGAGATCGCCGAGGGGGCGCGGGACGAGGCGGAGGACGCTGGCGAGGGCCGGCCAGGGCCGGGGAAGCTGGGCAACTAGGACGAGGATGGCGGCGGAGCGGAGGAAGAGCTGTTGCGCGGGCAGGCCGGGGTTGGAAATGACGAGGATGGTGCGCGCGGCGAGGCCGGAGGGGGATTCGTGCGGTGCGAGGGAGGCCAAGAGCGGGGCGACGAGCGGCGACGAAGCGGGGGCGAAGCGGAGGCGGTCGTAGCGGTCGCGGCGCAGGAACCAGCGGACGGCGCGGTTGCAGAGGCCGCAGTGCCCGTCAAAGAGGACGAGCAGGCGGCCATCGAGGTTAGGAGGCGTGGTCACACAGAACGGGATGCGGGCGGGACCCGGCGCGATGCGACGCGGGCGGGTTTTGCCGCGCTGTGGTCACTATACTGAAGGGGCCTTAAGCAGGGAAAAACAGGGGAGCAGGGAAAAGCAGGGGAGCAGGGAAAAGCAGGGAAGCATGGAAAAGCGGGGAAGCACGGAGCAAGAGGCAAAGGTGTACACGCGGTCGCGGGCGTTGCAGTCGCGGGCGGAGCGGGTGTTTCCGGGCGGTGTGAATTCGCCGGTGCGGGCCTTCAAGGCGGTGGGCGGCGAGCCTCTGTTTGTGGCGCGGGCCGAGGGCGCGTGGGTGACGGACGCGGATGGCAATCGCTACGTGGATTATGTGGGCTCGTGGGGCCCGATGATTCTGGGGCACGCGTTCCCGCCGGTGGTGGAAGCGATCGCGCGGGCGGCGCGGGATTCGGCGAGCTTTGGCGCGTCGACGGCGGCGGAGGCCGAACTGGCCGAGCGGATCCAGGCGTGCGTGCCGGCGCTCGAGAAGATGCGGTTTGTGAGCTCGGGGACCGAGGCGACGATGTCCGCGATAAGGCTGGCGCGCGCGGCCACGGGGCGCAAGATTGTGGTGAAGTTCGAGGGCTGCTATCACGGGCACGCGGACGGGCTGCTGGTGAAGGCGGGGTCGGGCGTGGCGACCTTGGGGATTCCGGGGTCGGCGGGCGTGCCGGAGGAGATTGCGCGGCTGACGCTGGCGTTGCCCTACAACAATCTTGCGGCGGCGGAAGCGGCGTTCGCGGCCTATCCGGGCGCGATTGCGGCGGTGATTCTGGAGCCGGTGGTGGGCAATGCGGGGTGCATTGCGCCGGCGGAGGGTTTCCTGGCCGGGCTGCGGCGGGTGACGGCGCAGGAGGGCGCGCTGCTGATTGTGGACGAGGTGATGACGGGCTTTCGCGTGGCGCTGGGCGGGGCCTGCGCGCTTTACGGCGTGGACCCGGACCTGGTGACGCTGGGCAAGATTGTGGGCGGCGGGCTGCCGGTGGGGGTTTTCGGCGGGAAGCGGCAATATATGGATCTGCTTGCGCCGCTTGGGCCGGTGTATCAGGCGGGGACGTTGAGTGGGAATCCGCTGGCGATGGTGGCGGGGATTGCGACGATTGGCTATTTGCAGGAGCACGAGGACGCGGTCTACGCGCGGCTGGAAGCGACGGCGAAGGCAGTGTTCGAAGGCGTGGCGGCGGAGGCCGAACGCGCGGGCGTGGCGCTGACCTTGAATCGCGTGGGCTCGATGGGTACGTGGTTCTTTCAGCCGGGGCCGGTGCGGAATTACGACGAGGCGGCGGCAAGCGATACGGCGGCTTTCGGGCGGTTCCACCGGGCGATGCTGGAGGCCGGCGTGTGGCTGCCGCCGTCGCAGTTTGAGGCGATGTTTGTGAGCACGGCGCACGGCGCGGCGGAGACGGAGCAGACAGTTGCGGCGGCGCGGGCGGCGTTTGCGGCAGTGAAGGCGGGCTGAGCGCGGCTTTTTCGCACGTACTTCTTTTCGCGTGTGCTTCCCTTTCGCGCGTGCCCGGAAGGGCGCGACCGGAGCGGGCGTCAAGCTCCTTTGCGTCAGGCCCCTTTGCGTCAGGCCCCTTTGATGAGGAAGAGCAGGCCGGCGATGATGAGCGTGGCCTCAATGATCCAGACAAAGACGCGCTCTGGCAAGCGGTCGACAATGCGCTTGCCCCAGAACGAGCCGAGAACCATGAGCGGGCCCAGAAAAAGTCCGATGTAGATGTCGCGCATGGGCAGGATGTGCGCGCGGCGGTATGCGATGAGCTTGCTGACGTGCATGACGACGGTGGCCAGAGCCTCGGTGCCGATGTAAGCCCCTTTGACGAGGCCGAACGCGAGGAAGAACGGGGCCATGAGCGGGCCCACACTGCCAAGAAGCGCGGAGAGGAAGCTGGCTCCTGCGCCGATTCCGGCAAAGGCGGGCGCGGGCGGCTTCCACAGAGTCTTTGGACGCGCGTGACGCCAGACCACAATCAATAAGAGAAAAGCGCCGAGGATGCGCGTGAGCAGGGGCAGCGGCGCGCGGGCAAAGAGCAGGCCGCCGAGGAGGCCCATGGGCACCGCGCCGAGGGCGAACCAGCCGACGACACGGAGGTTGACCAGGCCGCGGTTGAACCAGACGCGGCTGCCATTGCCGATGAGCTGCGCGACGGTGAGGATGGGGATGGCCTCGCGGACGCCGAAGGTCCAGACGAGCACGGGCAGCAGCACGGCGGCTCCGCCGAAGCCGGCGACGGCAGCGAGGGTGGCCGCGACGAGCGAGGCGACGAGTACGGCGGCGATATGGAGAAGGTCGGGCATGTGGTGAAGCGACAGGTTAGGGTGAAATTTCGGATCGGGCGCGCTGACCGGCGGAGATTAGTCAGGTGCGGGCCCAGCGATTTCAGGCCAAGTGTCGAGCGTGACAAAGGTGTGCGTGGGGCGGTAGCGCGCGAGGAGCTGAGCAGCGGCATCGACGGAGGGCCCGCGGTTGGCGCCGAGTTCGCGATGGCCGCCGTCATGAAGAACGATGTTGGTGGCGTAGCCGCGGCGCTGGTTGCGGCCGATGGTGCGGCTGAGGCGCGCGGCGATGCGCGTGGAGGAGGGCTCGGACCAGTCGGTGGTGATGGCATTCCAGAGGACGGGGATCATGCCGAGCGAGCGCGCGGTACGCAGAACGAACGGGCGGCGGCCGCCGAAGGGCGGGCGAAAGTAGCGGATGGGCTGGCCGGTGAGCTCGGCAAGCGTTTCTGAGGTGCGGCGGAGCTCGTCCTGAACGCGCGCGGCGGAAATGAAGGCGAGATTGGGATGGGACCAGGAGTGATTGCCGATGAGGTGGCCGGCCTGGGCGATGCGGCGGACGAGCGCGGGCGCGGCCTGGGCGTAGCGGCCGACGAGGAAGAAGGTGGCGCGGACGTCGTGCTCGGCCAGGATATCAAGCAGGCGCGGCGTGTGCGCAGGGTTGGGTCCGTCGTCGAAGGTGAGCGCGAGCTGGCCGGGGATGCGGGGCGCGGTGAGCGTGCGGCCGAAGAGCTGCGAGCCGGGCCCCATGGTGGCCCATGCGCCTCCGGCGGCAAGGCCCAGGACGGCTGCGGTGCTGGAGAGGCTCACGGTGAGGCCGGTGGCGAGCGATAGGGACATGCTGAGTACAAGTGTGCGGTGTGACGCGGGGAGAGAGCAAGACCGGTGTAGCAAGAGGGAGGGAGAGCCGGCGGCACGCGGAAGGAGACGGCTTGCGCGGGACGGCGGAAGCGCGCGTATACTCACAGGTGTTCGGGCTGCATCCTGCGTGTACGGAGCGGCACTGGAGAGACGATGAGCGTAACCAACTTCCCCGAAGGCGGAGTGTCTTCCGCCGGAATTCCAACTACAAAAATGACCATGCCCGGGCTGGCCGAGAAGAAGCGGCTGGGCCAGCCGATCTGCGCGCTGACGGCCTATGACTACGCAACCGCGCGGCTGGTGGACGAGGCCGGCGTGGACCTGGTGCTGGTGGGCGATTCGCTGGCCATGGTGGTGCTGGGCCACGAGAACACGCTGGCGGTGACGGTGGACGAGATGCTGCACCATACGCGCGCGGTGCGGCGCGGCGTGCGGCGGGCGCTGGTGGTGGCGGATATGCCGTTTGGCAGCTATCACGGGACTGTGTCGGAAAGTGTGGCGAACGCCGTGCGCTTTGTGAAGGAAGCCGGCGCAGAGGCGGTGAAGATGGAAGGGCCGCGCGCGGAGCTGGTGCGCGCGTTTACGGCCTGCGAAATTCCCGTGGTGGGCCACCTGGGGCTGACCCCGCAGAGCCTGCTCCGCATGGGCGGCTACAAAGTGCAGGGCAAGACTGTGGCCGCAGTGGAGCGGCTGACGGCCGAGGCGCTGGCGTTGGAAGAGGCCGGAGCGGGCGCGCTGGTGCTGGAGGGGGTTCCGCGCGAGGCGGCGGCGGCAATTACGCGGGCGCTGACGATTCCGACGATTGGAATTGGCGCGGGGCCGGAGTGCGACGGGCAGATTCTGGTCTTCCACGACATGGTGAACCTGACGTTTGCGCCGGCGGCGAAGTTTGTCCGGCGCTATGCGGATGCGGCGGCCGTGATGCGCGGCGCGGTGGAGCAGTACCGGGAGGACGTGACGCAGCGTGCGTTTCCGGCAGACGCCGAGAGCTATCACCTGCCGGATGCGGCGCGCGCGGCGCTTGATTTGCATGCGCAGCCAAGCGCGAAGCCGAAGCCCCTATCGACTCGCAAGCTGCACGCGCTCAGGAAGGCGTGATGGAGATTCTGCGGACCGTGGCGGAGCTGCGGCAGCGAGCGCGGGCGGCGCGGGCACAGGGGAAAACAATCGGGCTGGTGCCGACGATGGGGGCGCTGCACGCCGGGCACGCGTCGCTGATGCGCGCGGCGCGGGCCGAATGCGGCTTTGTGGTTGTGACGATCTTTGTGAACCCCACGCAGTTTGGGCCGCATGAGGATTTCGTGCGCTATCCGCGGAGCTTTGAGGCCGATTGCGCGCTGGCCGAAGCGGAGGGCGCGGACGCGGTGTTTGCGCCGGCGGTGGAGGAACTGTATCCGGCGGGCGCGGCGACTTTTGTCGAGGTGGAAGGCCTCAGCAATCGCCTGGATGGCAAGTCGCGGCCGGGACATTTTCGCGGAGTGGCCACAGTGGTGGCGAAGTTGCTGGCTGCGGCCGAGGCGGACCGCGCGTATTTCGGGCAGAAGGACGCGGCGCAGGGGTCCGTGCTGCGAAGGATGGTGACGGATTTGCGGCTGGGCACGGAGCTGGTGTTTTGCCCGATTGTGCGCGAGGCGGATGGGCTGGCGCTGAGCTCGCGCAACCAGTATTTGAATCCGGCCGAGCGGGCGCAGGCGCTGGTGCTGAGCCGCGCGGTGCGGCGCGTGGAGGCGCTGGTGGCGGCGGGCGAGCGAGGGGCCGAAACGCTGCTGGCCGCGGCGCGAGCGACTTTTGCAGCGGAGCCGGAAGTGCGCGTGGACTACGTGGAACTTGTGGACTGGGCTACGCTCGTACCAGTGAGCGAGACCACGCCGGGCACGCTGTTTGCCGTGGCGGCGTGGGTGGGCGAGACGCGGCTGATTGACAATGCCGTGATTGGCTGAGGCTGGACGCGGAATTGGGATTGCCTTTCTGCGGGCGTTGACGGCAAGCTAGAGCCATGCCGGAGCTGCCGGATATTTCCGCGTACATTCGGGCGCTGGAGCCGCGCGTGGTGGGGCAGCGGCTGGAGCGGGTGCGCGTGGCGAGCGTGTTTCTGCTGCGCACTGCGGAGCCTCCGATCGCAAGTGCAGAGGGCCGCGTGGTGCAGGCGGTGCGGCGCGTGGGCAAGCGGATTGCGATTGGTGTCGAAGGCGACATTTGGCTCATTCTGCACCTGATGATTGCCGGTCGGCTGCACTGGAAGCCGGCGGGCGCAAAGCTGGCGGGGAGGAATGCGCTGGCGGCGTTTGATTTCGAATCTGGTTCGCTGGTGCTGACCGAGGCGGGATCGAAGCGAAGAGCCTCGCTGCACCTGCTGCGCGGTGAGGAGGGGCTGGCGAGCGTGGATCCGGGCGGCCTGGAGATCTTCAAAACAGACTTCGCGGGGTTTCGCGCGGCGCTTGGGGCGGAGAATCATACGCTCAAGCGCGCGTTGACCGATCCGCGCGTGATCAGCGGCGTGGGCAATGCGTACTCGGACGAGATTCTGCATGCGGCAAGGCTTTCTCCGCTGGCGCAGACGCAGAAGCTGAAGCCGGAGGAGTGGGAGCGGCTCTACGCCGCCACACGAGAAACGCTCGCATTATGGACGGCACGACTGGGCGCCGAGGCGGACGAGAGTTTTCCCGAGGGCGTGACGGCCTTCCGGCCGGAGATGGCCGTGCATGGGCGCTTTGGGCAGCCGTGCCCGCGGTGCGGCCAGCCGGTGCAGCGGATTCGCTACGCGGACAACGAGACGAACTACTGCGCGCGCTGCCAGACGGGCGGCAAGGTGCTGGCGGACCGGGGATTGTCGCGGCTGCTGGGGGCCGACTGGCCGCGCACGCTGGAGGAACTGGAGGCGCTGAAACGGAAGTGAAGCGGGAGTTGCGGAAGGGCGCGGGGAATTTGACTTGGAGGGCGGGTTTTGCGAGACTCAGAGATGCTGCCGGTGAGGCCGATTTGGCCTGCACTGTGTCCTGTGCCGAAGTGGCGGAATTGGCAGACGCGCGTGGTTCAGGTCCACGTACTCGCAAGGGTGTGGGGGTTCGAGTCCCTTCTTCGGCACCAAACTTCACACGACAAAATCCACTGAGTCCGCAGGTCCTTCGCTGCGCTCAGGATTTCGTCTGCGGGCTCTCGCTCCGCTGGCGCCCGCAAGGCGACTCAAGTTCGAGTCCCTTCTTCGGCACCAGCTGGTTAGAACGATTAGTTCAGGCTTTCTTCCCAAGGAAAGCCAGCGGCAAAGCATAGTTTTCCTTTGTCTTCGGTATTCACCGAGAGGAGAACTTTGATACCAGTGGCAACCCAAAATACGGTACCAAAGCCCTACTCTCGGTCAGGACGCACAACACTTCACGGACACGTACAGCCGGTGATGACGTCGGTATCCAGCGTGACCGCGCCATTCCGCGCCAGCGCTCTGCCCTCCAGGTTCACGCCGGTAGTAATTGTGATCGACGTGAGCGCCAATATGTTTCCCTTGAATACGGAGTTGGTTCCCAGCGTCGCTGAGCTGCCGACCTGCCAGAAGACGTTGCAGGCCGTGGCCCCATTGGCCAGGATCACGTGGCTCCCGCTCCCCGTTGTGAGCGTGGACCCGATCTGGAAAATGAATACCGCATCCGGATTCCCCTGCGCATCGAGAGTGACGTCCCCTGACACGGCAAGCGATGAGGAAGACTTATACACGCCGGCGGTGAGTGTACGTCCGACCAGGTCTCCCGACACCGAAGTACCGCCCGATCGCCCGGCAGCATCGATATATCCTGCGGTCAAGGCCGCCTGTGCCTGGGCTGCGGCGCCGTCTGCGATGTGGATCGTCCCGCTTGCCAGCCCTGGCGGAAATCCCGTCACGGCGGTACCCGGACTAAGTCCGACATCGCCAGAGACCGTGGTGGAACCCGTGTTCGTGACCGTGGATCCAGCCAACACCGAGAAGCCGCCTATAAACGGACAAAGAGCAACGACCTGTCCTCCGCTCTGGCAAGGGCCGGTGGTAAAACTCTGAGAGTAGGCCGTCGCCAAGGGCACTTCGCCCATGTCCTTGGCTCCCGTGGTCACCATGATCGTGTATTTGGTGTTCGGTGCCAGGTTTGTCGAGGGCGTGAGGGTGGCAGTCTGACTCACCACGTCATAGGTCACGGTTCCGCTCACACCTGCAATAAACACCGTGTCGGGATTGATGGTCAGTGAATCCATTTGCTCATCGAATGTGACTGTGACCTTCTGGTCGAGCGGCACGCAAGTGGCGCCCCCGGCAATATTGATGGCGAAAACATCCGGTGAAGACTTGTCTGCGGTCGCACGGGTAATGAAAGAGAAAGTGAAGGCCGAGGCAAGTGGTGTTCCGCTCAAGTCCTTGGCTCCCGTAGAAATGCTCGCGTGATAAGTCGCATTGGCGGCGTAGTCCGCAGCCGACTTAAAGGCCGCAATCTTGTTCACCGCGTCGTAAGTCACGGTACCAGGCACGCCCGCAACCACAAAGGTGCTACTGTTGATGGTTGCCGGATCCATCGCCTTGCTGAAGACCACCCCGATCAGACGATTGGTCCCCGTTCCGCCGGTTTGAGGGACCACCATCGATACCGTGGGGGCATCAGAAGCTGGCGTAGCTGGAGTATTCGAACCGGCGTTGCAGCTAACCAGACAAAGTGCTGCCAAAAATGTGATTGAAGCCGCGGACAGTTGCCGAATTGGCATACGATTCCTTCCCCGAGTCCCAATGCGACTCGGTGCGAGAATTAACCTGGTGCGGATACCGCGCTCGCGAAAGAACCCCCTGGGAAAGAAACACCGTGGCTCGATATCAAGAGGCCCACCTGAGCCTATTTCGCGGATTATCTCGCTTGCATCCAGTGCTGGCTGTCCCGAATTGCTCACCCTCACAAATCTCCAGCCGGCAAAGATTGATCGGTTATCATGCGCTGGAGCGCCCGGCCCATTCTGTAACAGTGGGAATGAGACAGACTGGTATGGAAGGACCTTCAGAGAGGGCCAGCATCGTCTGTATTTCGGCGAAGGTAATTCTGTCTTTCAGGCGCCTTCTTAAGCCCTTCCTAATTTCTAAGGCATCCTAAGCCTGCCCAAGGCAGAGGAGTTTCCCAGGGCCTGTTAACACTACTGGGATGGATAAATTCAAGTCGTCCTAAATCCTTGCTCTTTTAGAACCGAAGTTTTCGCATTTTTCGTGGGAAAACTTGGCTCCGCCATCCTAATCCCTTCTTCGGCACCACAGGATTTTGAAATGTGAGCGACGCAAGAGCGACCTGACGGCCGCTTTTTTGCGTTTTGGAGACAATGCGTGATTGCGCAGCAACCGCGGCTACTTGAGGCTGGTCCAGTCGAGGACGACCTTGCAGGCCTGGCCGGAGATCATGGCGTCAAAGCCCTTCTGAAACTCGTCGTAGCGGAAGCGATGGGTGATGACGGGCGCGATGTCGAGGCCGGAGTCGAGCATGACGGACATCTTGTACCAGGTTTCGTACATTTCGCGGCCGTAGATGCCCTTGATGGTGATCATGTTGAAGATGACGGGGCGCCAGTCCATGGGCGCGTTTTTGGCGGGGATGCCGAGGATGGCGATTTTTCCGCCGTGGCTCATGCTGGCGATCATGTCGGCCAGGGCCTGGGGGTTGCCGGACATTTCGAGGCCCACGTCAAAACCTTCGGTCATGTGGAGCTGCTTCTGGACCTCGGCGAGCGAGGTCTCCGACGGATTGACGGCGAGGGTTGCGCCCATTTTGCGGGCCAGCTCGAGGCGGAAGGGGTTGAAGTCCGTGACGACGACGTGGCGCGCGCCGGCGTGGCGGACGACGGGGATGGCCATGATGCCGATGGGGCCCGCGCCGGTGATGAGCACATCCTCACCGAGTACCGGAAACGAAAGCGCGGTGTGGACGGCGTTGCCGAAGGGATCGAAGATGGCGGCGACACGGTGGTCAATGCCGGCGTGGTGACGCCAGATGTTGGTCATGGGCAGGACGATGAGCTCAGCGAATGCGCCGGGGCGGTTGACGCCGACGCCCTGGGTGGAGACGCAGAGATGGCGGCGGCCGGCGAGGCAGTTGCGGCAGCGGCCGCAGACGACGTGGCCTTCGCCGGAGACGATGTCGCCGGGGAAAAAGTCGTTGACGTTGGAGCCGACGGCGACGATTTCGCCCACGAACTCGTGGCCAATGGCCATGGGCACGGGGATGGTCTTCTGGGCCCAGTCGTCCCACTGGTAGATGTGGACGTCTGTGCCGCAGATGCCGGTGTAGCGGACGCGGATGAGGACGTCATTGATGCCCATGGTGGGCTCGGGAATCTCTTCGAGCCAGAGTCCGGGCTCCGGGCGGGCTTTGACGAGGGCTTTCATGGGGAGTCTCCCTGTTGCATTGCGGGGTTGCGAGTGCTGGGATGAAACGCCGGTGCGCTCAAAAAAAGTGTACTGCCTGCGGGGCCGCGCGCGGAAAGTGGGGCGCGGGTGAAGAGACTCGCGCGGGCGCGGCTTGGAAGGACGGACTCAGAGAAAGGTGATGCTGCCGGGGCTGCCGACGGCTGTGTACTGGCCGGTGAAGGTGAGCCGGCCGGTGGGGCGATGGATGCGGAAGGTGGTGAGGCAGTCGCTGCGGCGATTGCAGGCGAAGAGGAAATTGCCGCCGGGGGCGATGCGGCACTGCGCGGGGTAATCGCCGAAGGTGGAGGTTTCTTCGACCCAGGTGAGGCGGCCGTCGGGAGCGATGTTGAAGTGGGCGATGGTGTCATGGAGGCGGTTGGCAGCGTAGAGCGAGCGGCCGTCCGGCGCGATGAGAATTTCCGACGCGAAGCTGGTGCCGGCAAAGTTCGGCGGCAGCGTGGAGAGGGTTTGCCGCAAAGTGAGCGCGCCGGTTGCGGGATCGTAATGAAAAAACGCGACGGTTGAAGCCTCTTCCTGAATGGAGTAAAACCAGCGACCGTTGGAATGGAAGGCGAAGTGGCGCGGGCCGTCGCCGGTGGGGAGCGAGACGAACGTGCGGGCGGCGGGCGGTGCGAGGCGGCCTGTGGCGCGGTCGAAGCGGTAAGTGTAGATGCGGTCCTGGCCGAGATCGGTGGCGAGGACGAAGCGGCCCGCGGGGTCGGGGGCGATCATGTGGGCGTGGGGCGCGTCATGGCCGCTGAGGGCGAAGCTGCCTGGGGGCGCGGAGGCGGCGTGGATGCTGCCGACCGCGCCCTGGTCGCTGTGGACGTGGACGACCGGGCCGAGCGCGCCGCTGGGCAGGATGGGCAGCACGGCGACGGAGCCGCCGCCGTAATTGGCGACGAAGGCGAAGCGGCCTTGGGCGTCAAGGCTGATGTAGGCCGGGCCTGCGCCGCGGGAGCTAACGGTGTTGAGCGGGCGCAGGCGGCCGGTGGCGGAATCACTCGAGGGATCCAGCGCGAAGGCGCTGACCGAGCCGGAGTTGCCCTGGAAGTTCGCAACCTCATTCACGGCGTAAAGCAGGCGGCGCGAGGGATGAATGGCAATCCAGGAGGGATTGGGCGTGACGGCGACGAGAGTGCGGTCAGTGAGCCGGCCCGTGCGCGCGTTGTAGCGAAAAAGATAAATGCCCTGGCCATTGCCGCCCGCGCCGGGTGCGTCATTGTAGGTGCCGACGTAAGCGAAGACAGAGGAGGACTCCGAGGCGGAATGCGCGAGGGAGGGCAGTGCGGACGCGAGCGAGAAGGCTGCCCCAGCGCGAAGGGACGCGCGAAGCAAGGCGCGGCGCGTGAGGTGCGGTGGGCAAGCGGGGATGGTCACTGGCGTCCTCCTTGATTGAGTATGCGGCGTGCAGCGAGCGCGAGTGGCGAGACTAAAGCGCGAAGGAAAGCGCGAATACAAAGACAAGTCCGGATACGGAGATGATGGTTTCGCAGATGGACCAGGACTTGATGGTTTGCGTAACCGACATGTTGAGGTACTCCTTGACGAGCCAGAAGCCGCCATCGTTGACGTGAGAAAAGATGAGCGCGCCGGAACCGGTGGCGATGGCCAGCAGCTCAGGATGCACGCCGGGAACGTGAAGCGCGAGGGGCGCGATGATGGACGCGGCGGTGGACATGGCCACGGTGGAGGAGCCCGTGGCCAGGCGCAGCATGGCGGCGACAAGCCAGGCGAGCAGCAGCACAGGAACATGGCTCCGCATGGCGACGCCGATGATGGCGTGGGCGACGCCGCTGGTGATGAGCACGCGGCCAAAGCCGCCGCCCGCGCCCACCAGCAGCGTGACCATTGCCGTTGGCGCAAGGCACTCATTGCTGAAGCGGAGAATGGCAACGCGCGAGAAGCCGCGCAGCAGGCCGAGCGAGACGAAGCTGAAGAGAACGCCGACGAGCAGGGCGATGTCGTCATTGCCAAGCAGGCGGAGGGCCTGGTTCAGTGTGCTGCCGTGAGCCGCAAAGGCATCGGCCCAACTGCCGATGAGCATGAGCGCGACGGGAAGAAGGATGGTGGTGAGGGTGATGGGGAAACTGGGCAGGCTGCGCTCCTGACCGTGGTCCACGAACTCGGCGGCCATGGCGTTCTCTTCGGGGAGCTGAATGTGCGGCGCGATGATGCGTGCGTAGACCGGGCCGGCGAGAATGGCGGCGGGAATGCCGACGATGAGCGCGTAAAGGATGGTGCGGCCGATGTCCGCGTGGAAGATGGTGACGGCGAGCAGCGCGGCGGGATGCGGTGGGACGAGGCCGTGCACAACAGAGAGGCCGGCGACCATGGGCAGCGCCACGAGGACGAGCGAGGTGCGCGTGCGGCGCGCGACGGTATACGCGATGGGAATGAGGAGGACGAAGCCGACCTCAAAAAACGCGGGCAGACCGACAATAAGCGCGACGACCATCATGGCCCAGGAGACATGCTTGGGGCCGAAGAGACGGATGAGCGTTTGAGCAATCTGGTCCGCGCCGCCGGACTCCGCCATCATTTTGCCGAGGATGGTGCCGAGCGCGACGACGATGGCAATGTGGCCGAGCGTGGAGCCGAGGCCGGCCTCGAATGCCTTGATGCCGTCGAGAAACGGCATTCCGGAAGCGAGCGCGAGCGCGAGCGAAACGCAGAAAAGCGAGATGAACGGATTGAGGCGCGCGACGGCGATGAGAACGATGAGGACAATGACGGAGACAAGCGCCGAGACCAGAAGATAAAGACTGTGAGGATCCATCATGAGCTCGCAACGTGCGCAGTGGCGCGAACGGCGGGTTGGGGCGCGCGCGGCAGAAAGCGGCCGGCGCGATTGGTGGTTGCGCCCGCGGGCGTGTAGGCAAGCGCGCCGTTGACCCAGACCGCCTGAATGCCCTCTGCGGGCCGGATGGGGTCGCCGAAAGTGGCGGTGTCGCGAATGCGGAGGGGATCGAAGAGGACGAGATCGGCGAAGTAGCCCGAGCGTATGCGGCCGCGCCCGACGAGGCCGAAGCGCTCGGCAGAGAGCGAGGTCATTTTGCGAATCGCTTCAGGCAACGGGAAGAGCTTTTCGTCGCGGCAGTATCGGCCGAGCACGCGCGGGAACGCGCCCCACAGGCGTGGATGCGGGTGCGGGTCGTTGGGCAGGCCATCGGAGCCGATCATGGTGGCCGGATGCGCGAGGATGCGGCGCATGTCGTCCTCGTCAATGCTGTGGTAGATGGCGCCGGCGCGCTGCAGGCGGCGCGCGGCGTCAAGCTGCGAGGTGTTCCATGCGTCCGCGATTTGCGCAAGCGCGCGGCCGGCAACTTCAGGATGCGCGTCGCTCCAGGTGATGGTGATTTCAAGGCGCGGGTCCACCTGGCGCAGGTCGAGCGTGCTGGAGCCGGCGGCGTAGGGATAGCAATCGCATCCGGCGGGCTGGGAGACGCGGGCCTCGTCGAGGGCGCGGAGAACTTCGCCGGAACGGCCCCAGTTGGCGACGCCCGCGCACTTGAGATGAGAGACGACGACGGGCACGCGCGCGTGGCGACCGATGCAAAAGGCCTCATCGAGCGCGTCGAGAACCGCGTCAGCTTCAGTGCGGAGATGCGTGGCATAGAGCCCGCCGGCGGCGGCCAGCGGCTGGGCGAGCGCGAGAACTTCGGCGGTGGAAGCCGCGTTGGCGTTGCGATAGGCAAGACCGGTGCTGAGGCCCAGCGCGCCGTGCGCAAGCGCCTCCTGCAGTTGCGCGCGCATGGCGGCGATTTCGCCGGACCCGGCTTCGCGATCGAGCCGATCCATGTGGTTGTTGCGCAGCGCGGTGTGACCGACGAGCGCGGCGACATTGACGGCGGGCCTGGCGTGGCCAACAGCTTCCACATAGGAAGCAAAGGTTGGATAACGAAAGGCCGCGGCGTCGCCGAGGAGGTTCATGGGATCGGGCGGAGCACCGTTGAGCGTGACGGGCGAGGCGCTGATGCCGCAGTTGCCCACGATGACGGTAGTGACGCCCTGGGAGAGCTTGGGCAGCATCTGCGGATGATCGACGACGGCGGTGTCGTCATGCGTGTGCGCGTCAATGAATCCGGGCGCGAGAGCGAGGCCGGATGCGTCAATTTCGTGCGCGGCCTGGACGGCAAGCGCGGCGCCGATGTGCGCGATGCGGTCTTCGACGAGCGCGACGTCGAGGATTCGCGGAGGGCCGCCGCTGCCGTCGAGGACGGTTGCGTTGCGCAGAAGAGTGTGCGGAGAGGACATATCGGCTCGTACAGACTATAGACTATGAGCGGTATCGTTTCCATGCCGCAGCCGCGCACGAACGGTTGCGAAAAGGAGAAGCGGTGGGAGCCAAGAATAGATCCGCGCCGGGCATTTCCGCGCTGAATAAGGGACTGGGGCGCATGGAGCGCGCGACGACAGCCGAGGAGCTGGCCGCGCGCGGCTGGAATCTGCTGCGCGAAGACCTGAGCCTGCCGGCCGCTGTGCTTTACGAAGACAAGCTGCGGCACAACCTGGAATGGATGCGGAGATTCATCGACGCGTATGGGCTGAAGCTGGCACCGCACGGCAAGACGACGATGGCGCCGCGGCTGTTCAAGAGGCAGCTTGAGGCTGGCGCGTGGGGCATTACGCTGGCCACTGCGCAACAGACGCGCGTGGCCTATGCGCACGGCGTGCGACGCGTGCTGATGGCCAACCAGCTGGTGGGCAAGGCAAACATGGAGAGGATTGCCGAGCTGTTGCGCGACGAGAGCTTTGAGTTTTTTTGCCTGGTGGATTCGGCGGCGCAGGTTGAGTTGCTGGGCGCGTACTTCGGCGCGCGGGGATTACATTTGCAGGTGCTGCTGGAACTGGGTGCGATGGGCGGACGGACCGGAGTTCGTGATGAGGCGCAGTTGGATGCGGTGCTGGAAGCGCTCGCGCGGCATGAAGGCGCGCTGCGGCTGAGCGGTGTGGAGATTTACGAGGGCGTGCTCGACAACGAGGAAGCGATTCGCGGATTTTTGCGCCGCGCAGTGGAAGTGACGCGACGGCTCGCGACGCAGGGGCGCTTCCGGCGCGAGCCGATTGTGCTGTCGGGCGCGGGCTCGGCGTGGTACGACGTGGTGGCCGAGGAGTTTGCCGCGGCGAACCTGGGCGAAGCAGTGGAGATGGTGCTGCGGCCGGGCTGCTATTTGACGCACGATGTGGGCGCATATCGCACTGCGCAGGAGAGAATCATGACGGCGAACCCGGTGGCGCGGCAGATGCGCGAGGGATTGCAGCCGGCGATGCAGGTGTGGGCGTATGTGCAGTCGCGGCCGGAGGCGGAGAAGGCGATTGTGGCGCTTGGCAAGCGCGATGCGGCGTTTGACTCCGGCTTGCCGACGCCGGCCGTGCACTACAGGCCCGGCGACGCGGAGCCGAAGACGGCCCCGGCACACTGGCGCACAACGAAGATGATGGACCAGCATGCGTATTTGCAGGTAAACGTGGAAGACGAGGTGCGCGTGGGCGACATGATCGGCTTCGACATTTCGCATCCCTGCCTGACCTTCGACAAATGGCGCGCGATGGTGGTGGTGAATGCGCAGTATGACGTTGTGGATGTGGTGGAAACGTACTTTTGAGTGGAGCGAGCACGATACGGAGCGAAGGAACGCATGACCAATACGATGGAATTTCCGCATGCCATGCTGCGCGAGATCTACGAGCAGCCGGAGGCGCTGGAGCGCACGCTGGATGCGTATTTGCAGGGTGCCGCGCTGCGGCCGGAGGTGGCGGCGCGGATTGCGGAGTGGGCGCATCCGGCGGGCGAGGTGCTGATTGCGGCGAGCGGATCGAGCCGGCACAGCGGCCTGGCAGCGGAGATCGTGCTGGAAGACCTGTGCGGGCTGGCGGTAGATGTGGAGTACGCGAGCGAGTACAGCTGCCGCGGGGAAGGCGATGCGCGCAGGCCTGCGGTGATCGTGATTTCGCAGTCGGGAGAAACGTCAGACACGCTGGCGGCGCTGCGCGAGGTGCGCGCGCGCGGGCAGGCGACGCTGGCGATTACGAACGCGGCGGATTCGACGATGGCGCGGGAGGCGCAGGTTTCCATGCCGCTGGCTGCGGGCAGGGAGCGCGCAATTCCGGCAACCAAGAGCTTTACGTGCCAGCTTGCGGCGCTGTATCTGCTGGCGCTGTATGAGGGCGCGCGCAGCGGGCGCATGGATGCGGCGGAGTTGCGGAGAAACATCGAGCGGCTGCGCGCAGTGCCCGGCGCGCTGGCCGCGCAACTGGACGGATGGCACGCGCAAATGGACGGATGGCACGCGCAAATGGCCGCGCTGGCCGCAAAGCATCGCGCGGCGAGCACGTTTCTGTTTCTTGGCCGCGGCGTGCATTACGCGATTGCGCGCGAGGGCGCGCTGAAGCTGAAGGAGGCCTCGTATGTGCATGCGGAGGGGTATCCGACGGGCGAGTTGAAGCACGGGCCGAATGCGCTGGTGAGCGACAGCGTGCCGCTGGTGGTGCTGGCCACGGTGGACCGCGCGCTGAAGGATTCGGTGGTGCGCTATGAAAAGACGCTGCAGCTGCTGGCCGATATGAAGGCGCAGGGCGCCACGGTGATTGCAATTGCGAATGCGGGCGATTGCGAGGTTGCGGCACTGGCGAGCGATTGCGTGGCTGTGGAGCCGGCAAACGAGTATCTGCTGCCGATGCTCGAGGTGGTTCCACTGCAGTTGTTCGCCTACTTCATGGCTCTCGAGCACGGCGTGGACGTGGACCGGCCGAGGAATCTTTCAAAGGCCGTGGTGGAACCGTAGGCGAGGCGCAGTCGGGCTAATAGAGCAGATATTTTGCGCGGACGGACTGGAAGTGCGTGATCGCATCCTGCCAATCCTCTTCGATGCGGCGCGGATCTTCGCCTGCGCGCAGAGCATCGAGCGTGGCCTTGTTGCGCACCAGGCCATCGGTTGCGTCGAGCTTGTAATCGTGCGGGTAGAGCCGATAGAGCGCGGCGGCGATTTCCAGGCCCAATTCGGGAGCGTCGATGGACTCGCGATAGGTGACGACGATGCTGACGCCACCGCACGACTGCCCCGCGTAGACGGAAGAATGCGGCGTGAAGCGCGTGGGCACAAAGCGGACGCCCTCAATCTGTCGCTCGTTGAGCGCATCCGCGAGCAAGACCGGATCGATCCACGGCGCGCCGACGAGTTCAAAAGGAGTATCGGTGCCGCGACCCACGGAGATGTTCGAGCCCTCGATCATTCCGATGCCGGGATAGAGCGCGGCTTCCGTGAGACTGCGCATGTTGGGAGAGGGATTGACCCAGAGGCGGCCGGTGGAATCGAACCAATCGCCGCGCATCCAGCCCTGCATGGGGACAACGGTCAGCTGCGCGCCGATGCGCCGCTCGGCGTTGAACATGCGCGCAAGTTCGCCGAGAGTCATGCCGTGGCGGACGGGCGTTTGCCAGTAACTGACGAAGGACTCGCGGCCCGCGTCAGCGATGGGGCCCTGCACGTCGACGCCGTTGATGGGGTTGGGGCGGTCGAGAACATAGATGGGCTTGTGGGCCTTGGCCGCAGCCTCAAGAAAATAGCCGAGGGTGGTTTCGTAGGTGTAAAAGCGTACGCCGATGTCCTGAATGTCGAAGACGATGGCGTCAAGCGAGGCCAATTCCGCGACCGTAGGGCGGCGCTGCGCGTCGGTGACTCCGTATACGCTGTTGATCGGGACGCCGGTTGCGGCATCGCGCGAGTTGGCGATGTGCATGGTGTCGAGCGAGCCGGAAACGCCGTGCTCCGGGCTGAAGATGGCCGCGAGGCGCAGTCCGGGCGCGTGCGCAAGCACGTCCGCGGTGCGGCGGCTCTGGGCATCGACCGAGGTCTGGTTCATGACGAGGCCGATACGCACGGGATGAGCGGGGTCGGGGTGAAGCTCGCGGAAGTGGTGGAGCTCGAGGACGTCAATGCCGGCGAGGACGCGGCCATTGCGCGCGGTGAGGCGGCGCTCAGCCATGAGTGATTCGTTGTAACCGGTGATGCGGGCCCAGCGCATTTGTTCGCGCTGACTGATGGTGAGCGAGAGCGCCTGCACAACGGCCGTGGCGATGCACGAGCGCAGCGAGACGACGGAGTGGCCACCGTGGGGATGGACGCGGTTGGTGAGCAGGATGATGTAGGTGTCGGTCACGGGATCGATCCAGAGCGAGGTGCCGGTGAAGCCGGTGTGGCCGAAGGAGCCAACGGGCAGAAGCGCACCACGATTGGTGGAGAAGGGCGAATCGATGTCCCAGCCCAGGCCGCGGAGGCTGGAGGCGTTGGCGGGCTGCTGCGGGGTGGTCATCTTCTCGATCATCAGGCGGCTGAGGATGGGCGAGCCGTTGAGCAGAGCGCGGGCGAAGAGGCCTAGATCGTCGGCGGTGGAGAAGAGACCCGCGTGGCCGGCGACACCGCCCATGCGGCGCGCGGTGGGGTCGTGCACAACGCCGCGGAGCATGTGGCCGTTCTCGTCATACTGCGTGGGCGCGATCTCGGGAATCCACGAAGCGGGTGGTAGAAAGCGCGTGTGGCGCATGCCGAGGGGCGCAAAGATGTGCTGCGCAGTGTAGTCGGCGAGGGACTGGCCGGTGAGTTTTTCGACGAGGAAACCGAGGGTTTCAAAGTTGATGTCGCTATAGACGAAGCGCGAGCCGGGGGGAAGCTGCGGCGTTTGCTGCATGACGAGGTTGTATGCGGCGGCGCGGCCCTGCCACGGCTGCGAGAGATCGAGATCGGGCGCGAGGCCGGAGAAGTGGGTCATCAGCTCGCGCACGGTGATGTCAGCCTTGCCGTTTTGCGCGAACTCGGGCAGGTAGCGCGCGACGGGATCGTTGAGGCGGATGCGGCCCTGCTGCACGAGCTGCATGACGGCGGTGGTGGTGGCGATGCACTTGGTGAGCGAGGCGAGATCGAAGATGGTGCCCACGGTCATGCGCTCGCGCGTGGGCTCCAGCGAGCGCCAGCCGAAGGCCTTGCGGTAGACGATTTTTCCGTTGTGGCCGATGAGCAGAACGCCGCCTGGAATGTTGCCGGAGCGGACGGCCTGGTTCATGAGTGCGTCGAGTGTGGCGAAGCGCCGCGGCGAAGGCGCTGCCGAGGCGCGACGCGGCTGGGCGCACAGCGGCATTGCGGCGGCAAGCAGGAAGAGCGCGGCGAGGACGCGAAGCCGGAGAAGGACGCGGATGGAGAACGGAGCGAATCGCAGCATGGGACTCCCTGACAGGAAGGATACTCGCAGAGCGCGGCGAAGCGAAGGGCGCGGCTAGTCGCGCGGTGGAAGACTGCGGAGATCGATTCCGAGCTGCTGGCATTTTTTGTAGAAGTGGCTGCGCTCCAGGCCGAGGGCGCGCGCAGTTTGCGTGATGTGTCGATCGTACCGCTCAAGCTCGGCGAGTACCGTGGCTTTCTCGAACGCGAGAGCGCGCTGGGCGAGCGAGCCCTCCGCGCGGTTGGGCGCGGAGCCGGTCTGCGCAGGGGTGGAGCGAAGCGCGGGAAGGGCGATCTGCACCGTGCTTTCGTACACGCTCCCCTCGGCGAGCAGGAGCAGGCGCTCGATGACATTGCGCAGCTCGCGAATGTTGCCCGGCCAGGCGTAGCGCTGCAGCGCGACGATGGCATCCGGCGTGAAAGCTGTGGGCTTCCAGCCGTTTTGCGCGCACACCTGGCGCGCGAAGTGCTCGACGAGCGCGGGAAGGTCTTCGCAGCGGCTGCGCAGCGGCGGTAACTCCACGGGAAAGACGACGACGCGATGGTAAAGGTCACGGCGGAAGCCGCCCGACTCGACAAGCTGCTCAAGATTGCGATGGGTGGCGACGAGAACGCGTACGTCCACGGCGGTGGGCTTGCCCGCGCCGATGCGCTCCACCTCGCCCTCTTCAAGCACGCGCAGCAGCTTGGCCTGCATGGCGAGGGGCATGTCGCCGATTTCGTCCAGGAAAAGCGTGCCGCGATGAGCCTGCTCAAATTTGCCGACGTGGCGCTGTGCGGCGCCGGTGAAGGAGCCCTTCTCGTGGCCGAAGAGCTCGCTCTCAATGAGCTCGGCGGGGACGGCGGCGCAGTTGAGCGTAACGAAAGGGCCCGAGGCGCGATGGCTTTTCTCATGCAGCGTGCGCGCGGCCAGCTCCTTGCCGGTTCCGGTTTCGCCATAGATGCAGACGCGGGTTTCGCTGGCGGCGACGCGCTCCATCTGCGCCATGACGCGGCGCATGGTTTCGCCGGACCAGACCAGAGCGTGCTTGCCGACACGGGAGCGAAGGTCGCGGTTTTCGGCTTCAAGGCGCGTGAGCTTGAGGGCGTTTTCGAGTGTGACGAGAAGCTTCTCGGTGGAGAGTGGTTTCTCGAGAAAATCAAGTGCGCCGAGGCGCGTGGCGCGCACCGCCATTTCGATATGCGCCTGGCCGCTCATCATCACGACGGGCGCGGCAACGCCGGCGCTTTTGAGATCTTCAAGCAGCGCGAGGCCGTCGCGGCGGGGCATCACAACATCGCTGAGGATGAGGTCGAAGGGCTGCGCCTGCGCGAGCTCGAGAGCGCGCGCGGCGTTGTCACAGACGACGGCTTCATGGCCGGCGAGTCGAAAGGCGCGGGAGAGCGAGGCCAGCGTGTTGGCTTCGTCGTCGACGATGAGGATGTTGGCTTTCGCGCTCATGCTCCGGCCCTCGGCAGAGTGATGATAAATGTTGCGCCGCCACCGGTACGGCTTTCGACGGCGATGGTGCCGGCGTGGTCGGCAACAACGGACTGGACGATGGCGAGGCCGAGGCCAGTGCCGTGCTGCCGGGTGGTGTAGTAGGGCGTGAAGAGTCGCTCGCATTCCTCGGGCGTGAGGCCGGCGCCGGTGTCAGAGACGCGGAGTTCAACTTTGTCGTCGAGCGGGCGGGCGGCGAGGGTGAGCGCGCCGCCGTCGGGCATCGCGTCCATGGCGTTGAGGACGAGATTGGAGAGCGCGCGATGGAGGAGCTCGGGGTCGGCGTCGAGCGGCATGGGCTCGGGCGAGATTTCCGTCGCGAATTCGATCTTCGCCTCGCGGAGGGCCGCAGTGGCGCCGTAGAGCGAGCGCAGGCGCTCGACGAGATCCTTTGCATCGATGCGCTGGAGTTCGGGTTTGGGCATTTTACTGAAGTCAGAAAAGCGGCCGATGATGGTTTTCATGTTGGCGATTTCCGCGGTGAGAGTGGCGGTGCTTTCGCGGAAGACTTCATCGAATTCGCCGGGCGCGAGCTGGCGCGCGCGGACCATGTTTTCGACCGTGAGTTGCAAGGGGAAGAGCGGATTCTTGAGCTCGTGGGCGAGGCGGCGGGCGAGTTCGCGCCAGGCGGCGACACGCTCGCTTTGCACCAGGCGCTCACGCTGGCTGGTGAGCTCGGCGGTCATGTGGTTGAAGCTTTCGGCCAGTACGCTGACTTCGTCGCGGCCGTGGACGGGCACGCGCACGTCCAGGTTGCCGGCGGCGACCTCCTCGGCGGCGCGGGCAAGCTGCTCAATGGGCCGCGAGACGCGCGCGGCAATCCAGAGACTGAAGGCGATGGCGAGCAAGATTCCCGCGGCGGCGACACTGTAGGCGATGGCGCGGATGTGCTGCTGCGCCTGAACCATGCCCTGGCGCGAGAGAGCTACCGTAAGCACCGCGAGGACGCGGCCCGCGTTATTCGCGAGCGGAATCGCTGTGGCATTGACGGAGTTTTCGCGGCGACCGGTGAGATAGAGGAGGCCGCTGGCGGGGCGGCCCGTGCTGCGTGCGGCGAGGATGAGAGATTGGTAGGAGGCTGCGCCGGGAACTGCGCCGGAGGGTCCGACGAGGCGCGCGGGATCAAAATCCGAGCTTGAGCTCGCGGCTGACGGCGCAGCGCTTGCGGCAGAGTCCGCACTGCCCGCTTCGGTGTAAAGTCCGACCTGCATGCCGGGCGCGACGGGCAGATCGGCAAGGAAGGCCTGATCGAGGCGCTCGCCGCCAACAAGGCGCACGGCGGGCGTGGAATTGCCGACGGCGCGAACGGCGAAGAGGCCGAGCGCGGATAAGCCTTCGGGAAGGTCTTCGCGCTTGAGGAAGGAGGGCCGGCCGGCGAGCGCGGCGGCGGGCTCAGGATAACTGAAGCGCGCGGGCCACTGCGCGGAGCTGACAATGTTGCCGTCTGTGCCGACGATTTCAAGGAAGTCGAGCTGCGCGCTCTGAGCCATGGCTTGCGCTTCATTCACATAAGACGCGCTGTCGCCGGACTGGACGATGTGGACCGCCATGACGCGAGCCTGCTCGCTTTCGGCAAGGTGCTCGACGGCTTGCGCCACCTGCGAGGAACGCTGCTGGAATTCGCGCTGAAACTGGCTGACGAAGAGCGCAGTCTCCTGCTGGTCGCGCTGCTCAAAGACCTGGCGGATGCGGACCTGGACGGTCCACGCGACGGCGGCGACGGCGGCCGCAACGGTGAGCGAGAAGAGCAGAAGAAGCTTTTGGCGCAGGCTCACGGCGCGTCCTCCAGCGATGCGTCGGCAAGGTCTGGCGTGCCGTCGGCGCGGAGATGGAGATCGCGCACGCGGGCGCCGAGGGCGTAGGCGCGGGGCAGGTCGAGGAGCGGAATGAGCGTGTGGAGCGCGAGAAAATCGCGCTCAGTCTTGTAGAGCGCGGCGGAGTCCTGCGCAAGAACCGGCACGGAGACACCGGCGGAGCGAAGAAGCGTTTCCATCACTGCCGACGGCGTGCTGCCAGCGAGAGGAAGGCGGACGAGAGCGAGGCCAGGATGCGGCGTGGCGGCGGCCTGCACCACACGGACCGGGAAGCCGGCCTCCTGCAGGTTGAGCGCGAGGCGCTGCGCGGCGAGTTGCATTGCGCTGTCACCCGCGACGGCAAGCGAAAGCTGCGACACGGTGACGCCGCCACGGAGCGCGCGGGCCTGATTGAGGTCGCGCGTGGCGGGAAAGAGGAATGCATAGCCAGTGAGCGACTGCGGCAGCAGGCCGGCGGTGATTGCGCCCTGCTTTTGGAAGATGACGTTGAAGAGTGCGGAGCGGTCAACGGCCTGCGCAAGCGCGGCGCGCAGCGCGGGGTTCGAGAGCGGGCCTGCGTCGGCAACGTGCAGCGCGAGGAGCGTGACGGGAGGCGACTCGAGGACGGTGAATTGCTGCTGGCGGGCCTGGCGCAGGTGCTCAGGCGGGACTTCGACAACATCCGCGCGGCCGATGGTGAGGTCCAGCCACTGGTCGCGGATGGAGCGGTGCGCGAGGATTTGAATCGTGTCGAGGAACGGCCGGCCCTGCCAGTCGTCGGGGTTTGCGGCAAGGGTGAGCACGCCGTTGGCCGAGCTGAAGAACGCGAAGGGACCGGTACCGACGGGATTCGGCGGGGCCTGGCCGTTCTGCGCGATGGCGAGCGCGATGAGGAAGCGGTCGCAGGCGAGCAGGGCGGGCAAATTGGGCAGGGGCGAGTCCGCGGTGAAGATGACCGCGGGTCCCACGGCGTGCACGGCAGACCAGGGGCATTCGGAGGCGCAGAGGAGATTGAGCGAGGCGACGACCGCGTCGGCAGTGAGCGGCGAGCCATCCTGAAAGTGCACGCCGGGGCGCAGGCGGAACTGCCAGCGATGCGCGGCGTCGTCCGACGACCAGGAGACGGCGAGCGCAGGGCGAACTTCGCCCGCGGGCGAGAGCGCGGTGAGGCCGTCGAGAACGAGGCTGCGGGCAAGGCCGTCGGGGCCTTGCCAGGGGTCGCCGGAGATTTCGACGCGGAGGACGCCGCCGTAATGGGGACGCGTGCGCGCTTGGGCGCTGCGCGCCAGAATGCCAAGCGCGACGACAGCCGCGAGCCCGCTAATTGCAAAGCGCCGAAACACGGTACCCCTCATATTGATTGTCGGTTGTGCGAACGATGGCAAGAACGGACGAGCCGTCAGGCGCGGAGAAGAGCGCGGTGACAGAGCCGTTCATGGTGAGCGGCGCGGAGGCCGGAACCGCCTCCAGCGCGGTAAGGCTGTAGGCGCGCAGGCTGTCATTCACGGCCTGGCCTGAGCCGGAGACGAGAATCTGCGTGCCAGCGCCGCAGCCGGAGCGGAGCGCGGCCACGTCACTGCCCCAGTCTCGCGTGCCGGCGATGGGCTGCAGCGCGCCAGCATTTGCGAGAAGAACGCGGCCGTCGACGGCGGTGAGCAGCAGTACATCGGCGGCGGCAGGGCGGGGCAGCAGAGCCGCCGAGTAAAACGGGGGCAGATCGATACCGAAGGCGGGTCCGAAGGCGGGCGTGACGACACCGGTGAAGAAGTCGCGCTGGGCGTTGAAGAAGGCTTTGATGGGAACGTTGGCCGCGACGGGCGCGCCGGAGCCCGCGGATGGAACGGCAGGCGGAAACAGAGGCCAGGGATCGTCGCTGGGGCTGCAAGTGAAGGTCCAACCGCTTTGCGCAAGGCCCACGGAGTATGTGCCCTGGCAGGCAGCGCCGCCGGTGTACGCGCTGAAGCCCTGTCCGTCCGCGGAGGGCGTGATGCGGCCGCGCGGATCGCGGGAGAGCGGACGATTCTGCGGGAGGTCGATGTGCTGGACGGTTTGCCAGCCATTGCCCGCACGGGATTCGACCAGAAGCTGCTCCGGCTCAAGCACTACCAGGCCGTTGGGCGTTTGCAGGACGGAGAGAATCGAGTGAGGCGAGGCGAAAACAGGCTGCATGCGCAGCGTGAGCGCGGCGGCGGGCGCGGCAACTGCGGCGGGCGCGGCGGACAGCTTGACCATGACCACCTGGGTCTCCGTGCCTTCCACGATTTCGGCGATCCAAAGGCGCTCGCGGGGATTTTCGCTGAGGGTGATGCGAAGAATGTTGGCGCTGTCGGGTCCGCCAAAGAGGATGCCGCCGGATTCGAGGTCCTGACCAAGCAGGCGGCGAATGGCGGCGACGTCCGCAGGCGTGAGCGAGGAAAGATTGGTGAGCGAAAACTGCACGGGGCCGGGGCCGAGGAGGCCGGAGATGCGGTGAGCGAGCGCGGCGGCGGGCGCGGACCATGGATCAGACGTGGAGCCCTGCGGCGCGCTTTGCGCGGGCGCGGAGACGGCGGCAGCCAGCGCACCGCATGCAATCCAAGTTGCCACGTTCCGCCCGAGTCGCTTCATGATCCTCATCGATTCTGCGCAAGCTGCGTTTGCGCGGATTATATCTTTTTGCCGCGGCGCTTTTCTTTTTTGCCGCGGCGCTTCCACGGCCGGCGCAGACAATTGCGAAGGCTCGTGGAAGCGCATTGCGGGTTGTGGGCCGCGGAACGGCGCTCAGTTGCCGTCGCCCGAGCCGGGCTGGATGTTGGCCATCGGCTGGTTGGCCGCTGGGCGGGGTTCGAGTCCCTTGAAGATGTCGCTGGCGAAGAAGTATTTGCCGTCGTTTGGAACCATCACCAGGCGAATCTTGTCGGAGAGCCGCTCGGCGATGATTTTGTTGATGAGCAGCGGCGATTGATTGAGCAGCGCGGCTTCGCTCTTCATGCGATCGGCGTTGGCCGCGGCCACCAGGCGGATGCGGCTGGCCTCGGCCTGCGCCAGCAGGTCGCGGCGCTGCAGCTCGGCCTTGCTGTCAATGATTTTGGCCTGCGCATCGGCCTCCGCGTTCTGGATGGTGGCCTCCTTGCGCGCCTCGGCTTCCAGCTTGCTCTGCTCAATCTGCTTTTGCTTCAACGGCAGCGTGTACTGCATGGCGTCGGCTTCGCCCTTGGCCTCCACCACGCGGGCCTGCGCGTCGCCTTTGGCCTGCTGCACTTTCTGGCCCGCTTCAGCTTCGGCTTCCAGCTCGGCAATCTTCACCTGCTTGCGCTGGATTTCCGTGTCCACGCTCATCTGGTCGTCCTGCTGCTCCTTCAAGAGGAGTCCTTCCAGGCCCTTCGAATACTCCTCGGGAAGCTGGATGTCAGAGAGCATCACCTCTTCCACCACGATGCCGTCAGCGGCCAGTTTGCTGGTGATGATATCCGCGGCGCGGGAGCGGACTTCCTCGCGTTTGGAGGAGAAGATCTCGCGCACGGTGTATTCGGGCGTGAGCTGACGCCAGGCGCTGGCTACGACGGGCGGCACGAGCTGCTGGTCCGCGGGCTGCGGCAGGTGCGCCTGCACGTTGGCCAGCTTTGCAGGATCGAGCCGGTAGCGGACGGTGACGCCGAGGCCGATGTTGAGCCCCTCGCGCGACTGGACCTGAAGAGCCGCCTGCTGGGGATTGGCGGACTGGGATTTTGCCGCGCGGAAGGGCAGGCCGGCGGTGTAGAGATGGTCGCGCAGGTCGAAGGTTTGGACCGAGTCCACGAGCGGAAAGAGGAAGTGGACGCCGGGGTAGAGCGTGCCGGGCAGGGTTCCGCTGAGCTGGCTGATGCGGACGCCGCCCATGCCGCTGGGCACCACGACGATGCTTTTGGCAACCAGCAGCGGCAGGCAGGCCACCAGCGCGAGGGCCACGGGACGACGCCACTCGATCTCCGGCGGCTCCGGTGCGGGGAGCATGTTGCTGAATTCGTCCGGCGATTCGGCGGCCCGGCGGGCGCGAAGCGCAATCTGCATGCGCAGCCAGAGTGCGTAGAGGGGAATTGCAACCGCGGTGAGCAGCAGGGCCACAGCCGCGAGCGTCAGGAGCGTTTTGAATGCGAGCATTTCTCGTCTCCTTTGGAGGGGTTTTGGCCCTTGCGTTTCCTGGAACCCGGCCATGGAACCAGCAGCAGCCGGACCAGTCCTCCCACGGTTAACTCCTCAAAGAGCAGTGCCGCCGCGAGGGGCAACAGCACGGCTCCCAAAGCGCTGAGTGCGTCAGAAAGGCGATGCATGGTCGTGCTCCCTTCCCCGTTTCCTTACCTGTTCCCTTACTCGTTCACCTACCGGGAGCCCGCCGCGGAGAGTCCAGCCGCGGGGGCGGGCGTGTTGGTTGCCATCAGGCCGCGGTTGTCGGCGGAGGCAGCGGGCGCGGCGGCAGTCTCAGGCGCGGCAGAGGTCTGGGGCGCTTCCACCTTGACCACCTGCACGGGCTGCTTTGCCGGCTGCAGGGAGGGCATGGGCTCGGCCTTCACCAGCAGCACAGGCTGCCGGGCGGGCGTAATCGCAGCCGGCGCGGAGCCGTCGCCGAAGAGCTGGGCCGTTTCCTCGTCGCGCTGGCCGATGAGGACCACCGTGTCGCCGACGCGCACCTGGCGGAAGAGGCTTTCGATGTCGCGGCGGGCCATGCGGATGCAGCCATGCGAAGCGGCATTGCCGATGGAGCGCGGCTCGTTGGTGCCATGGATGCCGTAGCCGGGAATGCTGAGGCTCATCCAGCGATCGCCGACAGGATTGTACGGACCGGGAGGGATGACCTTGCCGTGGTGATAGTAGGTGGGGTCTACGACGCGGGCGCGAATGGTGAAGGTGCCCTCCGGGCTCGGCGTGGAGGGCTTGCCGACGGCGACCGGATAGACGTGTATGACGCGGCCGTCTACCACCAGCGCCAGCTTGTGGTCCTCGAGGCTGACGACGATTTCGCGCCGCGGCGCTGATTGCGCGGCAGCCGCTTGTGCGCTGGTCGTCTGCTTGCTGGTGATCTGCGCGCTCGCAGGCCCGGCCACCAGCGCCGCCGTCATTGCCATTGCCATCCAAATTCCGCTCTGCTTCAGGGTCTTCATCGCATCCTCCCCATCGGTTGCCCCAACGTTTATCTGTTGCGTACGCCCGGAGAAAGTGCAAGGCAGTGGCCAATCAGAGAGAGCTGAAAATAAACGACTTATATGTGACATGGGCGAGCGGAAACGTGCGCCGGGAGACACACTGTGGGCGCCGTGACACGGCGGCGCGAAGGCCGGTCAAGGAAGATTTGGGCAGGAAAAAGCCGGCAGCGTGCGAGGCTGCCGGCGTGATTCCGTTGAACGGGACGGGCCTAAGGCATTGGGTTCGGGGCGGTGGCTCGCGATTGCTGCAACTGCCGCTGGTAGCGTTCCAGGTTGCCCTGCAAGGCGCGCGCAAGGTCGGCATCCTGCCTCTGGTTGGCGAGGTTAAGGGCCTGTTGCGCAGTTCCGACGGCCTTTTGATACTGGCCGGTCTCCGAGTACATGGCAGCCAGCATCTGCAGGATGGGCGGCTCCCTGTTCTGCGTGAGCTCCGAGGCCGCCTGGAACTGCGGCAGCGCCAGAGCAAACTGGCTGGTGGCTGCGTAGGCACGGCCCAGGTTGAAATGGCACTCGGCCGAGCGCGGAGCAAACCGGACCGCTTTCTGGAGTTCGGTGATGGCCTCATCCAGCTTGCCCATGCGTGCCAGAATGACGCCGTAGATGTTGTGGCCGTCGGCGGATTTGGGCGCAAGCTCGAGGCCCTTGTTCAGTTCCTCCACTGCCTGCTCGCGACGGTCGCCCATCACCTCAAGGACGTGGCCCAGGTTGATGTGAGCCATGCCGTTGTCGGGGTCCAGGTCGATGGCCTTCTGGATTTCGACCGTGGCTTCCTTAAAGCGCCCGGCCTGCGCCAGCGCGCTTCCCAGGTTGTTGTGCGTCTGGGAGCGGGCATTGTCGATGGCCAGCGCCTTGCGATAGTTTTCGATGGCCTCGTCCGTGTGGCCCAGCGCCGCCAGTGCCACGCCGATGTTGTTGTAGGGGCGCGCGTCGGTGGGGTCCTTGGCCGCGGCCACCTTCCACGCCGGAATCGCCTTGGCGTACTCCTTTGTGTCCTGCAACTGCTGGGCCGCATCGAACTCACGGTAGAAATCAATGGCCGGCGTGTCGATGTGCTCCAGACCATCCGGGCCGATATTCAGGAACTCCGGAATGTTCACGGCGCGGTTGGATGCCGTGGCGTCCTCCACCACGATGGCGGGGCTGGCGTTGCCCTGGTCGTCGATGTGTGTGAGGTAAAGGTGTGTATAGAAGGACGGGCTCTTGGAAGAGAAGGCCAGCCAATGACCGTTGGGGGCCCAGGTGTGCCAGGAGTTCATGACGGGCAGATTGGAAGCGAGCGGCCGCGCCACGCCGCCGTTGAAGGGCACGATGTAAAGCTTGCTGTCGGGGCGCATGAGCAGGCCGTTCTTGCACTCCACATACACAATCCACTTGCCGTCTGGCGAGACTTTGGGGAAGTTGTTGCTCATGCCGTTCTCTGAGGCGCCGATGATGCGCTCCGGTTTGCCGCCTTTGCCGTTGTTGAACGGAATCCTGTAGAGGTCGTACTGGATCTGCGTCTCGTTGGGATCGTCGGCGTACTTGGAGACCTTGAATCCCTCCGGATAGGGATCGCGCGCGGCGGCACGCGAGTAAACCAGGTACTTTCCATCGGGGCTCCAAAAGGCGCTGGTCTGCACGTAATCCGGATCGTCGGCTCCGGGCAGCGGGGCAAGCTTCTTGGTTTTCGTGTCGTACCAGGCGAGCACGCCGCGCGTGGGATAGAAGACCTGGCCGAAGCCGTAAAAGGAGTAAAAGCCGTTGTACAGTCGGTCAAGCACGCGCACCCCGTGCGCGTGGGGCACATCGATGGAGTTGACCACGTAACGCCCATCGGGCGAGACCTGGCTCATGAATCCGAAGCGCTTTTGCGAGTTCTCCTCAGAGAACGCGCTCCAGTGAATAAGGTACTTGTCGCTGATGGTGCTGATCTTCTGGATCGGAATCAGCGCGTAAAGGCCTTTGTCGTTGGCGGGGCCGTCCACGTCGATCCCCATGGTCTTGCCGTCGCGGGTGAAGGAGTGACAATTGGCGCAGGTGGGCAGTCCGGTCATGATGACCTTGCTCTGCTTCTGGTTGACATAGCGCAGCTCCCACTTGATCTTGGGCAGTACGGAGTCAGGCAGTGGCTTGATGACGCCGCGCTGCTCGGTCTCCGGCGGAGGAGGCAGCAAGGGCACGTCGCGATAGAAGATCGGCGCGCCGACCGGATCCTTCGACGTCTTGAAGGTGGTTTCGCCGCGCGAAAGCTCTTTCCCACCGCGGCCGGCATAGCCGGTGATGAGGACTGTGGCTTCCCTTTCGACGGAGTTGTTCTTGATCAACTCCCAGGTCTTGTCGTCAGGGCGCCAGGTATGCGCGGCGGCCTGGCGAGGCGTTAACGTTGGCTCCACATAGCCCACCAGAGATGTGTCGAGCGGCGCGAGTTGCATGCCATCGCCCTCAGACCAGGCTTGGACGGGGCGTGCGTGCCCGGTGAATTTGATTTCGATGCGCCACACTTTGGCGGCGGGGTTGCCGTCGCGCCATGCGAATTGCGGGGCGATCATGTCCGGCGGGTAGATGGTGCCTTTGACAGGCACGTCAATGGCAAGGCCGGGATCGGCGGGAGCCGAGTATGCCTTCATCGTAATCGGAACCAGGAAGGGCGGCATGCCTTCCGGCTCGACCGTGACCTGAGGCTGCGATTGTGTGCTGCCGGTTTGACCGGCGAAAACATGCCCTGTGAGGACAGCCGCGAATGCAAACAGTACTGCAACGACAACAGAAACTCTCAGTCGCATGACAACTCCCCAAGTCTCGCTGCCGGACTTGGGAAGCCGGACCGCCCTCAAAACTTGCATGAGGATCTGGTCCGGAAATAGCCGGGCGCGATAAACGCGCGAAAAATACGATAAATCTGCCCTTCATAATAGCAAAACACCAATACAACATTCGATGGAAATCGAACCCGTGCAGGTGACTCTCCATCGAAAGGTGGAGAGTCCCCGAGGTCGCGGAGGAAAACCATTGCCAGAGCAAAGTGAAAAACTGGAGGGAAGAGGGATCTTAGGCGCCGCTATCTGGCCTGCGCCGCCTCTGTGACGTGCAGAATCCGGTCGGCCTTCACATTTTCAAGCGTCTGCACAATGCCGCTGGGCCAGGTGATGACCACCTTTTGCGCCACGTCGTCCGGGCCGAGGCCGAAATGCACCGGGCCGAGGCTTGACGACGCGTAGCAGACGCTCGAG
>DATLRP010000013.1:0-84684 GCA_035534635.1 Occallatibacter sp.
CGAAAACCGCCACTTGCTGCCACCGCGGATGGAAATCACATCCTACAATCTTCATAGAAGGCTTCTCCCTGGCTCGTAGTCTCTGGTCCTCAATCCAAAAACCACTGCACCATCGTAGAAGCCTTCGTCCTTATCCCATCACGGTCCGGATTTTCGGGCCTGGGAGACCACGACCCTCCTTTGTACTTCTCCTTGAGTCGGAAAGCTTCTGGTAACTGGTGACCTTGGCGTGCTGGTGAATGGTCACGGTACTCAAGCAGCTGGAGGGAGGGCCTTTCTGTGTCTCGACATGGGCGGGGGAGTGGATTTAGCGTGGGGCTATGGCGGGAGTGGAGTTGAGGCTGGACGGACGGGTGGCGCTGGTTACGGGCGGGTCGCGCGGGATTGGCGCGGAGACGGTGCGGCTGTTTGTGCAGGCGGGGGCGCGGGTGGTGTTCAGCTATCGGCAGGCGCGGGAGCAGGCGCATGCGCTGATGGCGGAATGCGGCGGGCCGGCGGTGTGCGTAGCCGTGGAGCAGGAGTTGAGCACGCCGGCGGAGGGACGGGCGCTGGTGCGGACGGCGGTGGAGGCCTTTGGGCGGCTGGATGCGCTGGTGGTGAACCACGGGGTTTGGCCGGCGGAGGATGCTCCGATTGAGCTGATGAGCGAGGAGCAGTGGCGGCGGACGATGGCGGTGAACCTGGACTCAGTGTTTGGGCTGGTGCAGGCGGCGGTGGCGCAGATGGAGTTGCAGGGGCCCGCGGCGACGGGCGGGGACGGGGCCGGAGCCGGAAACGAGACCGGATCCGGGAACGAGTTAGTGGGGCACATTGTTCTGATCAGCTCGACGGCGGGGCAGCGGGGCGAAGCGGGCCATGCGGACTATGCCGTGACGAAAGGCGCGCTGATCAGTCTGACAAAGAGCCTGTCAAGCGAGCTGGCGCCGAGGGGGATTCTGGTGAACTGCGTTGCGCCGGGGTGGGTGGCGACGGAGATGAGCGCGGCGGCGCTGGACGACCCGGAGATGGGGTTGCGGATTGCGGCGGGGATTCCGGTGGGGCGCGTGGGACGGGCGCGGGAGATTGCCGGGCCGGTGCTGTTTTTGTGCACGCCGCTGGCGGGGTTCATCAGCGGCGAGGTGGTGAACGTGAATGGCGGCGCGGTGCTGGCGGGGTGAAGAGCGGGATGGATGGAAGGTTGGGGGCAACGATCAAACGGGCATGGGCGACTGCGCTGCCGGCTGCGCTGGCAGTGGCGCTGCTGGCTGCATTGCTGAGCGGGCCGATGACGGCGCGGGCGCAGGATGCGGCGGCGGACCAGAATGCGGCGAAGGCGCGCGCGGTGCTGAACGAGATGGTGCAGGCGCTGGGCGGCGAGAAGTGGCTGAACCTGAAGAACGAGATGTTTCGCGGGCACATTGCGGCGTTTTTCCATGGGCAGCCGGACCTGGGGACGACGCAAGTGTGGCAGTTCCACCAGTGGCCGGACCATGACCGGATTGAGGTGACGAAGCATCGCGACGTGGTGGATTTTTTCATCGGCAACGAGGGCTGGGAGGTGACGTATCGCGGGAAGGCGCCGCTGCCGAAGGATATTGTGGACGAGTTTTTGCGGCGGCGGGCGCACTCGATTGAGACGGCGGTGAAGGTGTGGATGAAGGATCCGAAGACGATCCTGATATTCGAGGGGCAGCACATGGCGAACCGCCACATGGGCGACCAGGTGACGCTGATTGCAGCCGACAACCAGGCGATTACGATTCTGGCGGACACGCAGACGCACCTGCCGATTGAGAGCAGCTTCCAATGGCGCGATCCGGTGTATCACGACAAGAACACGGAGACGGAAGACTACACGGACTATCACGTGGTGGATGGGCTGCCTGCGCCGTTTACGATTTCGCGGACGAAGAACGGCGAGATGACGCGGGAGTTTTTCGTGACGGAGGTCCAGTTCAACCGGACGCTGCCGGCGGAGTTCTGGGATGTGAACGCGACGGCGCGGCGCATCAAGAAGAAGTAGGCTGGAAACGGGCCCGGAAGCAGGCTTGGATATAATCCTGACGTGCGCGAAGACGCGCTGCCGGGAGCCCATACATGACGTTCGACATCCAGGAGATCCTGGAATTCCTTCCTCACCGCTACCCGTTTTTGCTGATCGACCGGATAGTGGAGTTTGAGCCCACGAAGCGCCTGGTGGCGATCAAGAACGTGACCATCAACGAGCCGTTCTTCCAGGGGCATTTCCCGGGGTATCCGATTATGCCGGGCGTGCTGGTGGTGGAGGCGATGGCGCAGGCGGGCGGCATCATCATGATGCACGAACTGGAGGACCGCAGCGAGAAGCTGGTGGTGTTCACGGGGATTGAGCGGGCGAAGTTTCGCCGGCCGGTGACGCCGGGCGACCAGTTGCGGATTGAAGTGGACGTGCTGGCGTTTCGGTCGCGCGCGGGGCGCATCCATGGGCGTGCGATGGTGGACGGCAAGCTGGCCTGCGAGGCGACGCTGACCTGCCAGGTGGTGCCGCGTGCGCAGGAGCGGAAGGCGCACGGCGATGCGGCGGCCGAGGCGGGCGCGGGGGCCGAGTGAGCATCCACCCGAGCGCGGTGGTGGCCGAGGGCGCGGAGATTCCGGCGTCATGCACGGTGGGGCCCTACTGCACGATTGGGCCGGAGGTGAAGCTGGGCGAAGAGTGCGTGCTGGAGTCGCACGTGGTGGTGGATGGGCGGACGCGGATGGGCGCGCGGAACCGGGTGCATCCGTTCACGTCGATTGGCGTTGCGCCGCAGGATTTGAAGTACAAGGGCGAGCCAACGGCGACCGAGATTGGCGACGACAACACGATTCGCGAATGCGTGACGATCAGCCGCGGGACGGAAAAGGGCGGCGGCGTGACGCGCATCGGCTCAAACAATCTGCTGATGGCCTATGTGCACATTGGGCACGACAGCCGCGTGGGCAGCCATTGCATCCTGGCCAACTGCGCGACGCTGGCCGGGCATGTGACGATTGAGGATTACGCGAGCGTGGGCGCGTTTTGCCCGGTGCACCAGTTCTGCACGGTGGGGCAGTATGCGTTCATTGGCGGCGGCACGATTGTGACGCAGGATGTGCTGCCGTTTTCGCTGACTTCGGCGCGGCGGGAGAACAAGGCATTCGGGATGAATAAGGTTGGACTCACCCGGCGGGGCTTTTCCGCGGAGAGGCTGCAGACGCTGCAAAAGGCCTTCCGGCTGCTGCTTGCGGCGAAGATGAACACGACGCAGGCGGTGGAGAAGATCCGCGAGCTCGAGGGCGAGGACGCGGCGATTCTGGCGGAGTTTATCGAGCGCAGCCAGCGCGGAGTGATCAAGTAGCCATGAAGCTTGGTTTGATTGCGGGCAACGGGCGGTTTCCATTTTTGCTGCTGGACGCGGCGCGGGCCGAGGGGCTCGCGGTGACTGTGGCGGCGATCAAGGAAGAGACCGACCCGGAGATGGATGCGCGCGCGGCCGAGGACCCGGGCGTGACGGTGCACTGGCTTTCGCTGGGCGAGCTGTCGCGGCTGATTGAGACCTTCCACAAGGAGGGCGTGGAGCGGGCGGTGATGGCCGGGCAGGTGAAGCACAAGCAGATTTTCTCCAGCATCCGGCCGGACTGGCGGCTGGCGAAGCTGCTGTTGAATCTGCGTACGCGGAACACGGACATGCTGCTGGGCGCGGTGGCGAAGGTGCTGAGCGATGAGGGCATTGAGCTGATGAGCTCGACCGCGTTTCTGGAGCCGCTGCTGGCCGTGGAAGGTGTGCTGACGGAGCGCGCGCCGGACGACGAGGAGCGAAAGAACATCGAGTACGGGCTGCAGGTGGCGCGTGCGCTGGCGGGATTCGACGTTGGGCAGACGGTGGTGGTGGCGGCGCAGGCGTGCGTGGCCGTGGAAGCGATGGAAGGCACGGACGCGACGATTGAGCGCGCCGGAAGGCTGATGCAGTCGATCAGCCCCAGCGACGAAGACCTGTCGCTGGGGGCCCCGACGCTGGAGCGCAGGCTGACGGTGGTGAAGGTGGCGAAGCCGAACCAGGATATGCGCTTTGATGTGCCGGTGATCGGCGTGCGGACGGTGGAGACGATGGCGGCGGCGGGCGCGACGTGCCTTTCAGTGGAAGCGGGGCGGACGCTGCTGTTCGACCGCGAGGCGCTGCTGAGGCGCGCGGCCGAGGCGGGGATTGCCATTGCCGGGGTCGGGCGCGGATACTGAATGCTGTGCGCGGGGCGAGTCCTGCGACGCCTTTTTCCCGTCCCAACTAACGGAGGTTTCTCGTGAAAAAGCTTGTTCTTCCTCTTCTTGCCGCAGCGGCGCTGGTGACGGTTCCGCTGATTACGGCGCACGCAGACAACGCGCCCATGCCCACGGTGGGCCAGGCCGCGCCGACCTTTACACTGCCCTCACAGACGGGGGCGAAGATCTCATTGAAGAGCTATCGGGGCAAGTGGGTGGTTCTGTATTTCTATCCGAAAGACATGACCAGCGGTTGCACGCTGGAGGCGCACAACTTTCAGCGCGACCTGAAGAAATTCGAAGCGCAGCATGCGGTGATTCTGGGCGTGAGCGTGGACACAGTGAAGAGCCATCAGCAGTTTTGCACGAAGGATGGGCTGACGTTCCACCTGTTGGCGGACCCGGACTACAAGGTGGTGGAGGAGTATGGCTCGCTGGGGCACTTTGGCAAGTGGACGATTGCCGAGCGGCACACGTTCCTGATCAACCCGAAGGGGAAGATTGTGAAGGAGTGGATGGATGTGGACAAGGACATCATGAACCACTCACAGCAAGTGCTGGCCGCGATTGAGACTGCGAAGAAGTAGAGCGGCTGGCGAGCAGACGCAAAAAAGCCCGCCGATGGCGGGCTTTTTTGCTTGCCTTGTAATGCGGTAATGCCGGGTTACTTCTTCTTGGCTGCCTTCTTTGCAGGAGCCTTCTTCTTTGCGGTCTTCTTGGCCTTCTTCTTTGCAGGAGCCTTCTTGGCTGCCGCCTTCTTTGCTGCTTTCTTAACTGCCAATTTTTTACCTCGTTTGGTGGTTTTGCTGGCGCTCTTTTTGGCCGCTGCCTTCTTGGGTGCGGTCTTTCCGCCCTTTGCGCCAGGCGTTGCTTTTTTGGCGGCGGACTTTTTTGCGGCCTTTTTGGCCACAAACTTTTTGGCTGCTTTCTTCGCTGCCGGCTTCCTGGCTACCGATTTTTTTGCAGCCTTCCTGGGAGCCTTCTTTTTTGCAGGCGCCTTCTTTGCCGCGGGCTTCTTTGCGGCAACCTTCTTGGCCGAAACTTTCTTCTTGGCCGCCTTCTTTGCAGGAGCCTTCTTTTTCGCCGGGGCCGCTTTTGCACGGGCCGGGGGCGCTGGGACATCGGCGACTATGACGACGAGTTCCTCGACGACCTCATCGTCGTCGGACGTAGTGAGCACGATGGGAGTGAAAACGTCGTCGTCCTCTTCGAAGTCTTCGTCGTTGCCGGAGCCGAATTCAAGCGGCTCCAAGGTGGGGTCGCCATCATCCATGGCGTACATTTTCAGTGCTTCGTCCATCCGATGCCTCCAGCGGATCGCCGCTGCTTAATTCGGGTTCCTTGCGGAGCGGCAGCGAAAGACGACCGGCTGCCGTCGCGCAAAGTATTTAATCAATAGCTTGCACGCAAAGGGCATCAACTGACAAGTAAGTAATGAGGCTCAGAGAACTTTTTGCGGAGAAGTGGAACGGGGCGGCGAGGGGCGCGATTCAGTTTTCCTTCTTCGTTTTTTTGCGATGGTGCGCGGAATGCGAAGACGTGGAGCGCTTTTTGTGCGAGGACGCGGACTTGCGATGCGTGGAGGGGGCATGGCGGAAGCGCGAGCGACGAAGCGTGGAATGATGGCGCGAGCGCGTAACGCGGATGGGCTCAGTGACGTGGATGCGGCGGCCGGCGCGGACGTGGATGCCGCGAATATGATTCCAGCGACGCAGCTGGCTGAGCGAAACGCCGAAGCGGTCAGCGATGGAAATGAGCGTGTCGCCGCGGCGAACGGTGTAGAGGAGTCCACGCGAGGAGGTGCGCGCGACGGGAACGATAAGCGCGAGCACGCCGTCGAGCGAGTCGTGAATGCCGAGCTGATTGGTTTCGGCCAGCTCGGAGATGGAGACACGGAAGTCATGGGCGACGGAGGCGAGCGTGTCACCGGGCGCGACGCGATGATAACGCCAGGAGTCGCGCTTGCTTTCGGGGATGCCGGCGATGCGCCGCTCAAAGAGAGATGCGGTGCCCGCTGGGAGATGGAGATCGAAGGATGTGTCGGGCGGCGTGACGTAACCGAGAAGGCTGGGATTGAGTGCGATGAGCTCGCTGACGGGTGTGTCGACGAGATCGGAGACGAGGCGCAGGTCGACGGAGTAGTCGATGGAAACCGTGTCGGTGACGACGGGAGGATCGAGTGTGATGTCGTCGAAGCCGTATTGCTTGGGATGGCTGGCGATGATGATGGCGGCGAGGATTTCGGGCACGTAGTTTTCAGTTTCGCCGGGCAGCTCGTGGCGCCTGTAGAGCTCCCAGAAGCTGGCGTATCCGGTTCGCGCGACGGCGCGCTGAATGTTGCCCGCGCCGTGATCGTACGCGGCCATGGCGAGATACCAGTCGCCGAGCTGGTTATAGAGGAACTTCATGTAGCGGGCGTATGCGCGGGTGGATTTTTCGGGGTCGAAGCGCTCGTCGACGTATCGGTTGCGGGTGAGGCCGTAGTCATTGCTGGGCATGAACTGCCACATGCCGCCGGCGCCGGAGCGGGTGTTGAGGGCGCGCGGCTGGAAGCCGGATTCAGCGACGGCGAGATAGATGAGGTCCTGCGGCACGCCTTCCTCAGACATGACGCGCTGAATCATGGCGCGGTAGCGGCCGGAGCGCTCGAAGGCGTGGAGAAGCGTGTTGTGGCCGCGCTGGGTGTTGGCGAAGAAGTTGATGAATGCGGCGACGTAGTCGTTCATGACCAGGGGAAGGTCAGAGTGGGTGGTGGCGAGATCGGTTTTGGCGCGGGCGACGAAGTTGGGATCGACCTTGAAGGTGACATCATTGGCGACGTCGGCGGGCGAGGGTTCAACTTTGGGCGCGAAGCCGTTGCCCTGCTGGAGGGCTTCCATCTCGAGCGCGTTGACCTGATCGACGATGCGATTGAACTCGTCGTGGAGCTGGGAATTGTTCTTGATGTCGATGCCGCTGGTGAGCATAAGATCGACGGCGTGGTCGAACTGAATCTTGGCCTGGGGGAGCTGGCCCTTGCGATAGTCGGCGTCGCCGGCGGCGTAAGCGGCTTCAACCCGCGCGATGAGATCGTCGATGGGTTTCTGCATGGGGTTGACTGCGGGCGTGGCCGGGGGCGGCGCGGCGGGCGCGAGAGCGGGCGCGGTGGCCTGGGGAAGCGATGCGGGCGACTTTGCTTTTTGGGCGGAGGGCGTGCATCCGGCCAGAAGGAGGGCCAGCGCGGCGCACGGAAGAAGACGAAGAAAGATTCTGGTCATGAGCACATCATTGAAAACCATGCAGCCGCGTGGCCGCGCGAGAGCGGTTGGATTCCGAATCCAGGTCCTTACGACAATTCCGGAGATATTGAGACTCCTTTGACTTTCTGCAAGTTCGCCGCTCCCTGTTGGTCGCGTCGACTTGAGCGCATCGGCTTCGCTTTGCGGGCTCAGGAATTGCTATAGCCGATGATAAGCTATGCCATGGAGGGCTTGCGCGTCATGGGCGCGTATTTGTCCCCGATAGTCGACCCCTCATGGAAGCAAAATTCCTTCGCAATTTCGCGATTATTGCGCATATCGACCACGGCAAGTCGACGCTGAGTGACCGGCTGCTGGAGCTGACCGGATCGGTGACGGGCCGTGAGATGCAGGCGCAGATTCTGGACGCGATGGACCTGGAGCGCGAGCGCGGCATCACGATCAAGGCGCACGCGGTGCGCATGCTTTACAAGGCAAAGGACGGCGAGACGTATCAGCTGAACCTGATCGACACGCCGGGGCATGTGGACTTCAGTTATGAGGTGTCGCGCTCGCTGGCCTCGTGCGAGGGCGCGCTGCTGGTGGTGGACGCCAGCCAGGGCGTGGAAGCGCAGACGCTCGCAAATGCGTATCTGGCGATCAATCACGGTCTTGAAATCATCCCCGTCATCAACAAGATTGATTTGCCTTCCGCCGACATCCTGCGGACACAGGAGGCGATTGAGCAGGCTGTGGGTTTGGACGCGACCGACGCCATTCCGGTGAGCGCGAAGACGGGCCAGGGCGTGGACGAGGTGCTGGAGGCGATTGTGCACCGGCTGCCGGCGCCGAAGGGCGACCCGGATGCGCCGCTGCAGGCCTTGGTCTTCGACTCGTGGTTTGACGCGTATCGCGGCGTGATTGTGCTGGTGCGCGTGATGCAGGGAACGATGCGCAAGGGGCAGAAGATCCGGCTGATGTCGAACGGCAAGGCGTTTGATGTGGAGTCAATGGGGGTGCTGATGCCGAAGCCGGTGGAGATTGCTTCACTGAGCGCGGGCGAAGTGGGATTCTTCGCGGCGACGATCAGGACAGTGAGCGACACGCGCATCGGCGATACGGTGACAGACGACGAGCGGCCGGCCACGGCGCAGTTGCCGGGGTTTGAGGACATCAAGCCGATGGTGTTTTCGGGCCTCTACACGGTGGACTCGCACGAGCACACGCTGCTGCGCGATGCACTGGAGAAGCTGCGGCTGAACGATTCGTCGTTCTTCTTTGAGCCGGAGAGCTCAGTGGCGCTGGGCTTCGGCTTCCGCTGCGGATTCCTGGGGCTGCTGCACATGGAGATCATTCAGGAGCGGCTGGAGCGCGAGTATGAACTGGACCTGATTACGACGGCGCCAAGTGTGCGCTATCACATCACAATGACGGACGGGACGGTACTGGGGGTGGAGAATCCCTCGCGCTGGCCGGAGCCGCAGAGCATCGAGAGCATACGCGAGCCGGTGATTACGGCGAAGATCCTGACCAACGAGGAGTATGTGGGCGGGATTCTGAAGCTGGTGGAAGAGAAGCGCGGCAAGCAGATGAACTTCGAGTATGTGACGCCGACGCGGGTGATGCTGACCTATGAGCTGCCGCTGAACGAGATTGTGCTGGACTTCTATGACCGGCTGAAGTCGATCTCGCGCGGGTATGCGTCGCTGGATTATCAACTGGCGGGCGAGTGGGCGTCGCCGATGGTGAAGCTGGACATCCTGGTGTCCGGCGAGCCGGTGGATGCATTGTCGATCATCGTGCACCGGGACTTTGCGTACGAGCGCGGCAAGGCGCTGGTGGCCAAGATGCGCGAGCTGATTCCGCGGCAGCAGTTCGAGGTGGCGATTCAGGCGGCCATTGGCGCCAAGATCGTGGCGCGCGAGACGGTGACCGCGCTAAGGAAGAACGTGCTGGCCAAGTGCTACGGCGGGGATATTTCGCGGAAACGCAAGCTGCTGGAGAAACAGAAAGAGGGAAAGAAACGAATGAAGCGGATCGGGAAAGTGGATATTCCACAGGAGGCTTTTCTGGCCGTGCTGCGGGTGGGAGAAGACCAGCAGAAATAGCTCTTCCTGAGGGACTTGGCGAGGAGGCCAGTCACAGAACGTTTACACGGAACTGTGGAAAGCTGGATGCAGGCATAAGGATGGCGGAAAGGCGGGGCGGGCGCGGCGCGGGCTGCGCCCGCCTTTATTCTGCGCTGAAAATGAAGGAGTTGAGAGGAATATCAGACGGAGTGCGGGAATGGCAAGAGGGAAAATGCGGAAAACTTGAAGGAATTGCCAGAAGCGATCCACAGTTTTTTCCACAGGCGGCGGAGGATTGCCCCAGGCTTGAAGCGGGCGTGTTGAGGGTGCGGGCGGAAGCGTGCGAAGGCCCCCTGGAACGGGGCCTTCGCGGCGAGTGGAGAGCCTCCTCTTGGACTAGTTGCCGGAGGGGGACTTGGGCGTGGGAGCCGCGGGCGTGCCGGCCGGAGGCGGGGGCACGGGAGACTTGACGTTGTAGGCCTCGATCACGGCCTGGGTGATGTTGGTGGACTCGGCTGCGTAGAGCACGGGGGTCTGCTGCTGTGCGATGTCGAGGACCAGCGTGTAGCCGTGCTGCTTGGCGTAGCCCTCCATCACGTCATAGACCTTGGAGGCGAGGCTGTTGTAGAGGTCCTGCATTTGGCCCTGCATGTCGCTGCGGGCATCCTGAAGGGAGCTCTGGAGCTGCTTTTCCTTGTCGTCGATGGCCTTGGTTTTGGCGGCGCGGTCAGCGTCAGAGAGCGTGGCGCTCTGGGTCTGGAGCTGCTTTTTGAGATTTTGGACCTCGTCATTGAGTGCCTTGAGCTGCTGCTGCTTGGGCTCGAACTTCTTCTGCAGGCCGGAGAAGTCGCGCTGACCCTCATTGGTTTTGGCGACGGCGACCTGGAAGGCGATGACGGCGATTTTGGCGGGTCCTGCGGTGGCCGGCACCGCGGGCTTTGCAGGGGCTTGTGCGACGGCGCTCAGGGCAAGGCCCGAGGCCAGAGATGCCAGAATGGCTGCGGATGCAAACAGACGCTTCATGCGGATAAACAGCTCCTTCGAAATTCCTGGATGGGCGAGTGCGCGGGAGTTGCGCAAACGCGCCTGTGCCTCCTGAGAAACCTCACGGTACTTGCTTTCAGAGACGCCGCGACAGGACTGTGCGGCGGGAGAACAAGACGCGGATGGAGACGTCAGCAGGAACTAGATGGATTATACGGCAAGAGAGGGTTGAAGAAGGGGAATTCCGAGGGTGCGGCGTGCGGGCCTGAAAAGCGGAAAGGCCCCGCTGGCGGGGCCTTTCCAAGTGCCGGGGCCGGCCCCCTACTTGGTGCCGGAGGGCTTTGGCGTGGGCGCGGAGACGGGCGGCGCCGGAATGCCGGAGTGGACGTTGTACTCCTCGACGACGGCCTTGGTGATGTCGACCTGAGGGTTGGAGTAGAGAACGGGAGTGGCCTGCGCAGAGACGTCGAGGACGAGGTCATAGTCGTGCTTCTTGGCGTAGTCGGTCATGGTGGCGGCGACCTTGGTGGCCACGCCGTTGAAGGTGTCCTGGAGCTGCTGCTGGAAGTCGGTCTGGTCGTCCTGGGCGGTGCGCTGCAGGTCGCGGCGCTTTTCGTCGAGAACGCGGGTGCGGGTGGCGCGCTCCGCGTCACTGAGGGTGGCGCTTTGCGCGTTGAGCTGCTTGGTGAGGGTGTCCACCTCGGTCTTCATGGCATTGAGCTGCGCGCGCTTGGGGTCGAACTTCTTTTGCACGTCAGCGAAATTGCGTTTGAACTCGTTGGTCTGCGTGACCGCGTTCTGGAAGGAGATGACGGCGATCTTGACCGGGCCGGAGTGGGCCGGTGCGGCAGGTTTGGTTTGGGCGGCGGCGTTCAGGGCAAAGCCCGAAGCCAGCAGGACAGCCAGAGCGAGGGTGCGTTTCATGCGGGTGAAGACTCCTTGGATGCTGCTGTGCGGGGCGTGAGCCCGCGCACAAGACCGTGCCTGCGTCTCCTTGAACACCACGCGGTCTTTTTGGGAGAGTTCTGCGCCGGTCGAGCGGGCGCAGGAAAAGACGTGGAGGGTGACGACAGCAGAACTTAGATGGATTATAGGAGCGCGAGAGGGGGTGGCGTCAATTGCGCGGGGAACGTAGAAGTGCGAAGGCCGCTCCTGAGAGGAGCGGCCGGTGGAGGCGCGGAAGAGCGCCGGTGGCTAAAAGGTGGTGGCGACGGTGAGGCGGAAGGTCTTGCGCGGCTCGCGAAATAGATTGCGCGCGCCGTATGCTTGAATGGACTCCTGATAGGTGTAGTCGCCGGCGCCTCCGGGCGGGAACATGTCGCGGGTGATGAGCTCGGCCGAGCAACTGCGGACGTTGGTGCCGAGATGCACGTCGTTGCAGTAGGGCCGCTCGTAGAGGCGCAGGGGATTGTAGGCGTAATAGATGCGCAGGGGCGCGTTGACGACGGGCATGACGAAGGAGAACTGGCCGCCCAGGGACATGCGCGGAACGAAGTTGGTTCCCTTGATGGGGCGAATGTCCTTCTGGAAGCCGACCTGGGAGCCGGGGATGCCGCCCTGGCATGCGCCGTTGTTGTAAACCGGGCAGCCGTAGAGCGGCGCGGTGAGGGTGGCGAAGCCCTGCGGGCTCTGCTTGAGCTGGCCCTTGTTGAGAGCGACGTCGAGGCCGAAATCGTCGAAGAGGGAGAAGGTGACCGGGCCGATGGGGATGCGGTACTCAAGGTTGGTGGTCAGGCTGGTGTCGCCGCCGATGGAGGCAATGCCGTAGACGGGAATGGGCACCTGAATGCACTGGCCGAGCTGCGGGTTGGTGGGATCGCGCGGGACGCAGGTGCCATCCGGGTTGGTGAGCTGGACGTAGACGCGGTTGGGAACGTATCCGTAGGGGGTTGCGCCGCGAACGTCAAAGCCGCGGAGGTCCTGCTCGCCGCCGGTGTAGAAGCGATTGTTGGGCGGAGCGACGTCTCCGCCGAAGCCCTGGACATAACTGAGCTGCGCGCGCAGCGCAAGGACGTTGCGTCCGGTGGGCGACGGGGTGAGGTAGTGCATGGAGCGGTAGCTCTTGTAGGCGAAGAAGGGCGCGAAGTAGCGAACGTTGCCGCCGATGCCGGCAATCTGGAAGACGGCCGTGTATTCCTTACCGGTGCGCGGCCGCAGCGGATCACTGACGGTGTTGTACATGTAGGTGAAGGAGGCCATGCTGCTGACAATGCCGGCCAGCGAGTTGTTGCCCTGGATTCCAGACCGGAAGCTGATGGTCTGGAAGAAGGTTTGCGACGCGGTGCTGAAGGCCGAGATGTTGGAGCGCGTGAGCGAATAAGTGAAGCCGACGCGCTGGAAGGCATGGCGCTTGAGCGGATAGCTGACCGAGAAGTTGAGGCCGGTGGTGGCCTGGTTGTAATTCTGGGTAAGGTTCTGCTGTGCGCTGGTGAGGTTGACCGACTGGCCGCTGGTGGTCGCGTAGTTCTTGGCCGCGTTGTAATCCTGCTTCTGGTTGAAGATCTGGAAGCCGACCTGGATGGGCCGGTTGTGGATGTAGGGCTGGGTGAAGCCGAAGAGGAACTGGCGGCTGACGTTGCCCAGGTTGGCCTGGAGGCTGAGGGTTTCACCCAGGCCGAGGAAGTTGTTGGTCGAGTAATTGACGCCGAGGAAGGCGCCATTGAGGCCGCTGATGCCGCCGTTCAGGCCGATGGAGTTCTTGCCCTTCTCCCTGACCTTGAGGAGGAGCTCGACGGTGCCGGCCTCGGGGTTCTGGTGGGCCTCGGAGTCCTGATCGACTTTGAGAGGCGAAAAGTACTGGAGCTGGTTCAGGCGCAGCAGGCTGAGCTCCCAGAGGCGGGAGTTGTAGACCTGGCCTTCCTGCAGGAGGAGCTCGCGGCGGATGACGCGGTCGCGGGTGATGGTGTTGCCTACAAACTCGATGCGGGAGACGTAGAAGGGCTTGCCCTCGTCGATGTCGATCTGGAGAGAGACCGTCTTCTTTTTCTCGTTGAAGATGGGCTTGGGAATGGCGGCGAAGTTGATGTAGCCGTCCTCGCCGTAGGCCTTCTTCAGGTTTTCCAGGCCCTTGCCAATGACGGTGGAGTTGAACCAGTCGCCATCCTTGATGGGAAAGGTGGCGCGCAGGGCCTTGGTGTTCTTGACGGCCTTGTTGCCGGTGAAGGTGATGGTTCCGAGGCGGTAGCGGTCGCCTTCCTCGATGGGCAGCAGAATGTCAATGCGCTTGCCTTTGCGGGGCTGGAAGGTGAACCAGTTGAGGCCGCCCTCGTCGCGAATCTGGGTCTTGGGGGTTTCAACAGCAGCGTTGTAGTAGCCCTTGTCGCGGTAAGCGAAGCGGACGCGCTCAGTGTCGTCCTCGAGCTTGGAGGAGTCAAAGGTGCGGGGGAAGAGATTCTCAAAGATCAGCGAGTAAGGAATGCCGATGGGGCGGAGGTCCTTCATGGACCGGCGCAGGTAGCGGCTGCTGAGGTGCCGGTTGCCGGTGAAGCGGATTTTGCCCACCTTGACGACGGGTCCTTCCTTGACGTTGAAGATGACCTGTACGGAGGCCGGAGGGATGTTCTTGACCTCAGTCTTGACGATGGCGAACTGGTGACCGTGCTCGGCGAGCATCTCGCGGAGGACGGTTTCAGCGCGGGCGATGCTGGTGGGATCGTACTGGCCTTCCTGCGAGAGGGGCACCTTCTCCTTTTTAAAGCGGTCGAGGACGTCGGAGACGGTGACGCTGTTGAGGCCGTTGTATTTGATTTCGCGGATGGTGGGCTTCTCGCGCACGAAGATGTTGAGGATGATGCCCTTTTCCGTGACTTCGCGCTCGATGCGAAGATCCTCGAAGTATCCGGTGTTCCACAGGGAGTTGAAGTCTCGCTCGATGGAGACCGGGTCGTAGGTGTCGCCGACGTGGGTGAAAAGGCGGGCGAGGATGGTCTCCTTGGGGATGCGGCGATTGCCGATGACGCGAATCGAATCGATGGTCTGCGGAGTGGATTGCGCAAAGGCCGTTCCGGCCAGCGCGATGAGCAGGAAAACGAGGGCAAAACGGGCCAGGCGAGCGGAACGGCGGAACCAACGGCGGATGGCGTCGTGCCTGTTCTTCACCAGGTGAAGGTCCTGCGGCTCAAGGTCCTGCGGCGAGCACAAGTACTGGTGCGGTCCATAGTTAAGCTTCACGGGAAGAATATGCACACCCTCATTGCGAAAGAATCTGATACCGCCTGGCAGAAAGACTGATTTTACCATCCCAGGGGGGAGGGTCCGCGGGGGCGTGAAGGCGCGGAACGGGCCGCGAATCTCCAGCCTGGACCCCGGTCCCGCGCAACGGTCCGGAATCGCGTCTTTCCGAAAAACCACCTGCCGCGCGATCCGAATCCGGAGCCGGGCCGGTCCTGCACTTCCATCCCCGGAGAGCCATGCCGCACCCCGCGAACCCCGACCGCCTGAAGCGAACGGCGCGAGGGCATGCCGGAATCCGGGGAACCCGGCAAACTGGAACCCACCCCAGTCTACCGGAAGCGGACGGGTTGGCAGGTGCTGTGCATCCCCAGCCCCGGCCGCCGCATCCCTCTTAGACGCAGGGGCGGGCCACAGGACACCGGAGAGATTGCGAGGTTTCAAGGAAAATGGAGACCATGACCGGAACGGTATACGACTACCAGGCCGAGCTGCTGGATGGACGAGAAATGAGTCTCGAAGATTTTCGCGGCACGGTGCTGCTGATTGTGAATACGGCCAGCCAGTGCGGCTTTACTCCGCAATACGAGGGGCTGGAAAAGCTCTACCGCGCGTACAAGGACAAGGGATTCGCGGTGCTGGGTTTTCCATGCAACCAGTTCGGGCAGCAGGAGCCGGGAACGGCCTGCCAGATTGGCGCCTTCTGCCAGAAGAATTACGGCGTGAGCTTTCCCGTGTTCGCCAAGGTGGAGGTGAACGGAGAGGGCGCGCATCCGCTGTATCAGTTCTTGAAGAAGGAGCAGCCGGGGCTGCTGGGGACAGAGGGGATCAAGTGGAACTTTACGAAGTTTCTCGTGGACCGGCAGGGACGCGTGAAGTCCCGATTTGCGCCGCGCGTGGAGCCGGAGCGGCTCGCCGAGCCGGTGGAACAGTTGCTTAAGGAAAACTGAGGGAAAGAAAGCGGCGGGCGGGCTTCAAGTCTGCGAGCGGCTGCGCTATGCTTTTGATGCCTTGAGGATGCGCACCCGCGGCGCCGCGAGGCAACGGCGGACGAGCACGCCCGACGCCGAGAGAGGCAGCCGATGCGCAAAAACCTTCCCCTGATTCTGGTGCGCGTGATTGTGGGCGTGGTGTTCCTGACGGAAGGCATTCTGAAATTCATGCGGCCGGAAGAGCTGGGCGCGGGACGATTCGCGCGCATCGGGCTGCCGTATCCGCACCTGCTGGGTCCGTTTGTGGGCGGTGTGGAGACGCTCTGCGGCGCGGCGATGATTCTGGGGTTGTTCGCCGGGGACGCGGCGGTGCTGCTGCTGGTGGTGATTGGGACGGCGCTGGTGACGACCAAGCTGCCCATCCTGCTGGGGCACGGATTCGGGCCTTTTCATGCGCCGAAGCTTGCGCACTACGGAATCCTGCAATTCATCCACGAGGCGCGCACGGACCTGGCGATGCTCTTCGGGCTGGTGGCCGTGCTACTGGAGCATGGCGTGCGCGTCGGGCGCAAGCGAAAGTGGTATCAGCCGAAGTAAAGCAGCGAGACAGCAGACAGCACACAGCAAAACAGTGGATAGTAAGTGGGCGGGCGGGCCAGCCTGGGCGCTGTTAGCTGTCCTTGCGGTAGAGCATGTCTCGCATGGCCTTGCGGCGGGCGGCGTTCAGCTCGGCTGTCGCGCGCGGGTCGAGGACGCTGGAGGCATCCTGTGCAGCGGCGCGTTTGGACTCCTCTTCATCCTCAGTGCACGCGGGGCAGCGGTTGGCAAAGCCGGGCTTGTCCGGGCGCAGCTCAAACTCCTGATGACAGAGGACGCAGGTGCGGATGGGAAACGGCATCACGGAAATATGGTAAAACGAGCGGGCCATTCGCGCGAGTGAGGCTTGCGAGTGAGGCTCGCGAGTGGGGGAGCGCGAGTGGGCGCGGGTTGAGAATTTCCTTGCGCCGGGGCGCGTGCAGGGGTGTCCAATGGAGCGAGTTTCCGGTGGGCCCTTGGGCGCTGGGCGCTTGGGTGAGTGAACGGCGATGAAGGATCCCTTTCATCTCGAACGGTTTTTGGCGGCGCAGGAGGAGGTTTATTCCGGCGTGGTGGAGGAGCTGCGCGCCGGAAGCAAGCGGAGCCATTGGATATGGTTCATCTTTCCGCAACGGAAGGGGCTGGGGCACAGCCCGCAGGCGGATTACTACGGCATCGAGTCGCTGGCGGAGGCGCGGGCGTATCTGGCGCATGGGGCGCTGGGAATGCGGCTGCGGGAGTGCGTGCGGCTGGTGCACTTGGTGGAGGGCCGGTCTATCCGCGAGATTCTTGGCTGGCCGGACGACGTGAAGTTCCGCTCGTCGATGACCTTGTTTGCGCGGGCGGCCGAGGCTGCGGGAGATGCGGAGGCCGCGGCGGAGTTCCGCGCGGGGTTAGACAAGTATTTCGGCGGCGAAGAGGACCCGCGCACGGTGGAGCTGGAGGGGTAACGCGGGTTCGGAATGCCGTGCGCTACTCGATGGCGAAGACGGCGTAGACGGTGGCCTCGCGGGTGACCTTGTTGGGTTCGACGGCGAGGGGCGGGGCGGTCTGGGCCTTGTCGACGGCAAAGAGGCGGCTGGCCAACTCGATGCGTGGCGGGCCGGGCGAGCTGAGCTGGTTGCTGACGTAGACCAGTGAGCCGAGTTGGACCTGCATGCCGTGGGCGAGCGTGGCGGCGTCTTCGCGGGCGCGCTGGGCGGCCTTGTCGAGAGCCTGGGTGGCGAGGGCGTGCTCGTCCTTGACGGTCCACTCGATCTGGCCGGAGTTGTTTGCGCCGGCGGTGATGGCGACGTCGAGGATTTCCGCAGCGCGGGCGGGCGCGGTGCGGACGGTCCACTGCTGCGAGAGCCGGAACTTGTGGGATTTAGGTGCGTAGTCGGGCTGAAGGTACTGCGACTCGCTGCGGATGTCGGTGCCGGGGATGCCGGCCTGCTTGACGGCGTCAAGGATGGCGTTCGAGGTGCGCGCGCCGTCGGCGTAAGCCTCTTTGGCGCTTTCAGGCTGGGTTTGGAAGCCGATGTGGACGATGGCGAGATCGGGCTCGACAGAGACGGTGGCCGTGGCGGAGACCGAAAGGGTGCGGTTGGACGCGCCGATGGTGAGCGTGGGCTGGCCGGGCTGCTGGGCGAGTGTGGAGAGCGGTGCGGCGAGGACAAGTGCAAGCGAAGTTGCGGCGAAGGTGCGGAGGACGTGCATCGGAAATCTCCTTTGCCAGCTTGGACGCCGGTGGCAAGCAATGGACGCGCAGCCATGGTAGGCCATTCGCGCCCGGCAGGGAGAAAATGGGCTCGTGCTACTCCGATTTGGCGTATTTCTGGCCGAATTGGCGGAGCTTGGCGAGGGTGGCTGCGGCCTGGCCGGAGTCGATCGCTTCAGCGCCGCGGGCGACGCCTTCCTTGAGGTCGGCGGCCAGTCCGGCGGCGACCAGCGCGGCGGCGGCGTTGAACAGGACGATGTCGCGCCGGGCTCCGGGAAGGCCGGTGAGAATGTCGTAAAGCAGCGAGGCATTGGTGGCGACGTCGCCGCCGGTGAACTGGTCGAGCGTGGCGCGGGGCAGGCCGGCCATTTCGGGCGTGATGCGGGCGGCCTTGAGCGCCGGCGCGCCGCCGGGCTCGGATTCTTCCACGCGGGCGACGATGGATTCGCCGGTGAGGGTGAGCTCGTCGATTCCGTCGGTGCCATGGACGACGAAGGCGCGGCGCGCGCCGAGTGCGGCGAGGGTGCGGGCGACGAGAAGGACGCGGCTGGGCGCAAGCACGCCGATGACCTGGGAACGGGCTCCGGCAGGGTTAGTGAGCGGTCCGCAGAGATTGAAGATGGTGCGGAAGCCGAGGGCGCGGCGCAGCGGGCCTACGACTTTCATGGCGGGGTGGTAAAGCGGCGCGAAGAGGAACATGAAGCCGGTTTCGCGCAGACACTGGGCGGCGAGATCGGGGCCGAGCTGGATGGGAACGCCGAGAGCTTCCAGCACGTCTGCCGAGCCGGCGCGCGAGGTGACGGCGCGGTTGCCATGCTTGGCCACGCGGGCTCCGGCGGCTGCAGCGACCAGGGCGGCGCCTGTGGAGATGTTGAAGGTGAGCGGTCCTCCGCCGCCGGTGCCGCAGGTGTCCACCAAGGTGTCGCGTTCTTCCTCGGTGAGCGGAACGGGCGTGGCGCGGGCGCGCATGGTTTCCACAAAGCCGGCGAGCTCGGGTGCCTGTTCGCCGCGCGTGGCGAGGACGGCGAGCAGGGCGGCGACTTCGACTTCAGGCACCGTGCCCTCGAGGATTTGCCCGAGGACATCGGCGGCCTGCTCACGGGTGAGCGCGGCGCCGTCTTCGGCCAGCAGCTTGAGGAGATCCCTGAGGACGACCATAGAAGTATGGTAACGGGGCGAACTGCGGGGAGGCGCGTAGAAGGCGCGGCGCAGTTCGGGACATCGCGTTTGCGGGGCCTGAGCGGCGCAGGATAGGATGAAGGCACCGCAGTGGCGGCCGCGCGGGGCGAGCGCAAGCCTGGGCCGGGGGTTCAGGGCGCGAGACCCAATTCCAGCCGAGTCGGCGGTTCCAACCAAAACGAAAATCCACGAGCCAACATGAAAATTCACGAATATCAGGCGAAGGAAATCCTGGCGAAGTACGGCGTGGCCGTGCCCCGGGGCGAGATGGCCAACACGCCGGAAGAAGCGGCGGCGGTGGCGCGAAGGCTGTTTGCCGAGGGCGCGAGCGGCGTGGTGGTGAAGGCGCAGATTCACGCAGGAGGCCGCGGCAAGGGCGGCGGCGTGAAGGTGGCGCGCAGTCGCGAGGAAGCCGACGAGAATGTGAAGAACATCCTTGGCATGCAACTGGTGACGCACCAGACGGGGCTGCAGGGACAGAAGGTGCAGCGGCTGCTGATTGAAGAGACGGCGGCGATTGACCGCGAGCTGTATCTGGGCATTGTGCTGGACCGCGCGACGGGCAAACTGGTGTTCATGGCGTCGCAGGCCGGCGGCATGGAGATTGAGGAGGTGGCCGCGAAAACGCCGGAGGCCATCTATAAAGAGGCGATCGATCCGGCGGTGGGCTTTGGCGCATGGCAGGCGCGCAAGCTGGCCTTTTCGCTGGGGCTGAAGCCGACGCAGATCAACCATGCGGTCACGTTTTTGCAGGCGCTCTACAAGGCGTTTGTGGAGACGGATGCGTCGCTGCTGGAGATCAATCCCTTCATCACGACCAAGGATGACAAGCTGTTTGCGCTGGACGCGAAGATGAACTTCGACGACAACGCGCTGTTTCGGCACGCGGAGATCAAGGCGCTGCGCGATGTGGCCGAGGAAGATCCGCTGGAAGTGGAGGCGAGCAAGTATGCGCTGAACTACATCAAGCTGGACGGCTCAATTGCGTGCATGGTGAACGGTGCGGGGCTGGCAATGGCGACGATGGACATCATCCAGTACGCGGGCGGAAGCCCGGCGAATTTTCTGGACGTGGGCGGCGGCGCGACGCAGGAGCAGATTGAGCATGCGTTTGAGATTCTGCTTTCCGACGCGAATGTGAAGGCGATCTTCATCAATATTTTTGGAGGCATTCTGCGCGTGGACCGGCTGGCGACGGGTGTGGTGGCGGCGGCGCAGAACCTGAAGGTGAAGGTGCCGATTGTGCTGCGGCTGGAGGGCACGAATGTGGAAGAAGGCCGGAAGATTTTGAAGGAGTCCGGGCTGAACTTCCAGGTGGGCGCAACGATGAAGGAGGCTGCGGAGATGGTGGTGGCGGCAGCGGCAAAGGCGGTGGCATAAGATGGCGGTGCTAGTAACAAAGGAAACGCGGCTGATAGTGCAGGGCCTGACGGGCAAGGAAGGCACCTTCCACGCGAAGGGCTGCGCGGAGTACGGCACCAACGTGGTGGGCGGCGTGACGCCGGGCAAGGGCGGAACCACGCACGAAGGCTGGCCTGTGTTCAACACGGTGCAGGACGCGGTGGACAAAACGGGCGCGAACGCGACGATGATTTTTGTGCCGCCGCCGTTTGCCGCCGACGCGATTCTGGAGGCCGAGGACGCGGGGATTCCGCTGATCGTGTGCATCACCGAGGGGATTCCAACGCTGGACATGGTGAAGGTGTGGGCCAAGCTGAAGAACTCGAAGTCGCGGCTGATTGGGCCGAACTGCCCGGGCGTGATTTCGCCGGGCAAAGCGAAGATCGGCATCATGCCGGGGCGGATTCACAAGGAAGGCTCGGTGGGGATTGTGTCGCGCTCGGGCACGCTGACCTATGAGGCGGTGCACCAGCTCACGCAGCGCGGCATCGGGCAGTCGACGGCCATCGGCATCGGCGGCGACCCGATTATCGGCACCACACACATTGATGCGCTGCGGCTGCTGAGCGACGATCCAGAGACCGAGGCGATCATCATGATCGGCGAGATTGGCGGGTCGGCCGAGGAAGCGGCGGCGGAGTTTGTGAAGCAGAACGTGAAGAAGCCGGTGGTGGGATTTATTGCCGGGCAGACGGCGCCGCCGGGACGACGCATGGGCCACGCGGGCGCGATTATCAGCGGCGGGCAGGGTACGGCCGCAGACAAGATGAAGGCGATGGAGAATGCCGGGATTCACGTGGTGGTTTCGCCGGCGGAGATTGGCGGAATGCTGGCGAAGGTGATTGGGAAGGCTTAACAAGTGGCTGTCAGCCGTCAGCTATCAGCTTGAACCCCAAAGGCCCACCGTTACGGTGGGCCTTTGTGTTGCTGTGCGCAGCTGATTGATGTCGCTACCAGACGCGGCAGACGGGTTTCGCGACCATGGGTGAGTCCTTCTTGCACTGGAAGCTTTTGGCGAAGTCGGGCAGGTCGCTGAGGACGGTGTTGGCGCGGTCCTCGTCGGGGGCGTGCGGATCAGTTTGCGCCTGAGTGCGGAGCTGCTGGGGGCGGGTCTGCGTGCACCACTGCTGGGCGTAGGCGATCCAGAAGCGCTGGTCGGGGGTGTAGCCGTCCATTTTTGCCTGCATGTCCACGTGCTCGGCGTGGGCGCGCTCCTGCCAGGCCATCCATGCGAGCCAGGTTCCGCCCAGGTCGGCGAGGTTTTCGCCGAGGGTGAGCTTGCCGTTCAGGTGCACGCCGGGGACGGGCTCGATGGCGTCGTACTGCTTGACGAGGCACTCGGCACGCTGGTTGAAGCGCTGCTCGTCGGCCTTGGTCCACCAGTCGCGCAGGTTGCCGTCCTTATCGAACTGGCGGCCTTCGTCGTCGAAGCCGTGGCTGAGCTCATGGCCAATGGTGGAGCCCATGTCGCCATAGTTGGCCGCGTCGTCCTCCTTGTCGCTGAAGAAGGGCGGCTGGAAGTAGCCGGCGGGGAAATTGACATTGTTCATCTGCGGATCGTAATAGGCGTTGACGGTGGGCGGGGACATGAACCACTCGTCCTTGTCGACGGGCTTGCCGATTTTGGCCAGGTCGCGAGCAAAGTCGAACTCGCGCACGCGCTCCTGGTTGCCCAGCGGATCGCCGCGGACGATGGTGAGCCGGGAGTAGTCGCGCCACTTGTTGGGATAGCCGATTTTGTTCATCACGGCGCGGAGCTTTTCCTTGGCTTTGGCCTTGGTCTCGGGGCTCATCCAGTCGATTGCGTCGATGTCGCGGCCCATGGCCTGCTCGATGGAGAGGGTCATTTCGAGTGCGTGCTGCTTGGCCTCAGGCGGGAAGTATTTGGCGACATAGACCTGGCCGAGAGCCTCGCCCATCTCGTGATCGACGCGGCTGGTGCAGCGCTTCCAGCGCTCCTGCTGGGCTTCCGCGCCGTAGAGGGTGTGCGCGTAGAAGTGCCAGGATTCGTGGTCGAAGGCCTGGGGCATGCTGGTGCCGGCGTAGGCGTGGAGCAGGTGCCAGCGGAGATAGGTCTTGATCTGGCTGAGCGGCGTGTCGGCAACGACCTGATTGAAAGTGGCGAAGAATATGGGTTCGGTGTCGTCCATTTTGCCGCTGGCGGGAGCGTGTGCGGCGGCGATGTACTGCGGCAGCGAGAAGTTGGGCAGGGTTTTTGCGAAGGCGGCGACGGTGGTGGGGTGGTTCAGGTTCTGCGGGTTGCGCTGCTGGGTGATGGTGAGCGAAGCCTTGGCGAGGCGCGTCTCGAGGTCGAGAACGGTCTGGGCGTCTTTTTCGGCCTGCGCGCCCTGCTCGCCGGCGAGGACGAAGATGTTGTGGACGTGCTGGACGTACTGCTGGCGCTGCTGGACGGATTTGGGATCCATGCGCGTGTAGTAATCGCGTTCCGGCAGGCCGAGGCCGCCTGCCATGTAAAAGGCGATGACGGAGCTCGAGTTGGCGAAGTCCTGGTTGGAGCCCATGCCGAAGAAGGCGTTGACGCCGATGGATTGCAGGTGGGCCACAAGGGCCGGAAGCTGGGCGGTGGATTGGAGCGCGGCGATGCGCGCGAGCTCGGGCTCAAGCGGGGCGAGGCCGCGCTTGTCGATTGCGGCGATGTCCATACAGCTGGCGTATTCGTCGCCGATTTTCTGCTCGTTGGGCGTGCGGTTGGGCGAAGGGAGGGCGGCCTGCTCGAGAATCTGCCGAAGGTGGATGCGGTTGAGCTCGTAAAGCTCAGTGAAGCGGCCGTAGGAGGCCTCGTCGGCAGGCAAGGGATTCCGCTTGAACCAGTTGTTGCAGGCGTAGCGGTAAAAGTTCTGGCAGGGATCGATGGATTTATCGATGAGCGAGGGATCGAAGACGCGCAGCTCGTGCTTGGCGGGCGCGGTGGATGGTGCGGCGGCTGGTGCGGTGGATGGTGCGGTGGATTGGGCGATGGCGAAGAGCGGAGCGGCGGCAACAAGAGCGACAAGACCGAGGCGGCAGGGTAAAACGGCTGTGCGAGGCATGGCGACACTGTAGCAGATGTGCGGCGGGCGCAGGGAGCCGCGGAGAAAGCGCGGGCCGCTACAATGGGGGATGGGCGAAAGCCCGCCAAAGGAGCAGAACCAGTGGCGCAGCGCACATTCAGCATAGTGAAGCCGGATGCGGTTCGGAAGGGTTACGCGGGAGCGATTCTGGCCGAGATTGAGAAGGCCGGCTTCAAGATTGTGGCCATCAAAAAGGCGTCGATTTCAAAGAAACAGGCCGAAGGGTTCTACTACGTACATGCGGAGCGGCCTTTCTTTGACGATCTGACGACGTTCATGTCGTCGGGTCCGCTGTTCCTGATGGTGCTGGAGAAGGAGAACGCGATCGCGGACCTGCGCACGCTGATGGGCGCGACGAATCCGGCGAACGCGGCCGAGGGAACGATCCGCAAGAAGTTCGCGGGATCAATCCAGGAGAACGCGATGCACGGCTCGGACGCCGAGGAGACGGCAGCCTTCGAGATCGGCTACTGGTTCGCGGGGTATGAACTGATCTGAATTGCGCGCAATTTGGCCGCGGCCCGCTCTCAGGCGAAGAGGTCGTCGATCTTCTGGCGGAGCGCGGCGACCTCGCGCTGCAACTCGGCCACGGTGGCTTCAAGCTGGCGGATGCGGTCCTGCTGGGCTGAGGATGCGGCGGGAGGTGCGTCTGGGTACGTGGGCGCGCCGACGGGCGGCCCGGCCTCAACCGCACCAGAAAGCAACTGGGCGTAGCGAGATTCGCGGGAGCCGGGCTGGCGAGGGAGCACGGCGGCCAGCGGCGGATCGCGCTCCATGAGCTTCTGCAGGCCGGCAAGGACGTCGCCGCCCTCGTCAAAGCGATGCAGGCGCTCGGTGCGCCCGCGGAGCTCGCCGGGTGTTTGCGGACCGCGCAGCAACAGGACGCAAAGGAGCGCGGATTCGGCGCGGGTGAAGTTGAAGACCTCTCCAAGCCAGTGCTCGAATTTGGCGACTCGGCCTTCCATGGAGCGGGCGGGTCCGGCGAGGCGCAACTGTTGCAAGCCTTCAAGGGCCTCGCGGAGGTCGTCTTCGGCGAGATCCATGACGGGATCGCGGCTGGAGCGCTGGTTGCAGGCGGCGGCGAGGGCGTTGAGCGAGAGCGGATAGAGGTCGGGCGTGGCGGCTTGCTTTTCCAGCAGGGAGCCGAGAACGCGGGCCTGGGCGGGGGTGAGCGAATGAGAAGGCGACATGACGCCTCCTATTGTCCCATTGCGCGGGGCGCGGGGTGGACACGGCGCCACGGCGGAGGTCTCTGAATCGTCATTGTTCGGCAGGAATGCGTCTGCTAGACTCCCGTCCAGCAAGCGCTGGATAGAAACTGATTTGAAGGGCGCCAGGCAAATCAGCAACGGGCTGCCAAGGACAACCAGGAACGGTGCGGCGCGGCGCGAGAGAGTGGGGCGGAGGTCGGCAGTGCGCGAGGAAGAGCGGTGGTCGAGAGTGAGCGCTTGAAGCATTGGGCAAGAGCCTGCGCGGTGCTGCTGGCGGCAGCCTGGGTAGCCTCGGGGCTGGCGCGTGCGCAATCGGCGGAGCTGCCGGATGTGCCGGCACCGGCGATGCAGAACGTGACGCAGAGGCCGGTGACAGGCGCAGTGTTGGCACCCTCCCTGACGAAGACGCACAGTGGGCCGCTGACCACAGCACAAGCGAAGAGAAACGACCCGACTACGGCGGGACCGCTGGAGAGCTTTGCGGAGACGACGCCGTGGGGCCCGGAGCGCGCGAGCCTGAGCGGCGGCGCGCAGGTGGATTTGAGCGCGGTTTTCCGGGCGATGGACCGGCAGGCACAAGACGGCGCGGCGAGCTCTGAGCGCTACAACATGAAGGGGCTGCTGTGGCAGTCGCTGGCGTTCATTGGGACAGAGAACACGTGGCGGCTGCTGACGGATGCGCACATGCGAAATCTGACCGCGAGCAAGCCTTACTGGCACGATTACATCGCGTCGCTCAAGCAGTGGAACATGAGGCGATGGTGGGACGGGGACAGCATTCTGGTGGATGACGTCGGGCATCCGATGCAGGGCGGCGTGTCGTCGTTCATCGAGATCCAGAACAGCCCGCGGCAGCGCAAGCTGCGCTTTGAAATGACAAAAGAATACTGGCGAAGCCGGATGCTGGGAATGCTGTGGGCGACGGCGTTCAGCACACAGCAGAAGATTGGCCCATTGGGCGAAGCAGCGCTGGGCAGCGACGGCGGCATTACCTATCCGCTGAACTGCCCGTTCCCGTGCACGAACTACCAGCCAAACGTGACGAAATACACGAACAATACGGGCTGGACGGACTTCATCATGACACCGGTGGTGGGCACGGTGTGGGTGGTGGGCGAGGATTGGATTGACCTGAAGATCAGCGACCGGATCCAGAATGCGCACCCGCAGGCGTGGTGGCCGAAGGTGATTCGCGGGGCACTGAACCCGACGCGCACCATGGCCAACGCGATGCGCTGGCGGAAGCCCTGGTATCGCGACTTCCAGGACAACGCGGGCGATCCGCACATGACGCGCGTACCGCGCCTGGAACCGGGCGACGAAGAGGCCGCGCGCGCGGCCCCGCGGTTTGAAGTGTTTCCGCATTACGACGCGATCTGGCTGCCGGTGAACACGGCGAGCTGCACGAATTGCCGGCAGTTGACCGGCGGCTACGGCGTGGGTTTTTCTGCGCGGCTGACCAAGTGGATCGATTTCGATTCGGATGTGAACTACCTGGCCAATGCGAGCCCGCTGCCCTCAGACCGCGCGGGTGGCAATGCGACGCTGGGGACGTTTGGGTTCCGCTCGGGCGTGACGTATACGCACTTTTCGATGAAGGCGTCGATTCGGCCGGGCTTCCTGAGCTACGACCACGCGTATGAGACCAGTCCCGTGGCTGGAGGGCCAACGCCGGACATGGGGCGCATTACGCATTTCGCCGCGGCGCTGGCGATCAACGCTGACTATGTGGTGACGCGGCGCGTGGCGCTGCGCATGGTGGTGGGCAACACGGCGGTGCGCTATCGCGTTGCGCATGAGACCCCGCCCGGTGTAGGCAGGCCGCCGTATCTGAACTGGCTTTCGCACCAGAGTTTCCTGACCAACGAGAACTGGACGGTGGCCACGGGCGCGGTGCTGCGCTTCTAGGCGCGGCGCGCTTATGCCGCTCCTCCGGTTGCGTCCTGTGCGCGATTGCGCGTGAGCAGGAAGTAAACCACCGGCGTAACCACCAGGCTGAGCACCAGGGAGATGATGAGCCCGCCGATGACGGCGATGGCAAGGGGCTGCAGCATCTGCGAGCCCGCGCCGATGGCGAAGGCCAACGGCAGCATGCCGCAAACGGCGGCCAGAGCCGTCATGAGGATGGGGCGAAGACGGCGCTGCGCGGCCTGAATCATGGCGTCAGCGTGAGACAGGCCTTCGGCGCGAAATCTTACATCGGCGTCGAGCAGGAGAATGCCGTTTTTGGCCACGATGCCGATGACCATGATGAGGCCCATGAAGGACGCGACGTTGAAGGTGGTTCTCGTGACGAGCAGTCCGAGGATGACGCCCGAGATGGAAAGCACCGACGAGGTGAGGATGGCGATGGGAGCAGGGAAGTCGCGGAATTCAGTAAGCAGGACGCCGAAGACAAGCGCCAGCGCGAGGAGGAGCACGCGCAGCAGATCATGGAAGGATTTCTGCTGCGTTTCATAGGTGCCGCCGTACTCGACGCGCACAGCGGGAGGCAGGTGCAGAGAGGATACGGTCTGGCGAACTCTTGCCATGGTGCCGCCGAGGTCAGTGCCCTCCAGGCCGCCGGTGACGACGACCATGCGCTGCAGGTTCTCACTGAGGACTTCGTTTTGCGGGGGCAACTGCTGGATGGTGGCAAGCGAGCCGAGCGTGGCGGTGCGGCCTGAGGCGCTGGAGAAGACCGTGTCCTGAATCGCCGAGAGCGAGGCGCGATGGTCAGCGCTCAAGCGGATGCGGATGGTGTAGGGGCGGTCGTTGGCGATGAGCGGGTCGCTGGCGGGCAGGCCGTCGAGGATGGAGGTTGCGTCCTCTGCGACCTCAGTGGGGGTGAAGCCCATGCGCGCTGCGGCAACGGGGTCGACCTGGAAGTCAGTGGCGGGGCCGCTGATGGTGTTGTCGATGCCGTTTTCGACATCGACAACGCCGGGGACGTTGCTGATGGCGTTGCCGACCTCGGGGCCAAGCTGGTTGAGCAGGGCGGCGTCCGGAGAGAAGAGCTTGATCTGGATGGGTTCCGGGGCATTGGAAAGGTCGTTGATGTTGTCCTGCAGAATCTGCGTGACCTCAATGTCAAGCTCGGGCTCAGTGGCTTTGATGCGGCGGCGGACTTCGCTCATGATTTGCCAGACAGAGCGGTGACGATGGCTCTTGAGCTTGACGGTAAAGTCGCCGGTGTTGGCCTCAGTGACGGCGGCGAGGCCCATTTGCAAGCCGGTGCGGCGGGAGCTGCTTTCCACTTCGGGGATGGAATGCAGGATAAGGGAAACATGCTCGAGGACGCGGTTGGTTTCGGCCAGTGAGCTGCCCGCGGGCATGATGTAGTCGAGGATGAAGCCGCCCTCGTCCATTTCAGGTAGCAGGTTTGAACCGAGGGATTTGTAGCCGGCCCATGAGGCGGCGATGAGAACAAGGCAGCAGACACCGAGCCAGAGCGGGCGCGCGAGCGACCAATCGAGAATGCGGCGATGGATTTGCAGAACGCGGGTCATCATGCGGCCGGCGCTGTGCTCGCCGTGGTCTTGGCCTTGCTTGCGCAGCAGCGCGAGGCTGAGGCCGGGGGTCCAGGTGAGGGCGAGGGCCAGCGAGGTGAGCAGCGCGGCGGTCATGGTGATGGCCAGCGCGCGGAAGAAGCTGCCGGTGACGCCGCTGACGGCGACCAGCGGCAGAAAGACAACTACAGGGGTGATGGTCGAGCCGACGAGCGGCGTAGTGATTTCGCGCAGGGCCTTGCGGACGGCTTCCACACGCGGCTCGCCGGAGTCGCGATGGAGCACGATGTTTTCAACCACGACGATGGCATCGTCAATCACCAGGCCGATGGCGGCGGCCAGGCCGCCCAGAGTCATGAGGTTGAAGCTTTGGCCAATGGCCCACAGGACGACGATGGTGACGGCGACGGTGACGGGAATGACGAGGCCGGCGATGAGCGAGGAGGTCCAGTCGCGCAGAAAGAGGAAGAGAATGATGCAGGCAAGCAGCAGACCGACGAGAATAGCATCGCGCACGCTGCCGATGGCTTCGCGGACGAGCTCGGATTGGTCATAATACGGCGTCAGCGTGACGCCGGGGGGCAGCTTGGCGCGGAGTTCCGTGACCTTTGCGGCGACGGCATCCGCGACGGCGACGGTGTTGCTTGAGGGCTGGCGCGCGATGTTGAGCAGGACGGCGGCCTTGCCGTTGGCGCTCACGTAGGTGTAGGCGGGCATGGTGGCCTGCACGACCTGGGCCACATCGGCCACGCGGACCGGCGCACCGCCAGGCGTGGTTTTGACGACGAGCTGGCGGAGTTCGTCCGCGTTGTGCACCTGAGCGCCGACGAGGCCGAGGATGAGTTGATGATTGGCTTCGTAGAGGCCGGGCGAGTCAATGATGTTGGAGGCCTGGATGGCGTTGACGAGATCAGTGATGGTGACGCCGGAGGCGGCGAGCTGCGCAAGGTTGGGGATGACGTGGAACTCCGGCACCTGGCCGCCCTGCACGGCGACGGTGCTGACGCCGGGGACGCGATTGAGCGGCGGCTTGAGCGTGTAGGTGGCAATCTCCCACAGGCGCGTTTGCGGCTCGGTGCTGGAGGTGAGGCTATAACCGAGGATGGGAAAGGTGGCGAAGGTGAGGCGGTTAGTGGTGATGCGGACGGTGGGCGGGAGCGTTTGCTCAACCTTGCTGATGGCGGCATCGACGAGTTGCAGCTCCTGAATCATGTCCTCATGCCAGTCAAAGAAGAGGCTGACTTCGGCCGAGCCGCGACTGGTGGTGGAGCGGATGGTGACCAGACCGGGAACGGAGTTGATCGCGTCCTCAATGGGCCGGGTGATGGTGACCTGCATCTGATCGGCGGGCATCACGCCGTTGTCCACGCCGATGACGACGCGGGGAAAGTCCGTTTGCGGGAAGACGGCGATGGGCACCTGCAACGCGAGATAGATGCCCGCAAGGGTGCAGACAGCGGCGAAAAAGAAGATGGTGCGCGTGGAGCGGACGAGCCAGAAGGGCTTTTCGCCGTCGGGCGCGGGGGACAGATGTGGCATCAGTTGCCCTCCGCGGCGGCAGGGCCGACCTTGACCTTCGCGCCTTCATCCAGGCCATAGGCCCCGCTGGTGATGACCATGTCACTGGGCGAAAGGCCGCTGAGGATCTGGACTTCGCCGTCGTCCTGAATGCCGACTTTTACGGGCTTGCGATGCGCAAGGCCGTCCGCGCCGATGACCATGACGGATTTCGAGCCGTCCTGCGCGGTGAGAATGGCGGAGGCGGGCAACTTCCAGGCCTCGGGCACGGTGCCGGCGGTGATGGAGACGCGGACGGGCGTGCCGGCTTTGAGCGCGCCGGAACGGTTGTCCACGCGCAGCCAGATTTCTACGGTGGAGCTGCCGGGGTCGAGCGCGGGGCTGATGAGCGAGACCTTCGCAGGCACGGGATGGTCCATGCCGGGCACGGTGACCGAAGCTGCGTCGCCGAGCTTCATCTGCTGCGCGAGTTCCTGCGCAACGTGGGTTTTGGCGATGAGGACTGAGGTATCCATCACGGTGATCAGGGGCGTGCCGGCGGTCGCCGTTTCGCCTGCATAGAGCGGTCGATCAGTGACGTAGCCGTCAATGGGGCTGCGAATCTGGGAAAAGCTGAGCTGGGCCTCTGCGTCTTTGTATTTGCCCTGGGCGCTGGCGAGCTGGCCCTGCGCGACCTGCAGCGCGGCCTTGTGGCTCACGTTCCGGAGAGATTGCAAATGCTTTTGCGCGGTGTCATAGGCGGCCTGGGCCTGCACCAGCGCGGCGCGCGCGGTGTCCAGATCGCGGCCGGGAATGGCCCCCTGGGCAAAGAGGGTTTTGCGGCCTTTCACGATGCTGCGGTTGAGGTCGAGGTTGGCTTTGGCCTGGCCAAGGTCGAGCTCGGCCTTCTGCATTTCTTCGGGAACCACGGCTTTTGTGGAGGTTTCATAGCTTGCCTGCGCGGCGAGATATGCGCCCTTGTTGTCCTGGAGGAGCGCGGTGAGGTCGCTGTTCTGGAGGGTGGCAAGGAGCTGGCCCGCGTGAACGCGCGCTCCGCGCTGCGCGTAAAAACGCTGGACGGGCGCGGTGATGCGCGGCTCAATGGCGGCCTGCGCACGCGGGGTAAGGATGGCGTCGGAGAGGATGTGGCGCGAGATGGAGCCCTGCTGCGAATGCTGCGCCTTTACGGTGATTTCCGGTGTGGGAGTGGGCTCATGTTTGCAGCCGGAGATGAGCAGCATGGGCAGCGCGGCCGCGGCAAGAAGGATACACAGGCCGCAGGAACGGTTCGAGCGAGGCGAGAGGGTAAGCATCATTGTTGGGTCACAGGGTTCCGGTGAGGGTTTGGAGAGTGGCGAGCGCGAGGCGATGGCGAACGCGGCCGTCCTCGCGCGCATTTTCCGCGGCTACATAAGCATTTTGTGCGTCGACGACCTCAAGCACAAGCGCTTCACCGCTCTTGTAGCGCAGCTCAGCCAAGTGCAGGCTTTCAGCGGCGGTCCTTACGCTCAGGTCGAGCGAGGCCAGCTCATCCTGCGCCGTCCGGGCGGCGGCGTAGTCGGTTTGCAACTGGGCAATCAACTGCCGCTGGGTGGCGCTCAGGGCCACGCGCGCCACGTCGCGGCGAATCTCACTCTGCTTCACCTTGTGCTCGGAGGAGAGCCAATCCCAAACGGGAACGTTGACGGAGAGGCTTGCGGAGTAGCCGAGGTTGCGCGCCCGCACGCCGCTGGAGGTCATGGGGCCATTGAGGGCGAATTCGTTGGCGTCAATGCCGTAAATGACGTTGAGCCCGAGGCTCGGCAGAAGCGCTGCGCGCGCCGACATCACATCGGCATTGCTCACGCCCAGCGCCGCGAGCGCGCTCTTCAACTCCGGATTATTTTTGGCCGCAGCCGCTTCCACGTCTGCGAAGGAGGCGAGCGGGGCAACGGCATTGTCAGCCTGGAGCGAAAAGGGGGTCAGCGGGTCAGGGAACAGCAGCACAGCCAGATTCATCCGGGCGGTTTCGGCGGCCAGCTTCGCGTCCTGAAGGCCGCGCCATTGCTGCTGCTCAGTGAGCTGCGCCTTCACCACGTCGGCGTGCGCCGCTTCGCCCTGCGTTTCGCGGTCCACGGTCATCGCGGTAAAGCTCGCCGCATCCTTATAAGCGATCTCGGCGATCGCTTGCTTGTGGTCGGCGGCGAGCCGGCTGTAGAAGAGATCGGTGACCGTGACCACCAGCCCGCGGCGCGCAATCTCCAGTTGCGCCCGCGCCAGGGACGCCGCGGCGTCTGCCCGGCGCACGGCCGCCGGCCCCGCCAGACCGAGCGTTTCGTCAGCAATTCCCTGGGCCATGTACTCCCGCGGTCGCGAGTCGTTGGCGACGAATCGGGGATTCGGTGATGAAGCCACGCCTTCTCCGCTCTCGGAATAGATTCCATTGGGCTGTGTGTAGATGCCCTGGCTGTAATAGCGCACAGTTGGCAGCATGCCGGCGCGCGCAATGGAGCGGTCGAGCGCGGCGGAGGCGCTGTTCGCCTTTGCGGCGGCATAGGTGGGCTCATTGGCTTCGGCGCGGCGGATGGCCTCGGCGAGCGTGATGGGGACGGGCGCGGCAGACGCGGTGGGTTGCGCGACCGGAATGGGTCCGGCGGATTGCGCGCTTGCGCCGGCGGCGAGCAGAAAGAAGCACAGCGGCGCGGCGAAAAGGGCTCTGAGTGTGCGCGGCTGTCGTTTCGCGGAGATTTGAGGCAACATACTCACCTTAAGCATACGTTCAGAACCTTAATTTGCAATGAGCATCGCAGGCAACTTGTGCGGCAGAGGGCGAAACAGGTTTCGGCTTGCGCGAGCAATTGGCTCACAGGAACGGGTGCGAGTTAGACGGGCGAAACTCAGCTAACGCAGGAAATGGGTTTCACTCAGGCGGGGACCATCTGCGATACTTGCTCAGTTATGCCGATTGCCGACTTGCAGCAAGCCGCACAGAAGATTGCTGGATTCCTGGCCTCCCTGAACAAGCTGGGAGGCATGCGCCTGAAATTCCGCATCACCGCCGGCGACGGCGCGCGCGACCCGGAGGGACAGGAGGCTCGCGAAATTTATGTGGAGCTGGGCGGGCCGGACGTGCCGCTGCTGACGCAGCACAACGGCGAGGTGCTGCGCGCGATGGAGACCATCGCGGCGCAGATGCTGCGCCTGGAGGCGCGCGAGCAGGACCTGGTGAGCTTTGACGCGGGCAACTTCAAGGCGCTGCGCGCGCAGGAACTGCGCATGGCCGCCGAGACCGCAGCGGAGAAGGTCATCAAGTCGGGCATTCCGTATGCGTTTCCGCCGATGAACAGCCGCGAGCGCCGGCTGCTGCACATGGCCTTCCGCAGCCTGGAGGGGGTGGAGACGGCGAGTTCGGGCGAGGGGCAGGACCGTTTTCTGGCAGTGTTTCCCGCGGGCAAGACGAACCTTCCGGTTGTGGCTCCGGTGCGGCCCAGGGGATTTGGGCGGCGCTGAGCCGGACGCGCCGAACCGGACTGCGCTGAAACGGACTGCGCTGAAACGGGCGCGACACTGTGGCACAATACCGGGCATGAGATCTCTTGCAGCGTGTTTGTTGCTGGCGGCGCTGGCTGCGCCGGGTTGCGCCGCGCAAAAGCGGCTTGTGCTGATTGACCAGGATGGGTCGGGCCCCGGCGGATCAAACCAGATGGCGATGCTGGCGCTCTTGCAGGCGCCGAATGTGCGGGTGCTGGGCATCACGATGGTGACCGGCAACGCGTGGCGCGACGAAGAGACCCTGCACACGCTGCGCATGCTGGAGCTGACCGGCCACTCGGACGTCCCGGTGGCCAGGGGCGCGGTGTTTCCGCTGATTCGCACCGAGCGGGAGACGGAGCTGGCCGAGGTGCTTTACGGCAAAACGGTGTGGATGGGCGCGTGGGGCCAGGGACCGACGACGCTGAAAGAGACAACGAAAGGCGTGACACCGATTACGCCGGAGCATCTCGCGGCGCACGGGCCCTACGTGATTCCGCCCATGCCGGAAGGGAAGCCGACGATCAAGCCGATCACCGAAGACGCCGTGCATTTTCTCATCCGCGAGGTGCACGCGCATCCGCACCGGGTGACGATTTATGCCGCGGGGCCGCTGACGAACATTGCGCTGGCGGTCTCGATTGATCCGGAATTTGCCGCGCTGACCAGGGGAATCGTGATCATGGGCGGCAGCCTGAATCCGCAGACCAGCGATCCGGAGTTTGCCACCAGCCCGCGCCATGAATTCAACTTCTGGTTCGACCCCGAGGCGGCGCACATCGTACTGCGTGCGGACTGGCCGCGCATCGATGTGACCACGGTGGACGTGTCGATCAATGCGCCGTTCACGCAGGCGATGCTGGACGCGATTGCGAAGGCGAAGACGCCGGCGGCGCGCTACATTGCGGCGTGGAGCCAGGACCGCTACTACATGTGGGACGAGCTGGCGGCGTGCGCATGGCTTGACCCGACGCTGATCACGAAAGAGGATTTGCTCTATATGGACGTGGACCTGAGCCACGGGCCGAGTTACGGCGATACGCTGACGTGGACCGAGAAGCTGAAGCCGGAGACCGGCGTGCGGCTGGTGCATGCGCAGGTGGATGTGGACCTGCCGCGCTTCCAGAAGATGTTTGTGGCGCTGATGACGAGGGCGAGCGCACAATAGCCCTGCCGGATGGGCAGCGGAGGCGGCCGATGGCGAAGGAATCGATCCTGTGCGCGAGCCGGTTGATGGCCTTTGTGCCGACCACGCAGCCGGAGCGGGCGAAAAGTTTTTTCGAAGAGACGCTGGGGCTGCGGCTTGTGTCAGACGAGCGGCCGTTCGCGCTGGTCTTTGACGCGAATGGCACGATGCTGCGCGTGACGGTGGTGAAGGAGCACACGCCGGCGCCGTTCACGGTGCTGGGCTGGCAGGTGGTGGCGATTGAGGCGGTGGTGGAGCGGCTGGCTGCGGCCGGCGTCGACTGCATTCGCTATCCCGGCATGAACGACGGTGATCCGCACGGAATCTGGAACTCGCCAGGAGGCGCGCAGGTGGCGTGGTTCCACGATCCGGACGGAAATGTGCTGAGCGTGACGGAGTTTCCGAGCTAAACCAACTCGCGGAATTGGAAGATTGGGCACGAAGCAGAAAGGCCACCCAGAGGGGGTGGCCCTTGCGTTCAGAGGCATTGGGTGAATCAGCCGTTGAGCAGGTCCTGCAGCTTGTTGAGCGTGCGGTGCAGGTCCTTGTCGGCGCGGCGCAGCTCGTCGATTTTGGCAATGGAGTGCATCACGGTGGTGTGGTGCTTGTTGCCGAACTGGCGGCCGATCTCCGGCAGGCTCGCTTCGGTCATCTGCTTGGCCAGGTACATGGCAATCTGGCGCGGCACGACGACGTTGCGCGAGTTGTTCTTCTGCTTCAGGTCGCTGACCTTCATACCGAACTGCTCAGCGACGGCGCGCTGGATGGCTTCGATGGTGATCTTGCGGACTTGCATATCGATGAACTGCTTCAGGCACTGCTGGGTGGCGGGCAGTGTGATGTCCAGGTGATTGAGCTGGCACCAGGCGATGAGGCGCACCAGCGCGCCCTCGAGCTCGCGGACGTTGGTGCGGACGTTGGATGCGATGAAGAGGGCGACGTCGGTGGGCAGAACCACTTGCTCGGTTTCGGCCTTCTTCTGCAGGATGGCGACCTTGGTTTCAAGGTCGGGCGGCTGAATGTCGGCGATCAGGCCCCACTCGAATCGCGAGCGGAGACGATCTTCGATTTCGGCCAGCTCCTTGGGCGGACGGTCAGAGGCGATGACGATCTGGCGCATGCTCTCATGCAGCGCGTTGAAGGTGTGGAAGAACTCCTCCTGCGTGCGCTCCTTTTGCGCAATGAACTGAATGTCGTCGATGAGCAGCACGTCCACGGAGCGGAAGCGGTCGCGGAAGCTGGTCATGCGGTCATTGCGCAGGGAGGTGATCATCTCATTGGTGAACTTTTCCGCCGAAACGTAGCAGATGCTGAAGGAGGGCATGCGGCGCTTCACCTCATGGCCGATGGCATGCATCAGGTGGGTCTTGCCCATGCCTACGCCGCCGTAGAGGAAGAGCGGATTGTAGGCGCGGGAGGGGCGCTCGGCCACGGCCAGCGAAGCGGCGCGTGCAAACTGGTTGCCGTTGCCGATGACGAAATTGTCAAAGGTGTAGCGCGAGTTGAGCTGGGCGGCGCTGGACCAGTCAAAGCGGCCCTGCTCCGGCCCGCGATGCGACGGCGAAGGCGGCGGCGCGGTGGGCGCGTGCGCAGGCAGCGGTCCAAAGCCGCCGTCTTTGCGCTGCGGCGGGATGGACGGGTCGTCACTGGCCGTAACGAAGACCACGTCGTCGAATTCAAGGCCCTGCAGATCGAGGGCTTCCTGGATGAGGTCGCCGTACTTGTCGCCGATGTGCTGAAACTCAGCCGAGGGCACGCGCACATAGAGCGTGCGACCGGCGGCGTGGCTGAAGCGTGTGGGCTTGAGCCACGTTTCAAACGACTGGCGAATGACCTTCTTTTCCAGGGCCGAAAGGATCTGGTGCCACGGATTAGTTGCCGAAGCCGGAGAGATTGCAAATGCCATCGAGCGAATCCTTGCCTGCGTCTCATGTTGCCATGGCGGAAGCCTTCACCCGCTGGACTTTCGGCAAAAAGACTCTCCTCAGGTGAGCGCAAAGGCTCTCCGTGGATGGAGGGTTGCTAACTGCCTGGTCGCCGTTGATCCGTCCCGGATGCGAACATCGGGACACGGGATGAAGCACGTTCCGTGGGACGCTTTGGAACTAACTTGAACGGGTCCGATGGTAGCACATTTAGGTTGTGTTGCAATCCCTCATTCACAGAACTTCAGGCAATCTTTTGGAGGTTGCACCAACGATGGTGAAAGCGCGCGAAAAATTCCAAAATAGGTTTGGCAGCCGCGGAAAAAAGGCATAAGCCGAGCGCGAAAGTGGCGTGTGCGAGAGGTCCTTGGGCTTGGACCTCGAGTGACGAAGGTGGAACGTGCCCCAGCCCCGCAAAGCACGCGGGGCGCACGCGGGGCTGGATTCTGAACGCGACCTGCGATACACTAAATACTTGCCGTCAAGGCTCAGATTCTCAACAGGAAACAGGAGCGCACTTCGATGCCCAAGCGCACATTTCAACCCAACCGCCGCCGCCGCGTGAAGACGCACGGATTTCGCGCGCGCATGAAGACCAAGGCCGGAGCCGCGGTGCTCAACCGCCGCCGCGCCGTGGGCCGCAAGCGGGTTGCGGTCAGCGCGGGATTCCGCGACTAATCTTTTCTCCGCCCGAATTTTCCGGCTGGAGCGCGCGGAGCCTTCGCCGCTCCGGTTCGACCGCTTCCGGCACAGCCATGAACAATTTCCTTCCAGCCGATCCGGTTCCAACCGATCTGGTGCAGACCCTGGTCCAGACCGCGGAGACGCGCGCGGCCGGGCGGCACACGCTTGTCCCATTTCGGCTGCGCAGCCACGGCGATTTTCAGCGCGCGTATGCGGCGAGTCGCAAGCGGCAATCGGCCACCATGAGCTGGTTCGTGGCGCCGCAGAGCGAGCCGGAGGCGGCAGCACGCGTGGGACTTACGGCGGGCAAGGTGCTGGGCAAGGCGCATGACCGCAACCGCATCAAGCGGCGCATGCGCGAGGCGCTGCGCAGGCATGTGGAGCTGCTGCCCAGGGGATTCGATCTGATTCTGCATCCGCGCCGCGGCGTGTTGACCATGGATTTCAGGAAACTGGAGGCCGAGGTGGTGCGTATTCTTGGAGAGGCGCGCGCGGAGGCCGAACGAACGAAGTCTGCCGCGGGGCCGGGAAAGGCATGACGCGGATTTTTCTGGCAATGCTTGGTTTTTACAAGCGCTGGCTTTCGCCGGCGCTGCACACCCTGGGCACGGGCGGGTGCAAGTTTATGCCCACGTGCTCGGAGTACGCCGCCGAGGCGATTGCCGTGCATGGTCTGCTGAGGGGAATGTGGTTGGCGCTGCGGCGGCTGCTGCGCTGCCATCCGTTTGGCCGCGGAGGGCTGGATCCGGTGCCGCCGGCGGGCGCGGGAAGACCTTTTGCCCACAAACCGTTACCATAGGAAGAGCAGCGCCCCAAAGCGCGTCTCTTCTTTAACCCACAGGACGTATCCTTTGCCCGAAATTCGTAATCCCAATCTTGATTCGCATGGCTCCGGCAGCGGCGGGGGCGGCGGCGGCGATTTCCGCAGCCTGATTACCTTCACCTTTGTGGCCCTGGCGCTTTTGCTGGCCTTCCAGTACTTCAAGCCGCAGTCGAGCACGCCGGCACCCGCTGCGCAGAGCGCGCAGCAGGCGGCAAGCACGGCCGCACCGGCTTCCGGACAGGCTTCGGGCGGAGCAGCAACAACGCCGTCAGCGTCCGGGAAGAAGTCCAGTGGGGGCGGCGCCTCCGCCAAGCCCGCGATCAAGCCGACCGCGGGGCCAGCGATTGTGGCCTCCACTGAAACCGAGACGACGGTGGAGAACGAGCTCTACAGGATCACGTTCACCAATCGCGGCGCGCAGGTGAAGCATTGGATCCTGAAGAAGTACAAGGACTCGGCGGGCAAGCCGCTTGACCTGGTGCAGCCGCAACTGGCCAAGGAATTCGGACTGCCGCTTTCGCTGTTCACTTACGATTCGGCGCTGACCCAGGAGCTGAACACCGCGCTCTACCAGCCTTCTGCGACGGGCGAACTGCTGGCGCCGGGCACGCTGACCTTCCACTACCAGCAGAACGGCCTGGATGTGGCGAAGACCTTCCACTTCAGCTCGAGCTATGTCATCGGCATCCAGACCGAGGTGCAGCGCAACGGCGCTCCGGTGCGGGCGCTGGTGCGCTGGCCGGCGGCGCTGGGCGACATGGAGGAGTTCCTGCCGTCGTCCTCGACGCGCAGCCAGATGCTGACGCCGTCGCAGATTGTCTGGTCAATGGACGGCAAGCAGAAGACGATTGAAGCCAAAAAGGTGAGCGGCGATGCGACCTACACCGCGCCTTATGACTACGCGGCGGTGACCGACCTTTACTTTGCCGCGGCGTTTCTGCCCAGTTCGCTGGACCATGCGACGGTGGTTACACTGCACAACTCAGTGGACCTGCCGAGCGACCTGTCGAATCCGACGAGCAAGAAGAAGCCGGACTCGGTGCTGGGCCTGGCGGTGGGCGATACGAGCGGCATCACCAGGCTGCGGCTCTTCGCCGGACCGAAAGGGACCGACGTGCTGACCGCCGTGCACGCCACCGGCGAAGACGGGAAACCCGACGGCCCCTCACTGGAGCCGCTGATCCAGTATGGCTGGTGGACGATTATCGCCAAGCCGCTCTACTGGGCCCTGCGCTGGCTGAATGGCATGATGGGCTCGGGCGTGAACAGCTGGGGATGGGCAATCCTGGTCTTTACGTTGATTTTCACGATTGCACTGCTGCCCACACGCTTCCTGATGATGAAGTCGTCCTTGAAGATGATGCGCATCCAGCCCAAGGTGGAGGCCATCAAGAAGCGCTACGCGAACCTGAAGATGAACGACCCGAAGCGGCAGGAAATGAATGCCGAGATGATGGCGCTCTACAAGGAAGAGGGCGTGAACATGTACGGCAGCTGCCTGCCTCTGCTCTTGCAGATGCCGCTGTTCTTCGCCTTCTACAAGGTGCTGGAGAACGCCGTGGAGCTGCGCCATGCGCATTGGCTGTGGCTGGCGGACCTTTCCTCGCCGGATCCGACCCATATTCTGCCCATCCTGATTATCATGACGATGTTCCTGACGCAGTACATCACGCCTTCGCCGGGCATGGACCCGGCGCAGCGGCGCATGATGGCGATTGCGATGCCGGTGGTCTTCGGCTTCATGCTGTGGCATTACGCCTCGGGCCTCGCGCTTTACTGGGGATCGAGCAACTTGATCAACCTGGCGATGCAGCTCGGCGTGAACCAGTCACACATCGGCAAGGAGATGCATGAGCTGGCGGCGCGGAAAGCGGCCAAGAAGCTTACCGGCAAGGGCGGACCCACCAATGCACGGGTGATTCAGGGCCGACGATAACGAAGCAATCATACTGACACAAGAGGGGCGCTCGCATGCGCCTCTCTTTTTTTGCTCGGAACGAGATTCTTGCCCTCGGGCATAGGCTCAGCCCAGCTCTGCTTCGAGTGCCTGCTGGAGCGTGGGATGAGCGAAGCGGAAACCAACCGATTGCAGTTTGGCGGGAAGGACGCGCGCGCTCGCGAGCAGGGCTTCGTCGGCCATCTGGCCGAAGGCGAGGCGCAGAGCGAAGGCCGGGGCGGGCAGCAAGGCCGGACGGCGGAGATGTTCGGCGAGAACGCGTGTGAATTCGGCGTTGCGCGCGGGCTCCGGTGCTGTCATGTTGACGGGGCCGTCGAGCGTGGGCGTTTCAAGCGCAAAGAGCAACGCGTGGATGGCGTCGTTGAGGCTGATCCAGCTCATCCACTGGCGACCGCTTCCCAGCCTGCCGCCCAGGCCGAGCCGGAAGAGAGGAAGCATCTTGGCCAGCGCACCGCCATGGCGGCTGAGGACGACGCCGAAGCGCAGATGCATGACGCGGATTCCAGCGGCGCGGGCCGGCTCCGCGGCGGCCTCCCAGTCATTGCAGAGCTCGGCCAGGTAGCCGTCGCCCAGCGCGGAGGACTCGTCGAGGAGTTCGTCGCCGCGGTTGCCGTAAATGCCAATGGCGGAGGCCACGGCCAGAGTTGCAGGCGGCCGGCGCAGCCCGGCAATCAAGCGGGCGAGCGCGAGCGTGGAACCAATGCGGCTGGCGGCCATCTCGCGCCGGTAGGCAGCGGTCCAGCGGCGGCCCACGAGGCTGGCGCCGGAGAGATGCACGGCGGCCGCGCAATCCTCCAGGGCATCGCGGTAGCCCATGGTCGACGAATCGGCGGGGTTCCAGCGCAGCTGGCCCGCATGAGGCACGCCCCGGATGAGCTGGAGGGTGGGGATGCGGCGGACCTCGAGCGCATGGCGAAGCCCGGCTCCGAGAAGGCCGGAGGCACCCGAGACCAGCACGGTTTGCGAGAAAGCAAGGGCGTCCATAGGCACAGAATAACGGCTTGCCAGCCTGGAGCGAGCGGGATTGCGAGCGGTCAGCTCACTTTGGTATCATGCGAATGTCTTTTGACTGGGGCAACAATCGTCTGACAGCAACCCGGGAGGGGTCGATGGCAGAAGCGACGACGGTGCAGAGCGAAGAGACACAGAAATCGCAGGTGGACGCCGAGACTACGGAGCGGTTCATCGCCGAAAAGCACATTGGCGAGCGGATCAAGCGGCTGCGCCTGAAGAAATCGATGGGCCTGGTGGAATTGGGCAGGCACACGGGGCTTTCGGCGAGCTTTCTGTCGCAGCTGGAAACGGGCAGGGTGGTTCCGACGCTGCGGAATCTGGCGCGCATCGCGATGGTCTTTTCGAAGGACCTCTCCTATTTCTTTGAGACCGAGCCGCAGGCCATGTTCCGCGTGCACCGGAAGAAGGACCGGGTGCGGCTGCCGCAGACCGGCGCGGGCGAGCCGTCCTATTTCTTCGAGAGCCTGGGTTACATGGTTCCGGACCGGCCCATGGATCCATATTTTGCCCAGTTTGTTCCGCTGGAGAAGGATCGCGACGTGCGGCCGCACATGCATCCTGGCTATGAGTTTCTCTATGTGCTGGAGGGCGAGCTGGACCTGCGCCACGGGGAGCACCATTGCACGCTGGGCGCGGGCGACGCCGTGTATTTTGATGCGAGCACGCCGCACTCCTACCTGTGCGCGGGTAATCAGCCGGCCGACGCGCTGATTGTGACCATGCACCAGGCTCCGGCGGCGCAACCGGCGCCGCCGCGCACGGCGGGACCACGCGCGGCGCTGGCTCCGCAGACGCCGACGAGCGCACGCCGCTAAAATCGGACCGAAATCGAGATAGAATGCGGCCTACTCGCGACGCCGCAGAGTGGCCCCCGGAACTGGACGCGCTGGTCGCGGCTCCCCAGCCTCACCGGCTGCTGCTGGAGAATGACGCAGTGCGTGTGCTGGACACGCGCATCGCGCCCGGCGAGACAGTACCCCTGCATACGCATCGCTGGCCAGGCCGGCTCTATGTGATCCGCTGGAGCGATGTTGTCCGCCGGGATGCGGAGGAGCGCGTGGTGGTGGACAGCCGGCTGGGCAAGCCGCTGGCTGCCGAAACCACCGTGTGGACAGGACCGCTGCCGCCGCACACGCTAGGAGAACGTGGGAACCGTGGAACGGCGCGTCCTGAGCGTGGAAGTGAAGAGCGGAGCCTGAGCCCTGCCCGCGCACCAGCCGGCGCTGTGCAACTGTCGCCCCTGCGCGATGCCGCAGCTAGGAATGAACCCCCGCAAAAAAATCGGCCACCTGCTGCCAGTTGTCGACGCGCGTGAAGCCGGTGGCGGTGACGTTGTGGGGCGCGGTGAAGAGCAGACCATGGCCTTCAAATCGCTGCAGGTTGCGGGGCATGTCATCGATGAGGTAGTCGGCGCGCAGAATGCTTTTGGTGCCGCAGAAGACGTAGTGCGTGGGCGGGATGAAGGCGAAGTGGCGCTGCAGCCAGCGGTACTTGGATCCGAGCGAGTTGGGAACGACCATGGCCTGCGTGGCGATGAAGATTTCAAAGCGCGTGGAGAGATCTTTGAGCACCTCCTGCGCGCCGGGCATCAGGTCGAGGTCTTCAAAGAAGTCCTCCGCGTCAAGGAATGCCCGGAGCTGGGCCTGGCGGTCGGCGGGCGCAACCTCCCACAGGCCTTTTCCGGCCAGGTCATCGGGGGTCACATCCTCGTCGAAGGCCTGGTTGTAGCGGCGGAGGTGTTCGGCCAGGGTGTCGGCCATCACCTCGTCCATGTCCACGCAGATGCGCTGCATTCGTGCTCCGGAATAATGGATTCAGCGGCGACCGGTCGAGCGAGTGCGCGGCGCTCAGGCTCCGGCCTGGTGCGGTTTGCGAATCGCATGGCCGTCGCTGGTGGCGCGCTCCGTCTGCGGCGATTTGGGTTCCGGCGTCATGGCCGGGTCCCAGTAGAGCAGGCGGCTGCAACTGTCGCAGGCGAGCAACTCGCCCTCGCGAAGCTGATTCCAGATTTGCGGGCGCACGCCCATGCGGCAGCCGGTGCACTGCTGCTTTTCCGCCCGCGCAATACCAGTGCCGCGGCTGGCAGCGACGCGATCAAAGCGCGCGAGCCACTGGGGTTCAATCAGGGTGCGCAGCCCTTCGCGCTCGGCGTCCAGCGCGGCGTGATCGCTGCGGAATTCCTCCTGCCGGACGCGAATGCGGTCGCGGGTCTTGTCGAGGGCGAGTGCGAGTTCCTCAACCTGTGCGCGGGCCTGGGCCAGCGCGGCCTCCTGCGCTTCCGTGCGTTCCAGGCTGGCCAGCTCCTCGTCTTCCAGGCGCGAAACTTCGGCTTCGGCGAAACGAACTTCGTGCTCAATTGCCTCAGCCTGCGCGGAAGTGGTGACGGAGTCTTGCTGGGCACGATAGCGTGCGGCCTTCTGGCGGTGCGAGTCAATCTCGCGTTCGAGGCGCGTGCGCAGCGTCTCCTCGCGGCGCAGCGCGTCACTGGCTTCGGTGGCGCGTCGCTGTGCTGCGTCGAGTGCGGCCTCGGCCTCGGCCGTTTCCGCGGGCAGCGCGCGAACTGCCTGGGCAATCCGGGTGCGCTCCAATTCCACGTTCTGCAGTTTGGCGAGGTGTTCGATGAGGGCTTGCATCGGTGTAATGAAGTCTAAGCCATGCGGCGGCGATGTGAGAAATGGGCGCGGCGCAGCGCGAGCAGGTGGCGGCCACGGCGCGCGGTGAGGCGGACAAGATTCTGGTGGTGAAGAAGGCCGAGGCCGAAGCGGAGAGCAAGGCGCTGCAGGGGGCAGGGCATCGCCAACCAGCGCAAGGCGATTGTGGAGGGGTTGCAGTCCTCAATCGAGCAGTTCAAGAAGGCTGTGGAGGGCACGACGGCCAAGGAAGTGATGCAGCTGGTGATGATTACGCCGTACTTCGACACGCTCAAGTCGATTGGCGAGAGCGACAAGACCGGTACGCTGTTCCTGGCGCACTCGCCCGGAGCGGTGAAGGACGTGGCGGACTCGATTCTAGAGTCAATGCTGGTGGCCCAGCGGGCCGACAGCTAGCCTCTTGGTCCCCGGCGTGTGCGAAATGTGTTAGTTTGGCAGGCGGCGCACCGCTGCCAAAGTTACGAGCAGCGGGAGCCAAAATGAGGAGCCCGCAATGGATTGGACCAAGCACATCTCATCGTGCGCCGCAGCCCTGTTTCTGGGGGCCGCTGCGTTGACGGCCAGCGGACAAGGTACGCCCGCAAAGCCGGCCACACACTCGCCAGCAACCGCAAAGAGCGAGCAAAACTGGTGGAAGAACGCGGTGATCCTGGAGATCTACCCGCGCAGCTATCAGGACACGAACGGCGACGGCATCGGCGACCTGAAGGGCATCACCGAGCATCTGGATTACCTGAAGGCGCTGGGCGTGGACGCGATCTGGCTCACACCCATCTACCCCTCGCCGCAGGTGGACTTCGGCTACGACATCTCCGACTACGAAAACATCGATCCGCAGTACGGCACGCTGGCCGACTTTGACCACCTGATTGCCGAGGCCAACAAGCGGCACATCCGCGTGATTATGGACATGGTGATGAACCACACGTCGGACCAGCACAAGTGGTTTCTTCAGTCGCGCTCGTCGCGGACCAATCCGTATCGCAACTGGTATATGTGGGCCAACGGCAAGGGCGAGACGCCCACGTCCAAAGGCGAGCCGCCGAACAACTGGGTGTCCGATTTTGGCGGCAGCGCCTGGCAGTGGGACCCCAAGACGCGCCAGTACTACTACCACAAGTTCTATATCCAGCAGCCGGACCTGAACTGGCACAATCCGCTGGTGCACCAGGCCTTCCGCAACATCATCGACTTCTGGCTGAAGCGGGGCGTGGGCGGCTTCCGGTTTGACGCGATTACCACGCTCTTTGAAGACCCGCAGATGCGCGACGAAACGGTGATGCGGGACAAGAACGGCAAGCCCATCATGGGCGCCGACGGCAAGCCGGAGCTGAACGACACGCGGACCAACAATTTGCCGGGCGTGCACCCGGTGATGCAGGAGATGCGCGCCGAGGCTGACAAGTTCGACTCGACCAAGTTTCCCGGCAAGCGCGTACTCATCGGCGAGACCTATCTGCCGAACGTGAAGGAACTCGAAAAGATGTACGGGCCGCCGGACAAGCCGGAGTTTGAGCTGCCGATGGACATGCATCTTGGGATCATCAACAAGCTCGACGTGGCCAAGTTTCGCGCCGGCCTGACGGACGCCGAGGAGCACCTGGATGGGCACATTCCGCTCATCGTCTTCGACAACCACGATAATCCGCGGCTGGACGTGCGCTACGGCGACGGCGTGCACAACACGGCCATCGAGCGCGTGATTTCGACGATTCTCTTCACCAGCCGCGGCGCTTCCATGTTTTATTACGGCGACGAAATCGGGATGAAGACCACGCCGCCGGCGCGCAAGGAAGATGTGAAGGATCCGGTGGGCCTGCGAGACTGGCCAAAGTTCAAAGGACGGGACGGCGAGCGCACGCCGATGCAGTGGAACACCACGGCGAATGCCGGCTTTTGCCCGGCAGGAGTGAAACCCTGGCTGCCCGTTCCGCCCACCTACACGACCGTGAACGTGGAGGTCGAGAAGCCGAATCTGGACTCGCTCTTTGACTGGTACCGCACCCTCATCCACCTGAAGAAGACCAACCCCGCGCTGGCGCATGGCGAGGAGACGATGCTGGACACCAGCAACGAGAAGGTGCTGAGCTGGATGCGCAAGGCGGAGGGTTCGCCGACTGTTGTCGTCTCAGTGAACTTTACCGCCGAGCCGCAGACCGTAAGCCTGAGCATTCCGGGCCTCGGCGGTCCGGGAGAGCATGGCGCGGTGAAGACTCTGCTGAAGTCTCCGGGCGGCGTGGACCCCGCGTCTCTGCAATCGATTGCGCTGGAACCTTTCGGTGTTTACGTGGGCCAGGTGGAGTAGATCCGGGCAGACTGCTGGACGAACGACCATCTCCGTCAATTCGGCTGGGCAGGAAAGCCGGGGGTGGTCACACGTCGTCGAGGTCGTCGGGCTGCGAAATCTGAAAATCGGGATTCTCGGTGTGGGGCTCGGCCTGGCGGAGGCGCGCGAGGGTTTTGCGATAGAACCAGTTGACCGCAAAGCCGGCTGCGAGCGCTGAGGCCACTGCGACCGCGCCCATCCTGACCCAGCCGACGGGGCCGGATTTCTGTGGGGTTTCCTGGGAAGAGGGCACAGATTCTAAATTACTTGCCATAGATTCTCCGCCGATTGGGGGTGTGCCGGTCCCCGTGAAGGGCGACACAAAATGTACTCAGATTTGATGCGCAATAGGGGAGAAAGTCGCGCGTGCCACATTGTGAGAAAATTTACAATTTTGTATTTGCTTCCTTGGCAATCTATAGTATGGTGTAGATATTCCGGTTGGGAAGCCAGTGCAAGTTACTGCTTCCTCCGCCGGAAGTAGTTTGCGTCACTGGCCTCCCGGCACGAGCAGCTCGACCGTTCGTGCCGCCTTTTTTTGCCCGGAATCGGGCGGCCGTACGCCGATTACCGGCCCCGGGAACGGGCGTCGAAAGTCGATTCGCAGTAGAATGGTAGAAGCAGCACGAGCCAGTTGGCCCGGCTCGCACCCGCTCGGGGTCCCCGGCGACAGGTCGTTGTCGCAGGGGTGCACATGTGGGGGCGTCACGGTTTCGACGGGATCGATTGCGGCATGGGAGGCATGTCGGGGTGTGGGCACCCGTAATCGCCTGCAAAACTAAAGTTGCCAACGATAATCTGGCACTTGCAGCTTAATTAACTAAGCTGCCGTCTTCCACGGCTTCGCCTATGGGCTGTGAGCGGACGTCATTCAGTAGGCTGGCGCGAACGGCTCGGTCCGTGTCGTTTTGCGCGAGATCATCGGACTAGCTTCTGGCGCATCTTGTCCGTTCTGAGTTCCAGAGGCGAAAACATGCGGAAGCGGACACAGCATGGACTCTCCCGGCTGACAGCGATTTCGGACGCGGGTTCGACTCCCGCCGCCTCCACCAGCCTTCGCCCTCTCGCGAGGGCTTCGGCTCGGCAAGCCAATTATAGATAGCGGGTTAATCCGGATAGTTTCGCTGCGGGCGAAGGCTGTCGCGGCGGAGCTTTAGCGGAGGCGGACGCATCATGAAATACGTCTACGTCCTTCAAAGCCTTTCCGGAGAGCATTACTACACAGGCATCACCGACGACCTGGAAGCCAGACTCTCCAAACACAATTCCGGCGCGGTGACACATACGTCGAAGTTCCAACCCTGGCGTATCAAGAGCTATGTAGTGTTTACGGATGAGGCTCGCGCAATTGCCTTTGAGAAGTATCTGAAATCGGGATCGGGTCGCGCCTTCGCCAAAGCAAGGCTTTAGCCGATGTGTGCGCGTTCAGGCCACTTCCATCTCCACCGCGGTTCGCCCGGCAAAGAGCCATCGGCGCAGCGCGATTGCCAGCAGGAGGCAGGCGGCCACGCGGAGAGGCGAGCTATTCGGCGGTGGGCGCGGCGTTAGACGAGAAGCCGAAGGTGGAGAAGTGGCGGCTCTGGCCGTTGATCTCGTTGCGCAGCTCAAGCCACAGCTCATTGGGAATCCTGAGAAAGACTTCGACCACTGCGGGATCGAACTGCGAGGCGGAGCAGCGGAGGATTTCTTCGCGAGCGACGTCGAAGCTCTGGGAGCGGCGGTAGGGGCGGTCACTGGTGATGGCGTCCAGCGTGTCAGCCACGGCGAAGATGCGCGCTCCGATGGGAATCTCAGCGCCGCGCAGGCCGCTGGGATAGCCGCCGCCGTCAAAGTGCTCCTGGTGGGTGTAGACGATGGCCGCCGCCTCACTGAGGAACGGAATCTTGCGCAGGATGTGGTAGCCGCGGCTGCAGTGGTCGCGCATCACCTCTTCTTCTTCCTTGGTGAGCTTGCCGGGCTTGCGCAAAATCTCGTCGGGGATGGCCATCTTGCCGATGTCGTGCAGGAAAGCGCCGCGGGCGATCACCTTGATCTCAGTGGGCGAAATGCCCATGGCGCGGGCCAAGGCGATGGTGTAGGCCGTGACGCGCTTGGAGTGGCCCTCGGTCTCGGAGTCCTTCAGGTCGAGCGCGTCGCCCAGCGCTTCAAGCGTGACGTCGTAGGAGTGCTCGAGGTCTTCCATGGCCTGGCGCAGCATTTCCGTGCGGGCGCGGACCACCTGTTCGAGGTTCTGCTGGTAGTTCTGGCTGTCCTGCAGGGCGCGTCGATGGTCGAGCGCTCGCTGGACGGTGGCGATGAGGTGTTCGCGCTCGAAGGGCTTGAGGAGGTAGTCGTAAGCGCCGCGGCGCATGGAGTCAATGGCCACGCTGATGTCGTGAATGGCGCTGACCATGACGACGGGCAGCTCGGGATGCTGTCCGCGAATGCTCTCGAGCAGGGCAATGCCATTGCCGTCCTGCATCACGATATCGGTGAGGACGAGGTCGAAGGACTGGCGGCGCATGATGTGGATGGCCTCCGCACCGCTGACGGCCAGTTCAATCTGGAAGCCCTGGCGTTCGAGCGTGGCGCCAATCATGGAGCGGACGTGGGCTTCATCGTCAACAACCAGGATGCGGACCGGAGGAGGCTCAACGCGCGAGGGCAGCGCCTCGGCTTCGGCAGCCTGCAGCGGGGCCGCGCCGGCGTCTGCTCCGATGGGCAGACTGGTTGCCAGCTGCAATTCTCTCGACCGTTTTGCCTGACTTTGCGCCATGCAGGCCGGCACTCTCCCCTGTGCAATTCTAGCCGGGCCCCGCGACAAAACGGAGCCGGGGTATTCAATCTGCAATGGGCTCAAACGGCCACGCTCAGGCTTCGCGCAAGAGAGGCTGGCCGAAGTGAACACCCCGCGACAAAGCCGATGGTCCTGCGCTGCAGGCGGAGTGACGGCTGATGTGTTTGCGCCCGACAGCCCCAGCGCCGCCGTTTGAACCGCAATTATCCAGAAGCTACGCCAGCGGCAGGCACGGCGCAAGAGGTTCCGGCAAAAGTGCCGTACTATTCAATGATTCCAAGGTCATGTTAACGAATCCGCCAACAGGGCCGTGCAATTCGGGCGCGGATTGGGTGGGAAGTCAATCGCATTGCGTCTTCTGGCGCGCGCGGCGCGCGGCCACCCAGCCCTCCTTGACGACCTGGTGCGCGCGGGCCACGGCCAGCGCGCCGGCGGGCACGGGATGGGTGATGCAGGAGCCGGCGCCGATGTAGGCGCCATCTTCGATGGTGACCGGGGCGACGAGCGTGGAGTCACTGCCGACGAAGACCCCTTTGCCGATGTGCGTGGTGTGCTTGTACTCCCCGTCGTAGTTGCAGGTGATGACGCCCGCGCCGACATTGGCGCCCGCGCCCACGATGGCATCCCCGAGATAAGAGAGATGGTTGGCCTTTGCGCCCTTGCCCAGGCGCGCTTTCTTGGTTTCAACGAAGTTGCCGATGTGGACCTCAGGCCCGATCACGCTGCCGGGTCGAAGATGGGCGAAGGGACCGATGCGCGCGCCGTCGGCGACAGTGCTTTCCCCCAGCACGCAGGACTGGCGGACGAGTACATCGCTGCCGATTGTGCAGTTTTCAATCACCGAGTAAGAGCGGATGCGGCTGGCAGAGCCGATCTTCGTGCGTCCGAGGAGCTGGACGAAAGGCTCGATCACGGTGTCCGGCGCCACTTCGACATCGGCGTCGAAGACGCAGGTCTCCGGGCGAAAGACGGTGACGCCTGAGGCCATCAGGCGGCGGGCGATAGCGTCGCGCAACGCGGCGTCGAGCGCGGCAAGGCCGGCGAGGGTTCGCACGGGTTGCACTTCAGCCGGGTCGGCGGCTTCGACGGTTGCAACGCGCTCCCCGGCGGCTCGAAAGTGCGCAGCAAGGCTGGCGAGGTCGCGCGCTTTGTCCAACTGCCGCAGCAGAGCTTGCGATTGCGCGAGGAAGACACCGGATGCGTGGGCTAAAGTCGTTTTGCCGCCGGGCATGTGTGTCGCGGCGAGGACGGTGATTGCAGCGCGCTGTTTGCGATGCGCCTGAAGGAGTTTTTCGAGAGTCTCCGGGCTAAGAAGAGGCAGATCGCAGGGAAGGATGAGGAGTTTGTCGAAGGCTGCGAGGGCTTTGCGGGCCGATTGAAGCGCGTGAAGGACGCCACCCTGCCGAGGCTGCTGAAGAAAATGCACGCCCGCATCGGCAAAGGCCTGCCGCACCTGCTCGGCCTGATGCCCAACCACGATGAACGTGTGCGCAGGAGCCGCGAGGCCGGAGACAGTGGCGAGAGCCTGGCCCAGCAGCGTGCGTCCGCCGGCCTGATGGAGCGCTGTGGGCCGGCGGGAGCGGAACTGCGCAGCTTTTGCGCCGGCCAGCAGGACCACGGCCAGCTTGCGTGCGGGCCGGCCGCGGCCGGGTTGCTTGCTCACGGTTTCTTCTCCGCGGGGGCCTCATGCTTCGGCATCGGGATGGTGATGTCGATGGAGTGGACTGGGCCCATGTCGAGGGCGGTGAGACCAGGCTTGATCTGGGACTCGTTGCCGACGACCAGGATGGCGAGCTTGGCCGGGTGGATGTACTTCTTGGCCACGCGGTCAAGGTCGGGGATGGTCACCTTTTCAATCCCCGCCTTGTAGGTGTCGAGATAGTTCGGCGGGTAGCCGTAAAACTCGAGGAGCACCCGCTCAGCCAGGACCTTGTCGCGCGTGTCATAGCGGAAGAGAAACCCGTTGAGCAGGTCATCCTTGCCGCGTTTCAGCTCCGCCGGCGTGAACGGCCGCGTGGTGAGCCCGGAGATTTCGCCCAGAGCGGCCTTGGTGGCTTCCACGGTGGTGGCGCTCTTGGTGAGCGCGACAACGCGGAAATCGGCCGGGTGGTCGTACTCGAAGCCGAGGCCGCCGCCGACCTCGTAAGCCAGCCCGAGCTTGGTGCGCACAGTTTGGAAGAGCCGGCTGCCGAAGCCCCCGCCAAGAATGTCATTCATCACGGCGAGCGCGGGAACGTCAGGATTGTTGCGCGTGGTGCCCAGGCCGACGATCTCGATGTTGGACTGGTTCACGTCGCCTTTGTTGATGAAATAGACGCCGGGCGTGGGGCCCGGGAAGGTGTCATGCCGCGGCGGCAGAGGCGTGACCGGAGGCAAGCCGTCGAAGGTGGCGCGCAGCTTAGCTTCCATGGTGGCGGGGTCAAAATCGCCGCTGATGCTAACGATAAGCCTGCCGCGGAGGGTGCGATCATGCCACGCCTGCAAGTCGGCCAGCGAAATGTTGGCGATGGTGGCCAGCTCCGGCTGCCGGGTGTACGGACTGTCGACGCCGTAGACCAGCTTGTCGGCCTCGCGGCTGGCAATCTGGCCTTCGTCGTCGTTGCGGCGGACGATGCCGGTGGCCTCCTGCTGCTTGGCCAGCTCCAGCTTCTCCTGGCTGAATTTGGGATGGAAGAGCAGGTCCATCGCGAGGGCATACACCTGGCCGGAGTCGGCCTTGAGCGAGTCCCAGGAGAGCGCGGTGGAGTCAATGTCGCCGCCGGTGTCAATGTGCGCGGCCTTCTGGGCGAGGAAGTCGTCCATCTGGTCGCCACTCATCTTTTCGCTGCCGCTGGTGCGCCAGGTCATGCCGTAGAGATCGACAAGTCCGGCCTTGTCCACGGGCTCGTTGCGCGAGCCGCCGGGGATGGTGACCGATCCGGTGACGAAGGGAAGCTCGTGGTCCACCTGCAGGAAGAGGACGATGCCATTCTTAAGCTCGATGCGCACTGGCTCGTGCGGGTGGAAGGCGGGCAGCGGCGGAATGGGAATCTTCTTCCAGGGGTCCGCCTGTTGCGCCCCGGCGGCAACGGGAACGAGCAGCGCGGCAAGCGCCACGCCGGAGAGAGCGAATCGGGAAACACGTCTCAGCAAGTGCCTGTTCATTGCGCGCCTCCGTTCTTCCCGGCCGCCGTTGGCGGCGCAAAATCGATCTCTGCGCTTGTTCGGTTCGACGGCACAAAGATCTGATTGGCCACGCGGCGAATGTCAGCCTTGGTCACCTTGTCAAAGCTGTCAAGCTGCAGAAAGAGCTGCCGCCAGTCGCCATAGCGGGTCTGGTACTCGGCCAGCGCGTTGGCCAGGCCCTGATTGTTGGCCAGGCCGCGCAGCAGGTCGGCCCGGGCGCGGGTTTTGAACATCTCCAGCTCCTGGTCGGTCACGTCGGTGGTCTTCAGCCGTTCAATCTCCTTGTGAATGGCCGTGCGCATCTCTGCCGGAGTGTGGCCCGGCAGCGGATAGGCATAAAACGCAAAAAGGCTGGGATACTTTTCGCCGGGATACGGACTGAATCCTGCGGCATAGGCGGCAATTTGCTGCTTCTCCACCATGTCGCGGTAGAGCCGCGAGACGCGCCCGTTGGACATGATGTCCTGAATGGCGTCGTACACGGCGTCGTCCGGGCTGCGATAGTTGGGCCGGTGGTAGCCCTCGATGTAAAAGGGCTGCGTGGCCTCGCGAATGATGACGGACTTTTCCGCGAACTGCCTGGGCTCGACCGTGGTCATGTCCTCCGGTTTGGGCCCGCCGGGGACGCGGCTGAAGTACTTCTCCAGCATCGGCAGGTCCTTCTTCGGGTCCACGTCGCCCACAACGGCGACCACGATGTTCGAGGCCACGTAATACTTCTTGTGGAAGGCCATGGCCTCAGTGGCGTTGATCTGGCTCACTTCGCTGGGCCAGCCGATGTCGCTGCGGCCATAATTCTGGGCCACGTAAGCCGTGGCCAGGAACTGCTCAATGAGCCGGCCGATGGGATTGGAGTCGACGCGCATGCGCCGCTCCTCCATCACCACGGAGCGCTCCTTGTAAAACTCGCGGGGAACAGTGTTGGCCAGGCGGCTGCTCTCCATCCAGGCCCACAATTGCAGCCGGTTTTCCGGCATCGACCAGAAGTATTGCGTGCTGTCGAGGCCGGTTTCAGCGTTCAGGCCGTTGGCGCCGTTGGCCTCGGCCACTTCGCTGAACTGGTTCGGGATGACGTATTTCTCCGCCTCGGCCTGCGCGGCCAGAAACGCCTTGTGCAGCTCTTCAAGCTTCTTGGGGTCGCGGCCCACGGGCTTCAGATACTCGACCTCGTAGGCGTTGTTGGCGGCTTCCACCTTGGCCAGGGCAATCTTTTCCGCGGGCCAGTTTTTGGTGCCGATCTGCGTGGTGCCTTTGAAGGCCAGATGCTCAAACATGTGGGCCAGGCCGCTCTCGCCGGAGGGGTCGTCCACGTCGCCCGCGTCTACAAAGGTGTCATAGCTGAAGACCGGCGCATCCGGCCGGTCGCAGATGAGCAGCGTGAGCCCGTTGGGCAGCACCTTGACCGTGATTTCCTTTTCAAAGCGCTGCAGATAGGGGTGGTCCTGCGCCTGGCCCTGCATCGCCTGGTCCTGCTGGCTCTGGCCTTGCTTTGCTTGGGCCTGCTGCGCGCTGCACCAGCCGGCGCCCCCCAGCGCCACCAGCGCCAAAACGGCCGTCCGAATCCAGCTACTCATCCAGGGGGAGAATCTGTTCCGCATCCCTGCTCCTTGGCGCGGAGCCCAGACAAGCTACCCCGCACTCTTCCAAACTATTGCGCGCAGGTGAGTGCGTCAAACGGCTTGTGCGGAGGCGCCGGTGCAATGCGTGAGCGGCGGGCATCGGACCGGGCACCGGACCGGAATAATCTACCCACGGCCCGTGAGCCATTCGCGCGGGTTTGGCCCGCGGCCTTGCCCTATACTGGAAGATGCGTCTTGAAGGTGTTTCCTTGAGTGTGAGCAGACCAGAAAGCAGACCGGGCAGAGCAACAAAACCGGCACGCATCCGCTCGACCACGGTGATTTGCGTGCGGCGCGGCGGGCAGGTGGTGATGGCCGCCGACGGCCAGGTGACCCTTGGCGATCACGTGCTGAAGCACTCAGCCAAGAAAATCCGCCGCCTTTACCAGGACAAGATTCTGGCCGGATTCGCGGGGTCCACCGCGGACGCGTTCTCGCTTTTTGCGCGGTTTGAGACCAAGCTGGAGCAGTATGCCGGCAACCTGAACCGCGCCGCCGTGGAACTGGCCAAGGACTGGCGCACGGACAAGATGCTGCGCAACCTTGAGGCGCTGCTGGTGGTGGCCGACACGCAGCAGACATTTCTCATCTCCGGCTCGGGCGACGTGATCGACCCGGACGAGCAGATTGCGGCCATCGGCTCCGGCGGAAGCTACGCCACGGCGGCGGCGCGCGCCCTGATGGAGAACACCGAGCTGGGCGCCCGCGAGATTGCCGAAAAGGCGATGAAGATCGCCGGCGAAATCTGCATTTACACCAACGACCACGTGACGATTGAGGAGTTGAAGGGCTAAGCGGCCACGCGCCGGCTCGCCCAGGTTTCCATGGCCATTTATCTTCCCGCATCCGCCGAAGAACAGGATCTCGCGCTGGACGATCTGACGCCGCGCGAGATTGTTGCCGAGCTGGACAAGCATGTTGTGGGCCAGAAGGCCGCCAAGCGCGCCGTGGCCATTGCGCTGCGCAACCGCCAGCGCCGCCAAAAGCTGCCGCCCGACCTGGCCGACGACATCATGCCCAAGAACATCATCATGATTGGGCCCACGGGCGTGGGCAAGACGGAAATTGCGCGCAGGCTGGCCAAGCTGACCAATTCCCCATTTCTGAAGGTGGAGGCCTCAAAGTTTACTGAGGTGGGCTACGTGGGCCGCGACGTGGAGTCGATGATTCGCGACCTGATGGAGATCTCCATCGACTTGGTGCGCGAGGAGCGGCTGGAAGAGGTGGAAGACCGCGCGGAGATGAACGCCGAGGAGCGGCTGCTGGACGTGCTGCTGCCTCCGCCGCCTGCGGCCGCCGCGCCCACGCAGGAGGGCCAGCTTACGCTGCCGGGCGCCGAAAGCCACCAGCGCTCGCGAGAAAAGCTGCGCCAGCAGTTCCGCGAAGGCAAACTGGACGACCGCATGGTGGAGCTGGATGTGCGCGAGCGCGGCACGCCGCAGTTCGGCATCATCAGCAACCAGAACCTTGAGGACATGGAGATGAACCTCAAGGACATGCTGCCGAACATCTTTGGCGGCGGCACCAAGAAGCGCAAGATGAAAGTGCCCGATGCCTTCGACTACCTGGTGCAGGAAGAGGAAAGCCGGCTGATCGACATGGACCAGGTGAACCGCGCGGCCACTGAGCGCGTGGAGTCGAGCGGCATCATCTTCCTAGACGAGATTGACAAGATTGCCGGCCGCGAAGGCGGCCACGGGCCGGATGTTTCGCGCGAGGGCGTGCAGCGCGACATCCTGCCGATTGTGGAAGGCACCACGGTGAACACGCGCTACGGCATGGTGCGCACCGATCATATTTTGTTTATCGCCGCGGGCGCATTCCACGTGTCGAAACCGAGCGACCTGATTCCGGAGCTGCAGGGCCGCTTCCCGCTGCGCGTGGAGCTGAAGTCGCTCACGGTGGATGATTTCTTGCGCATTCTCACCGAGCCCAAGTCGTCGCTGGTGAAGCAGTACACGGCGCTGCTGGAGACTGAGGGCGTGCGGCTGGAGTTCGTTCCCGAGGCGCTGCGCGAGATGGCCGAGTTCGCCTTCAAGGTCAATGAGTCGACGGAGAACATCGGCGCGCGCCGGCTGCACACCATCATGGAGCGCGTGCTCGAGGATGTGAGTTTTCTGGCGCCGGACGTGGCGCGGCGCAACTCCGAATCGGATGCGGGCGGGCTGCCCGAAACAGTGACCTCGGAGGCTTCTTCGCCCTTGCCGTACGCCGAGCGCATGACCGCATCGGGTCCCGAGAAGGTGTTCACGATCACCTCTGAGTACGTGCAGCAGATGGTGGCCACGATTGTGAAGGACCACGACCTGAGCCGCTACATTCTTTAGCGATGGGCGGCAGGCTGCTCCTTCGGTCCGTAGACCGCCTCGAGTCTGCGCACGTCCTTCAGCAATGTGAGCAGGCCGGCTCTGCCGATTTCTGTCTCAAACTCCCTCTGCAGCTTGTCGAATGCGCTGATGACGCGCAGGGCGCATCGCCGGCCCTGCGGCTTCAGGGTCAGCAGGTAAGCGCGCGCATCCTCGGGATCGATTTTTCGCTGCAAAAGCCCCTTGGCTTCAAGCGAGGAGACGCAATGGCTGATGTTGCCGCGCGTAGTGTCAAAGGAGTGCGCAAGCTGCGACGGCTTCACCGGAGCGGGCGACTCAAAGAACAGCGCGGCCAGGACAAGACCCTCAAGGAAGTTCAGATTGTCAGGTCGGAGGACCTGCTTGCTGAGCGCTTCAAAGCGTCGCGCCGCCCGAATGACGGTGAACATCGGACTTTCCCGCAAAAAGACCTGAATACGCATGGCTGGATTGCAATAGTTTAGCATGTCAATAATCTCTGGATAAATCGAATCATCGTTGAAAGCGGGCCGGCTGTCTGCAATCTTGTCGTGAATGCTATGACGCGAAGAGTGGGATTTCTGGGAGTGATGGCCGTAGCGCTGCTGGCGTGCGGGACGAGCTTTTCCATGGGCCAAAGCGCAAAACCGGCGAAGAAGAAACCGGTGGAGAAACGCTCCGAGACCCTTGTGGTGCTGGGGACAGCCGTGCCCGTGCCGCTGGGCGAATCGTCGCGGCCCGTGCAGGTGCTGCCCGTGCAGGAGCAGCAGCTCACCGTGCAAACGCCGCTCGATGTTCTGCGCCAGGATTCGTCAATTTTCCTCGAGCAGCGCGGCGCGGGCGGAGCGCAGGCGGACCTGGTGCTGCGCGGCGGCAGCTTTGCGCAAACGCTGGTGCTGCTGAACGGATTCCGCATCAATGACAGCCAGACCGCGCATCACAATCTGGATTTGCCGCTGCCGCTGGAGGCCATCGATTCAATTCAGGTGCTGGAAGGAGCGGGCTCCACGCTGCACGGCGTGGATGCGTTGAGCGGGGTGGTGGATTTCCTGACGGCCGCGCCCAGCCACGATTCCATGCTGCTGCGCGCGGGCGCGGGCAGCTTTGGCGCGAACGAGGAATCGCTGCTTGCCGCGGCGGAAAAGGGCCACTGGAGCGGGCGCTTGACGGCGGACCGCAACTTCTCCACGGGCTTTATTGCCGATCGCGATTACCGCAACGAGGACGCTTCACTCGAAAGCTGGCTGGGAACGCGGCTGGGCGTGAGCGATTTTCTTTTTGCCGCCAGCGACCGCTCCTTCGGCGCCGACCAGTTTTACGGCAACTATCCATCGTGGGAGCGGACCAAAGGATGGTTCGCAAGCGTTCGGCAGGAGATGGGCGCGCATACGCAGGCGGCCTTCGGCTTCCGCCGCCACACGGACGAGTTCGTGCTGGTGCGCGACAATCCGGCGATCTACGAAAACAATCACATCGATGGTTCGTGGCAGGCTTCGCTGCGGCACACGCTCGCGGTGCACGGCCGGCCGCTGGTGCTGGTGGGCCTTGAGGCCGACGGCGACAGTATTCGCAGCAACAACCTGGGCATTCATGCGCGTAATCGCGGTGCGGGCTATGCGGACCTTGATCTCAGGCCTGCGAAAGCGCGCTGGAATCTCTCGGCCGGTCTGCGCGAAGAGATTTTTTCGGGGGGCGCGCAGTCGGTCAGCTCGCCGCAACTGGTCGGCAGCGTCCGGGTCGCGCCCTCGCTCAAGCTGCGCGCCGATGCGGGCTTCGGATTTCGCATTCCCACATACACGGACCTCTATTATTCAGATCCTTCGACGCTCGGCAATCCGGATCTGAAGCCGGAGTCGGCCTGGTCCGGCGAAGGCGGAGCGGACTGGACTCCCGGCAACAAGCTGGAACTCTCCGCCACGGGCTTCTACTCGCGCCAGCACGACACCATCGACTATGTGCGCACCGACCCCGCTGCACAGTGGCACGCCGTGAATCTGAGCGGGTTGCACTTTGCGGGAGTGGAGGCGCAGATGACGTGGATGCCGACGCGGCGGCAGCGGGTGAGCGTGGCGTGGACGGCGCTGCACGGCGCGCAGAGCGCCCTGCATGGGCTCGAGTCCGAGTACGTGTTCAATTATCCGGTCGAAAACATCCAGGCTTCGTGGACGGCGACGTTGGGACACGCGTGGCTGGTGACGAACGCGGTGCAGATTGCCGAGCGCTACCAGCAGACGGCCTATCCGGTGTGGAATGCGGCCATCGCCCGCCGCGCGGGTTGGCTGAGGCCCTATCTGCGGCTCAGCAACCTGAGCAACACAGGCTACCAGGAGATCACCGGCGTGGCCATGCCGGGGCGCGCCCTCACCGGCGGAGTTGCGATTGAGCTTGGGCGCTGAGCTGCGACGCACGGGGGCGCGCTCCCGCGCTATTGGATGGTCGGCGGCGGCAGCTTGGGCCGGCGCTTGCTCAGGTCTTCGCGGACCAGCGTGAGGCCGAGGATGCAGCGCTCAAAGGCATCCGAAAGACGTGCAAAGAGCGGCGCTTCCTGCTCATACTCGAACAGGTTGAACTGGCTCACGATGAAGTAGCTCTCCTTGCCCACTTCAATCAGTTCGCCAAGTGTGGGCTGCAGGCCGCGATGACGCCGGCCGGGAGCAATCGCCTCAGGATACATGCCGCCGACGAAGAGCGCGTAATCGCCGATGTGTTTGCGCACGGAGCGCTCGGCATCGAAGGAGGCAGCCGTGCCATTCACCGGGTCGGCGGCGCGCAGCATGGCCGCAAGTTCCTCCACGGGGTGGCCCATCTCGTCGCGCACACGGTAGAGATTGTCTGCCGCGGAAAATTCGCAGAGCAGGCGAGCCACGTAGCCGGTCACGTCGGGGTCGTTCAGTCCCAGCTTGCCTTCATAGCTGTTGCGCACGGCCTGCTGAAAGAAAGGTTCGAGCGGATGAGCCTGCGTCTCCATACACACCTCCCGCCGCTGCGGGCGCAGCCGGCCTGCTGGAAGGCATTGGCCGGTGTTGGGCTCCCTTATCGTGCTGAAGTGCAGCCCATGCGGCCAGCCACTGCCTTTTGTACTCAAGGTTGACACTGAGCTTAACGGACAAGTTGCGAAAGTCGAAAGAGGGAGGCGTTACTTTTTTGGCAGAAGGTACCGTGGAGTGCAAGGCCCGCGTTATCTTCGCACGTGAAAAGGGCAGCCGCGCGGGCTGCCCTTGTGGGTTGAGGCGGGTGAAAGTTACACCGCGGCGGGCGTGCGCGATTCCAGCTCGGCCAGCCGGTTCGCCAGCAGTGTTTCCAGCTTGACCAGCGCCGCGGAGAAGCCCTCGATGCCTTCCTTCAGCTTGTCATGGGCCATGCGGTCGGCGGCATGCATGCGGTCGAACGCAGCTTTGTCGATTGTGAGCCTCTCGATCGACAGCGTGGCGGCCTTCGCCGGATCCAGCTTGCGCGGCAGCTCGGCAACGGTCGAGCCAAGTTCGGCGAGGAACTGCGGCGAGATGGTGAGCAGGTCGCAGCCGGCCAGCTCGCAAATTTCGCCGATGTTGCGGAAACTGGCGCCCATCACGACGGTTTTGTAGCCGAATTTCTTGAGGTAGTTGTAAATGCATGTCACCGACTGCACGCCGGGATCGTCGGCGCCGTGGTAGTCCTTGCCGGTGTCCTTCTTGTACCAGTCAAGAATGCGGCCGACGAACGGCGAGATGAGCGTTGCGCCCGCGTCGGCGGCGGCGATGGCCTGATGGAGCCCGAACAGCAGCGTCAGGTTGCAGTGGATGCCGTCCTTCTCCAGCACTTCGGCGGCGCGAATGCCTTCCCAGGTGGAGGCGATCTTGATGAGCACGCGCTCGCGACCGATGCCGACGGCATCATACTGCGCGATGATGCTGCGCGCCTGGGCGATGGTGGCCTTGGTGTCAAACGAGAGGCGCGCATCCACCTCAGTGGAGACGCGGCCGGGCACGATGGCGAGAATCTTCTTGCCGAAGGCGATGGCCAGCCGCTGAAAGGCAAGGTTGGCTACGGCCTGATCCGTGGCGCTTTCGCCCTGCTCATTGCGCGCGGCCTTCAGCACATCGTCCACAATGGACTGATACTGCGGCATCTGCGCGGCGGCGGTGATCAGGGAGGGGTTGGTGGTGGCGTCCTGCGGATGGAACTGTTCCATGGCTCCCATGTCGCCGGTGTCGGCCACGACCACGGTGTAATTGCGCAACTGTTCAAGCAGGTTCTTCGGCATGATTCCTCCAACGGGGAAGAGGTCGGGCGCGTTGAAGCGCGGACGGCTCCAGTGTACCTCTCTTATCTTATTGGATTCGCGGACCCGGGCGCGGGTTGCAGAGAGGGCCACGAACTCCCGATTTGACGCACGTTTTATGCAGGTGCAAATGAATTGCCGAGCGCGCCCAGGCCTGTGATGCTCACTTCCACGTGGTCGCCTGCGCTGAGCGGTCCCACGCCCGCCGGAGTGCCCGTAAGCAGCAGGTCGCCGGGCTCAAGCGTAATGGCCGCCGTCAGATAGACGAGCAGTTGCGGAATGGAGAAAATGAAGTCGCGCGTGGAGCCGTGCTGGCGCAGCTCGCCGTTGACGCGGGTTTCCACGGTGAGGCCGGCCTCGGGGTCCGCCTCGTCGCTCACGAACGGCCCGACGGGGCAAAAGGTGTCAAAGCCCTTGGCGCGGGTCCACTGGCCATCCTTTTTTTGCAGGTCGCGTGCGGTCACATCGTTGGCAATGGTGTAGCCGCGGATGTAGCTGCGCCAATTGTCATTGGGCTGCAGCCGGCTCGCGCGGCGACCGATGACCAGCGCCAGTTCGCCTTCGTAATCCACGCGCGCGGCGGCGACGGGCATGCCCACCGTGCCGCCCGGAGCAAGCAGCGACGACGGCGGCTTGAAGAAGAGCAGCGGCTCGGCGGGCACTTCATTGCCCAGCTCTTTGGCGTGGTCGCGATAATTGCGGCCGACGCAGACGATTTTGGACGGCGTGACGGGCGCGAGCAGTTGAACCGCGCTTAGCGGCATGGGTTCGAAATCACAGCTCGATTGAGCGGCCCGCGCATCCCTAAGACGATACGCCAGATCTTCTTCAGGCGCTTCGGCAAGGTCCACGATCCAGGGCTCGCCCGCGCGGTCTGCAATGCTTCCGTAGCGGGGCTGGTCATCGAGCAGAAAGCGGCAGTATTTCATGATGCATTCCCTTCGCGGCGTTCAGGACGCAGGCACGGTTTCCTCGGTCTCGATGGAGCGCGCGCTCTCGTGGCCGGATTGGTCAATCGCGGTGATGGCGTAGTGGTAGGTGTGGCCGGCGAGCACCTGCGCATCGTGGAACGCAGGGCCAACGAGGGGCGTCGCAGGCGAGATGCGCTGCCATGGGCAGGAGTCCTCGCGGCGATAGACTGCGTATCCGGCGAGATCAGGCTCGGTATTGGGCCGCCAGCTCAGGTCAATGGAGGCCGCCACGCCGTTCTCCTGCGCGGTGGCCACGGCGACCAGGCCTTGGGGCACGGCCGGCGGAAAGACGTCCGCGACGTTCACGAGGACGAGCGGAGACAAGTCTCCGGCCAGCTCCAGCGTTTTGCCGTCGGCGCTCATGCGCGCCACGCGCTGCGCGCGGTATTCATAGGTTTCGCCAAAGCGCACCGTCTTGTCGACGGCGCGACCCAGGGCCAGATCAGAGTCCACCAGCAGAGTTTCCTCCCGGGGCTCGGGAGTCGGCGTCAGCAGGCCGGGCTTGGCGTGCGCCTTCGGCAGCGTCAGCAGCGTGCGCACAAGGCGGACGGGCACATCGCCGCCCGCGGGCGACCACGCAAGCACCACGCCGTCGCGGTGGACCACCGCGTTGAGCCGGAGAATGGGCAAGGGCGCCCGGCCTGCGAGCACAAGGGCCGCGTTCGACGGGCCGGCCGAGCGCCCGCTGCGATTCCTGAGCTCCACGGTGTAGCGCAACAGGCGCGGTGCACCCTCAGCGAGCGCTTGTGGCAGTGGATCGAGAAAGGACGCAGTCGTGCCGGGTGCAACATTGCGGTCAGGCCCGGCAACATCGCATGGACCCGTGGCTTCCGCACGGCAGATGCGCACATCCACGGGGCCCTTCAGCAGCAGGTTGTCGGTGTTGTGGCGCGGCATTGTCCAGGTGAGCGTTACGCTGTTGCCGGTTCTGACGGCGCCAAGATCGGTGACGCGCTGAGGCAGTTGCAACGAGGGCGGCTGTGGCGCTCCCGGCGTGCCGCAGCCGGCCACCAAGACGGCAATTGCTGAAGCCAGGGCCGCTGCCGCGGCGACCACCCTCCCTCGATTGCGCCTTTTCATCGCTTTCAGTCTATCGGAGCGGCGCCATCCGGAGCGGGCGAGTGCAGACCGCCTGCGCGCATGTCGTATGCTTGCCTACGGATTGGAAGGGGAGGGAAACGCTTGCTGATCTTTGCCGCCATCCTTGCCATCTTTGTGTACGGAATGACCGCCGCGATGCTGGGCACGATTCTGCCCGAGCTCTCCGAGCGCTTCCGGCTGACGCCCGCGCAGAACGGCACCATCGCCTTTGCGCAGGCACTGGGATTGATGCTGGCCTCACTGGGCGTGGGTCCTCTGCTGGACACCGAGGGCGACAAGGTGGCCCTCGTGCTGGGCCTGGTCTGCATCGTTGCTGCGTTGTTCGCACTGCCGCGCTCGGGTGGATTCCGGTCCATCGTCTTCCTGCTCTTCCTGCTCGGAGTGGGCGGCGGCGTGGTGGTCACGGGCGCCAACGCGATGGTCAGCGGCGTCAGTGAAGCGCATCGCGCCACGGCGCTGAACCTTGTAAATCTCTTCTTCGGGTTGGGCGCATTCGCCACGCCGTTCATCTCCGCCAATCTGTTCCAGAAAAACTGGGTCCGGCTGTGCAACTCGGTGGCGTGGCTCGCGGTGGTCGCGCTGGCAGTGCAGGTCTTCACGCAGATGCCCGCGCCGGCCGGCTCTTCAGGCTTTGCGCTGGCGCAGGCCGGGCCGGTGCTGGGCAAGCCGCTCCTGCTGCTGCTGGGCCTGCTGCTGTTTCTTTACGTTTCCTGCGAGGTGGGTGTGTGGAACTGGCTTCCGCGCCACCTCATCGCGCAGGGCATTCCGGAATCGCGCGCGTTGAACATTCTGTCTCTGGGCTTCGCGCTGGGACTGCTTCTTGGCCGCGTGGGCGCGTCGTCCATCCTGCTGCGCGTTCCGGCGGTGCAGGTCACGCTTGCGGCCTCGGTCGCCATTGCGGTCACCACTTTTCTGATGCTGCGGACCAGGAAGCCCGCGATGGCTGCCGCGCTCACGTTTCTGGCTGGACTGGCTATGGCGCCGGTCTTTCCCACCACGCTGGCCATTGTGGGCGGAGCCTTTCCACGCATGAGCGGCACGGCCATCGGACTGGTCATCACCTGCGGATGGGCGGGCCTCGCGATCAGCTCGCGGCTCATCGGAGCGATTGCCGGCGGTGACCCGTTGCGACTGAAGAAGGCTCTGCTGATCATTCCCGGCTTTGCCGTGGCGATGATTGGGCTGAACCTGGCAATTCTTGCCGTACTGCGCTGAGGCCGCGCGGCGCTGAGCGAATGAACGCCGAAATTCCTAAAGCCGGCGCAGGCGCGCGCAGGCTTCGTCCAGTTCGTCGTCCTTTTTGGCAAAGCAGAAGCGCAGAAGATTCTCGCCACCGCCGGGCCGGAAGAACGCCGAGCCGGCAACGGAGGCCACGCCGGTGGCCGCGAGCAGGTGGCGCGCCTTTTCCGCGGCTGTGTTGCCGGGCAGCGGGCCGGTATCGGCCAGCACGTAATAGGCTCCCGGAGGCACGCTCGGTTCCATGCCCGCGTTGCGCAACGCCGCCGCCATCCGCTCGCGCTTGGACTGATGATCCGCGGCGAGCTTCGCGTAGAAGGCGGGCCCCAGTTGCTCCAGGCCGGCCGCTGCGCCGTGCTGCAAGGCGGACGGCGCGCAGACATACGTCAAATCGTGGAAGTAGGCCATCGCGCCCATCCATTTCGCGTCCGCGGTCACGTAGCCCAGCCGCCAGCCGGTTACGCTGAAGGTTTTCGAGAAGCCGGAGATCACAATCGTTCGCTCGCGCATGCCGTCCAGCGTGGCGGGGGAGATGTGCTCGGCGCCGTCGTAGACAAAGTATTCGTAAATTTCGTCGGTGATGAGGAAGAGATCGTGCTCGCGGGCAACGTCGGCGACAATTTCCAGCTCCGCACGAGTGAAAACCTTGCCGCTGGGATTGGCGGGCGTGTTCAGCAGGATGGCGCGCGTGCGCGGCGTGATGGCGGCGCGCAGCGCGTCCGTGTCCAGCGCCCAGTCCGGCGCGGCCAGCGGCACAAAGACCGGCTTGACGCGCATCGATTTGAGCGTGCTGACGTGGTAGCCGTAGAAAGGCTCGAAGAGCAGCACTTCGTCCTGCGGATTCAAGAGGGCCATGGCCGCGGCGTGCAGCCCGCCGGTGGCTCCGCTGGCCACCAGCACCTCGGTTTCGGGGTCGTATTCGAGGCCGTATTCGCGCCGTTGTTTCAGAGCGATGGCCTGCCGCAGGCGCGTGATGCCGTCCAGTCGCGTATAGATGTTGTGCCCGGCCTGAATCGCCGCCAGCGCCTCGGCCTCCACCGGCGCGGGTACCGGCGTGTCGCATACGCCCTGCGCCAGGTTGATGCCGCCGATGCGGTCGCACTCGGTGGTCATGGCGCGAATCTCCGACTGCATGGCGCCGGGGGCCAGGTCGCTGAGCGCAAGGCGCGAGCGCGTGTGGGGATGAGAGACGGCGACTTTGCTCACCAGGGTATTCCTTCCTCAGCCATCTTACATTCCGCCATCAGCGGCGCTTGCCGGGACAACCGCGGAGCGCCTTGGCTTATACTCTCGGCTTGGCGTCCAGGCGCGGCGGCAGCGCTGCATGCGAAACCGGCCCAGACGGAGGACGGAGATGAGACAGGCGAAGGCGGACTCGAACTCGCGGGCTCGCAAGCCGGCAAAGGCGGCCGGGAAGGGCGTCGGCAAGCCGGCCGTGAATGCCTATCTGGCGCGGGTGCCGGAGCCCGCGCGCAGCACGCTCGAGAAGGTGCGCGCGGTCATCCGTGCTGCGGCCCCGGCCGAGGCGGAGGAGGCCATCAGTCACGGCATGGCCGCCTTTCGCTACAAGGGCGCACTGGTGGCCTATGCCGCCTTCAAAAACCATTGCAGCTTCTTCCCCATGCAGTCCTCGCTCATGGACCAGATGAAAGAGGAAGTGGCTGGCTACCGCACTGCCAAAGGCACGCTGCAGTTTCCGCTGGACAAGCCGCTGCCCGCCGCGCTGGTGCGAAAGATGGTGAAGGGGCGCGTGGCGGAAAACGAGAGGAAGGCGAAGGGATGAGCAGCGGAAGCGCGGCTTCAGCACCCTCATCGTATGCGCGCATCTGGCGCAGAGAGTAAATCTTCAGGCGAAGAGATCGAAGGCCTGTGCAATCCGGGCGGGCAGGTCGGCGGCATCGCCGTCCAGCGCGGGATGCGGCTCGAGCACGATGGCCGGCGGAGCGGCCAGGGCGCACAGCGTGGCATTGGCGGCCGTCCAGTCGATGGTTCCTTCGCCCGGCCACAGGTGCTCATCTTTGGCGCCGTGGTTGTCGTGCGCGTGGACCGAGCTGATGCTGTCGCCGAGCGTGGCGATGGCCGCGTCGACCCCGACGGTCATGTGCGCATGGCCCATGTCCAGGCAGACGCCCACGTTCGGCAGGTGGCCCGCCTCCAGAATCGCCACCAGGTGTTCGGGCGTGGTGGGCTCGTTCAGCAGGTTTTCAACCAGCAGCCGCACGCCGAGCGGGCGCGCGAAGGCGCCCAGATGCTCGAGGGCTGTTTCGGCATATTCCATGGTGCGCAGTGACCAGCCGTCCTCGCGCTCGCCCAAGTGCAGGATGAGGTTGCGAAAGGGAATGCGCTCGGCGGCCTCCAGTGCGCGCTTGATCTCGTCCATGGCGTCAATGCGGCGCGATTTTTCCGGATGCAGGACGTTCACCGCAGGAGCGCCGGCCCGGCCCATCTCGCGGTCAGGAAAAGTGGGAGCGTGGAGAGAGAAAGGCTCCAGCGGATTGGAGGCGAACCAGTCGGCCAGTTCGGCCACATGCTCACGGCTGGTGTAATCAAAGTGCTGGCGCGCGGCAAAAACTTCCAAGGCCTGTGCCCCGGCCTTGCCGGCAAGTTCCAGCAGCCCCGGATGCAGACGCTGCTTCAGGAACAGGTGAGTCGACAACACTCTCAGCATGGCCACGGGTACTCCCGCACGCGGCCGCCCGGCGGGCTGCGGCCACTACGCACTCTATTGTCGCATGTTTTGAATAGTTTACGGCGGGCAGGGATGTTGTTGAGGCAGATGCGTGGCCAAGGCGGGGATCCCTGCCCTGGCCGCGGTTTTGCCCCTGGCGGGCCACCCCGATTCAGACCACGCCGGCGATGTAATGCACCTCACCGTGCTGGACCCCGAGCGGCACGGGTGGGCAGCCGGCCAGCAGCACCGGGGAGAGGGTCATCACCGGGCAGTGGGCGTAGGCCAGCACCTTGTACACCATGCCGGCGCGGGTGACGGCGGCGAAGTGCGAAGCGCCCTGCGCGCCCATCACGATGAGGTTGGCCTGCAGCACTCGGCTCTGGTAAAGCAGCTCATCGGTCGGGTCGCCTTCCACCACGCGCGTCAGAACCGTCACCTTGCCGCGCAGCCGCGAAGGAATCAGCTCCATCAGGCCGGCTTCCATTTCGTCCGGACTGCGCCCGGCCAGCACTTCCGTGGCTTCCTGCGGCGGAATAATCTGCTGCAGGCTGAGGCGCGCGCCGTGGCGGGCGGCCAACTCGGCGGCAAGGCGTGCCACCATGGGGCTCGAAGGCTGCTCGCCGACGGGGCACACAATTGTGCGCGTGGCCAAGTTGCGGTAGGCGCCCTCTGCAAGATAGGGCCCGACAATGGTGACCGGCACGTGCGCCTTGCGCAGCACCGTTTCCGCCACCGAACCAACCAGCAGCTTGCCCACCGGGCCCGGCGTATGGGCGCCCATCACCAGGCAGTCCACCCCGTGCTCCTCCAGGAAGCGCAGAATCTCCTCGGCGGCATTGCCGGGGCGGACAACCACGCGGCACGCGATGCCCAGGTCGCGGGCCCGTCGCACCAGCGGTTCCAGTTCCTGCTTTACGCCGCGGGCTGTTTCGTATTCGGCTCTATGCGGCGGCGTGGCTTCAAGCAGGGAATCCCGCTCCGCTCGGCAGACATGAAAAAGGATAAGGTCGGCGCCCACTTCCATGGCGTGCGCCAGGACAAAGGCAAAGGCCTTCTCGTTGGCGGGGAGCTCGGTTGCAAACAGGATGGAGGATGGCTTGCTCCATCCGCGTTTGAAGGTCATCATGGCAACCTCCTTGCCGGTGGCATGTTGGGTTGCGGCGGACAATGCCCGGACGGGCTGAGGTCCGCTGGAGACTCCACATCGCGGCGCGCCCGGAGGGCGGCTGGTGCGGAGATCATGCTGACTCGACCAGTTGGAGTCGCGGGTGTGCGGCGTCTCTTCCGGCTCTCTGCGGTCCCTTTCTGAAATGTCTCCCACTCCATCGACGGGAACCTGAATGAAAGGTTGCACAGGTAGCCGTGGGAATCAATGAAAATTGCGTGATGGCTGTCACACATGCGCGTGATGATACGAAATCGTGCAGCGGAAGCGGTGCAATGCGGCTCTTCGACGGCCCGCGGAGGCAGCCCGGTGCGACTCAGTAGCCGGCGGCTTTGCCCAGGTGGCCGCGGTGATCCTGGCCGCCCTCCAGCTCGCCCGTCTTCGGGTCCACCGCGATGCATTCGCCGTCGGACCAATGGCGATGGGAGAGAACAAGGTGATAGCCCATCGAGTGCAGGCCGGCAATCGCCTCCGATGAAAAGCCCGGCTCCAAATAGAGCTTGTCCGGCTGGTACTGGTGATGGAATCGCGGCGCGTCCACCGCCTCCTGGATGTTCAGGCCGCCCTCGGCCGCGGAAAGAAAGATGTTGCCCACGGTGGTGATGATGCGCGCGCCGCCCGGCGAGCCCAGCACAAAGCGCAGCTTGCCGTCTTCGAGCACGATGGTAGGCGTCATGCAACTGAGCGGGCGCTTGCCCGGCTCGATGGCGTTGGCCGGGCCTTGGATGAGCCCGTAAAGATTGGGCGTGCCCGGCTTGGAGGTAAAGTCGTCCATCTCGTCGTTGAGCAGGAAGCCCAGCGCGCCGGAGGTGACATGCGACCCGAAGCTGTCATTGAGCGTGGTGGTTACGGCCGCGGCGTTGCCCCATTGGTCCACCACTGAGAAATGCGTCGTGTCGGGCGACTCGGGGCGCTGGCCGCCGGTCTTCGCGGACGGCGGCAGAAAGCCCACGGGCCGCTCCAGCGTGGCGCTGGGGCTGGCCGCGTCCGGCAGGATGCTGCGCCGCCAGGCCTCGGCATATTTCTTGCTGGTGAGCGCGGTCACGGGGATGGGATTCCAGTCCGGGTCGCCAAGGTACTGCGAGCGGTCCATATACGCGCGACGCCAGGCCTCGGTGATCAGGTGAATCCACTCGGCCGAGCGGTCTCCCAGCCGGCTCAGGTTATAGCCCTCGAGGATGTTCAGCGCGCTCGCCAGCACAATCCCGCCCGAGGAAGGCGGCGGCGCGCTCAGGATGGCGTAGTTCCTGAAGCCCGCGACGATCGGCTTGCGCTCCACCACGTTGTACTGGGCCAGGTCGTCGAGCGTAATCAACGCGCCGCCCTTTTTCAGGTCGCTGACCAGCGCGCGGGCCATCGCGCCGTGGTAGAAGTCCTCCGGGTTGGCCTCAATGCGCTTGAGCGTCCGGCCCAGCAGCGGCTGCCGGAAGGTTTCGCCGGCCTTGTAGAGATTGCCGTCGCGCTGGAAGATCCGCTTCGAGTCAGGAAAGCGGGCCAGGTCCGGGTCGGCCAGCTCGCGCGCTCCTTCTTCGCTCAGCACAAATCCCTTCTGGGCCAACTCGATTGCCGAAGCCATCACGCGCTTCAGGTCCAGCCGGCCATACTTTTTCTCGGCATAAACAAGCCCCGCCACCGAGCCGGGCACGGCAATCGAGCGGTAGCCCAGGATGCTGGCGTCGGGAATCAGGTTCCCCTTCGCGTCCAGATACATCGTCGGCGTGGCCGCCAGCGGAGCCTTCTCGCGGAAATCAATAAAGGTGGCGTTGCCGGTGTGCATGCGGAGCAGCATGAAACCCCCGCCGCCCAGGTTGCCGGCCATGGGATGGACGACGGCCAGCGCGAAGGCGGTGGCCACCGCGGCATCCACCGCGTTGCCGCCCTCGCGCAGCACGGCCACGCCCGCGTCCGAGGCCAGATGGTGCACGCTCACCACCATTCCGTGCTGGGCGCGCACCGGCTGCTCGCCCAGATAGGGAAGGGCAGTGGCGTTGCTTTGGGCCGCGATTGCGGCGGGTGGAATGAGCAGAGCGGCTGCAACTGCCGCCAGAAGGGATGGAGAAAGCCGGCGCAGCATAGTGGGTCTTCCCAGCATAGCGCGATTCCGCCTGTGGACCGAGGGCATTGCGAGGTCGGCGCGCGTGGAAGCCTTTTGCGTCGGGGCTTAACGCGCCGTCACCAGCACCAGCGGACTGGGCGCTGCCTGGCAGTTTTCATCAGAGGCAAGCTTCAAGATTGTTCCGTCGGCGAGAGTCACCTCGCTCAGCCGAACAAGCCGCGCCGCGCTGAAGCCGGGAAGTTCAAGCTCCGCCAGTGAAGTTCCGTCGCCGCCCGATGTGAAGGAGGCGTCCATCGTGCGGCTCATTTGGCCGGTCGCCGCGCCGGAGCCGGCATTCGCGCCCTCCACCGGAACCAGATGTGCTGTGGTATTCCATCCCACCACTGTCAACTTCGCTTTCACCACCCGGTCGCCGCTGGGATTGGAGAGGATGAGCCGGATGCGCGGAGCCGGGCCCTGAACGGCGGCGCCGTCACCGGCGAATATCGGCGCGAACTGGAACGTTTGCCGCAGATCCATGCGCACGGGGCAGGTTGGCGCGGGAAGCATCTGCAGGAGCACGCTCATGGATGGGGTGGGCAGCTTGGGCTGGTAGGGCGGCGGAGTTTGACCGGTCGTCTGCGCGGTTTGGGCGGCCGCCGCAACGGCTCCAAGAGTGAAGGCGAGGGCAAGCGAAAGGACAACTTTCACGGTGGCCTCCTCGAGTGCAAACGGGGGTGCATCCGGCAAGCGCGTACGACAACACGATACTCCCCTTCCATCAGGCGGACAATGCCGCCGCCGCGCAGGTCCCTGCGCAGGGCCACCGAGCGCGATTCCGCCTGCGGGCCAGCCCCTCTGTTGTGTTACCGTTTCAGTACGGCGTTCCCCAGCCGGGGCTCCGGCAAACCTCAGGCCTTCAAGAATGTCCCAGCAGCCGGAATTGATTTCGCCCCCTTCACCCGCGAGCCCGGCTCCCCAGCCCGGAAGCGCATCCGGACTCTTACAGGCGACCCCCGCACCCCACCCGCAGCGCATTCCCCGCTGGCTGGAGCGCGCCGAGCTCTTCATCCGCGTGCTCATCCGCATGTACATTGGCCTGGCCGTCTGTTACGCGCCGTGGTCGCCGATGTTCTGGGACCAGAATCCGCTCTTTGTCCAGTTCCCCACGCTTTCCATCTATGCGGCCAACGGGGCCGTGCGCGGAATCGTCTCCGGGCTGGGTCTATTGAATCTGTGGATCGCCTTCCAGGATGCGGTTCACTATCGGGACAGGTAAGCCATGAACGAAAAGCAGCAGGAAGCCGAAGCGCGCCCGGCGGAGTCGCCGCAAGCTGAAGCCGGGCAATCCGCCGAGCCGCCCGCACTGGAGCGGGCCCCGCTGGCCTATGAGAATCCGGGCTTTCTGAACAGTGCCGCCGGGCGGCCCATCCGCATTGTTTCCGAGTTTCTGGAGCCGCTCTCCCGCTTCCGGCGCGAGGGCATCCAGGACACGGTGGTCTTCTTCGGCTCGGCCCGCTTCCGCAGCCGCGAGGAGGCCGACCACACGCTGGAACTGTTGGACAACACCGGGTCCACGCGCCCCGCTCCCAGCGAGGAACAGCCCGCGCGTCCGCCCGAAATCGCCGCCGGCACCGCCACCGAGTTGCAGCGCACGCGCGCCGTGGCCGCCGTCCAGATGGCCCGCTACTACGAGGACGCACGCCGGCTGGCCCACATGCTTACCGACTGGGCGCGCACCGTCCCTTCGCAGCGCCACCGCTTTGTCGTCACTTCCGGCGGCGGACCCGGCATTATGGAAGCCGCAAACCGCGGCGCGTATGAGGCCGGCGGCAAAACCATCGGCATGAATATCCGCCTGCCCTTTGAGCAGCATCCGAACTCCTACATCACGCCCGCGCTCAACTTTGAATTCCACTACTTCTTCATGCGCAAGCTGTGGTTCGCCTATCTGGCCAAGGCGCTGGTGGTCTTTCCCGGCGGCTTCGGCACGCTGGACGAAATGTTCGAGCTGCTCACCCTGGCGCAGACTCGCAAGATCGCCAAGAAGATCACCGTCGTGATTTACGGGCCGGAGTATTGGAAGAAGGTCTTCAACCTGGATGTGCTGGTGGAGACCGGCGCCATCTCGCCCAAAGACATCGAGCTCTTCCAGTTCGCCGAAACTCCGGAAGAGGCCTTCGAGTTGCTGCGTGACGGGCTCACCGAAAACTATCTTGTGCCTGAGGCCACCGCCGCCGCCGAGCACGCCTTCCAGGAAATGATGCCCGGGGCCACGCTCGAGGACTTCCTGGGGCCGGAGCTGCACCGCACGCGGCACTAAGATGCGCTGAACGCGCTCACCGCCTGGCACAGGTATCCAAACGCGGCCTTGCAAAGCTTCGGAATTCTTGTGGCAGGGATGGGTGATTTTCCGGTATTTCCGGTTACTGGCTTGATGCTTTCGGGCAATTGAAGCGGCATTTTCCTGCTCTTAACGCACCGTTGATGGGATTTTCAGGAAAATGGAATCTAAGGATCCAGATGGCTTTTGGACCAAGGAGGCACCATGGCCCAGGCGACGATCTCTTATCTCTGGCGCGACCGGACGACGGCCCGGGGATTCCACACCGGCGTTTCCCTGCACAGCCACACCAATCAGTCGCGCGAGACGCTGGATTTCCTGGCCAACTTCGGCAGCCAGTATCCCGCGCTGCGGCCTCTGCTTTCGCGCCTTGAGCGCCGCTCGGAGCAGGCCTATGGCGTGCGGCTGAATTACGCGGCCAGCTACTGGACGCCGCCGATGACCCCCAAGCTGGCCTTTGACCTGGAACGCGGCCAGATTGAGAAGCTCGGCCTCGCGCCCATGGTCTCCATCACCGACCACGACACCATCACCGCTCCCATGCTGCTGCGCACCGTGCCCAGTTCGCGGCGGATTCCGGTCTCAGTGGAGTGGAGCGCACCCTACGGCAGCGAGCAATCCTTCCACCTGGGCATCCACAACCTGCCCAGCGCCCGGGCCAAGGAGTGGATGGCGACCCTCGAAGAGTTCACGCAGAATCCCAGCGACGCGCGGCTCACGGAGATTCTTATCGCGCTGAACGCCGAGCCCGACGTGCTGGTGGTCTTCAACCATCCGCTCTGGGACCTTTACCTCATCGGCCCGCAGCGGCATGAGTTCCTGGTGAATGAGTTCCTGCAGAAAAACGGAGCCTATCTGCACGCGCTGGAGCTGAACGGGCTGCGCAACTGGGAGGAAAACCGCTCCGTGCGCCGGCTGGCCGAGCGCTGGAACATGGTGCTGATCAGCGGCGGTGACCGCCACGGCGTGGAGCCCAATGCCAACATCAACCTGTCCAACGCCGCCAGCTTCACTGAGTTTGTCCACGAGGTGCGCCGCGAGCGCAAAAGCAGCGTGCTCTTTCTGCCCCAGTACGCCCAGCCCTGGAAATACCGCCTGCTGCAATCCACGCTGGACGCCATCCGCGACTACCCCGAGTTCCCGCAGGGCTCGCGCACGTGGGATGAGCGCGCCTTTCATCCCGACGCGAACGGCGTCCTTCGCCCGTTGAAAGATCTGTGGCCCAAAGGCAGACCGCCGCGCGCCGTCGCCTGGACCATCGCGATGGTGCAACTGCTGGGCAAGGGGCCGGTCTCCGGCGGGCTGCGGCTGGCCTGGAACGACTCCCAGCAAATGCGCCTGGCGCTGCGCGATACGGAAGGGTGATTGGGTGGTCGATCCCGTGACCTTGCTCGAATCGGGACGCATGAACAACGCCGCCGCGCCGCGCGCGTATTCACCGGGACGGCAAGCTGGGACGCGGTCTTTGAAGGCGTCTATGCGGGCTATGAGCCGCTGCTGGCCCGCCGTGCGCTGGCGGGGTAGGGAATTACGCCGTCCGCTTACCTGTTCGCAGATCCAACGCGAACTCCATTTCCTTGTCGGTCATCATCTGCCAGCCGCGCCCGCGCAGCACGCCGTCTTCCATGCCGGTTACGATGATGCCCTCGTCGGAGAGCTTCTCCGATTGCCAGGCTTCGCCTTCGCGGCCCCAGGCCAGAATCGCATGGTGGCCGACAAACAGCAGCAGGCCGTGCGCAGGCGCGGCCACCACGGCGAGAACGGGCTTGTAGGGCAGCATAGTAAAGCGCTCCGGCGCGTCGGTGTCGATCAAGTATGCGTATCCGCCGGCCACGGCGCATAGCTCGCTTGGGTTCGGTGCGGACCAGACGCCCGTGGGCACGTGAGGGTCGCGAAAGCCCAGCGCGCAGGTGGCCAGGAAGGGCTCGCCTGCGGCCGGCCGCACCAGCACCTCCAGCGCGCCGCGCTCCACCTCTTCCACATCGTGCGGATAGACAAAATGCCGCGGCGGCAGAATCATGGGCCGCGCGGCCAGCACTTCGGCCTGCCACTCGTGGGTAAAGTCCGCGGGAACCGTGGGCGCGGTCAAACGTCTAAACCCCCACGAAGCGCTTGACTCGCTCCCGCACGCTGGGAATCCCGATGCCCAGCTCGGATCCGGCTTCGAGAATCGGCAGCAGCTTGTCGAACTCCGGCCCCGAAGGCGAGCCCGTGATGGCGATGCGCACCGGATGGAAGAGCTCCTTGCCCTTGATGCCGGTCGCTTCCTTGATATCGTCCATCCATTTGCGAAAGATCTCCGGCGTCACGCTGTCGTTGAAGGTGCGCACACGGTCGGCCAGCTCGCTCAGCACGGTACGGGCGCTGTCCTCGGCCAGCACCTCGGCATTTTCCGGGTTGGCGCGCACGGTCTCCGGGTCGAAGCCGAAGACAAACGCCGTTTTGTTGATGAGCTGGTCCAGGTGGTCGACCGTAGGCGCGAAGAGCCCGACCAATTCGACGAACCACATCAGCACCTCGTCGCTGGCGGCCTCCTTGTCCGGCACCAGCCCGCCAAAGTACTCCCAGGCCAGCGCCGTGAGCCGCGCCGGCGTGGAGCGCTTCATGTAATGGCGATTGAGCCAGTTCAGCTTGTCCCTGTCAAACACGGCAGACGAGGGCGTGACGCGCTCGAGCGAAAAGGCCTTGGTCAGCTTCTCCAGCGTGAAGGTCTCTGTCTTGCCGTCTTCTGCGCCCCAGCCCAGCAGCGCCAGGTAGTTCACCATCGCCTCGGGCAGGTAACCCATGTGACGAAAGCTGGAGATCGACGTGGCGCCGTGGCGCTTGGAGAGCCGCTCGCGGTCCGGGCCCAGAATCGTCGAGAGATGTGCGAACTCGGGCACCTTCCAGCCGAAGGCCTCGTAAATGGCCACCTGCTTGGGGGTGTTCGACAGGTGGTCGTCGCCGCGAATCACGTGCGTGATCTGCATCAGCGCGTCGTCCACCACCACCACGTAGTTGTACACCGGCATGGGCGGCTGCTCGTCGGTGCCGGAGCGTACGAGAATGGGGTCGCTGATCGACCCCGGCTCGAAGACCAGGTTGCCGCGCACAATGTCATGGAAGCGCAGCGGATCGGAGCCGATCTTCAGGCGCACGGCGAAGGGCTTGCCCGCCTCAAGATTCTTCTTGAGGGCCTTGGGAGGCAGGTGGCGGCACCGGCCGGAGTAAACCTGCGGCAGGCGCTTTGCGGCGGCCCGATCGCGCTCGACCTCCAGATCCTCCGGCGTGCAAAAGCAGCGGTAGGCCTTGTCCTCGGCCAGCAGCCGCGCGGTGTGCTCGGCGTAAATCTCCAGCCGCTTCGATTGGCGATACGGCCCGTACGCGCCGGTTTCGGGGGTTCCGGAGCCATTCGGCCCCTCGTCCCAGTTCAGACCCAACCACCTCAGGTCCTCGATCAACTGCCCCTCGTAGCGCGCCTCGGACCTCTCCACGTCGGTGTCCTCAATGCGGAGGATGAACTCACCCTCCGCACGGCGCGCAAACAGCCAGTTGAACAATGCGGTCCGCGCGTTGCCCACGTGGAGGAGGCCCGTAGGGGAGGGAGCAAAACGGACGCGGACTTTCTTCGGTTTCATAGCAGCACGATGATAAATCGTGCGCACTCCAGTAGCCGAAAACGAAAGTTTGGTGGCGTGTGCGCCCGCGGTACTTTGGGGCTGCCTGGCCGGGCTTCTGGGCCGGGTTCCTGGGCCGGGTTCGCGAACCAGGTTCTCGAGCCGGGTTCTCGGGCGAGGTTCCTGGCGCCGCCGCTTTTGTTCCGGCCGCCCACTGTGGCACAGTTAGGGATGCCGCGTTCGGCCCGGCAATCCCCACCATGCGCAGTTTCTATTCAGGAGGCTTCTGATGCTTCGCCCGGCTCGTCATCTTGCTGTTGTTCTTCTGCTTGCCCTGCCGCTCGCCCTGTTGCTCGCCTTTGCCACGCCCGCGCGCGCTGCGGACGCAGCCACTCCCACCATCGCCGCCAAAGTGGCCGGAATGGAGCACAAGGATGGCCTCTTCCCGCTCGACTGGGACGCGAAGACCGGAAAGCTCTACCTCGAAATTCCGCACCTCGACACGGATTTCCTGCTGATCGATCAGTTGCCTTACGGCATCGGCTCGAACGACATCGGCCTGGACCGCGGCCAGCTTGGCGAAGGCCGCGTGGTGCATTTCTCGCGCGTCGGCGGCAAAGTGCTGCTCATCCAGCCCAACCTGCGTTACCGCTCCTCCTCTCCTGACCCCGCCCAGCGCCTCGCCGTCAAGCAGTCCTTCGCCGAATCGGTCCTGTGGGGCTTTCCCATCGTGGCCGTGCAGGACGGCCGCATCCTGGTGGACGCGACGGACTTCTTCCTTCGCGACGCGCACGGCGTGGCCGGCACGCTGAAGGCTGCCGGGCAGGGAGTTTACAAGCTGGACCTGAGCCGCAGCGCGCTGGCCATGGACAACACCAAAGACTTCCCTGAGAACACCGAAGTCGAGGCCATGCTCACCTTCACCAACGCCGATCCCGAGCACAGCATGCTGGTGGCCTCCGTTACGCCGGACGCGCACGATGTGACCGTCCGCGAGCACACTTCGATGATTGAGCTGCCCGGCCCCGGCTACACCCCGCGCCGCGCCGACCCGCGCGCCGGCTTCTTCTCCATCGACTACCGCGATTACGCGGCCCCGCTGGGCCAGCCGCTGGACCAGCGGTTGATCATCCGCCATCGGCTCATCAAGAAGGACCCCAACGCCGCCGTCAGCGAACCCGTGAAGCCCATCATTTACTACGTTGATCGCGGCGCGCCCGAGCCCATTCGCTCCGCGTTGGTGGAAGGCGCGAACTGGTGGGAGAAAGCCTTTGAGGCCGCCGGCTTCAAAAACGCCTTCAAGGTGGAAGTGCTGCCCAAGGGCGCCGACCCCATGGACATTCGCTACAACATGATCCAGTGGGTCCACCGCTCCACGCGCGGCTGGAGCTACGGCGCATCGGTTGTCGATCCGCGCACCGGCGAGATCATCAAAGGCCAGGTCACCCTGGGCAGCCTGCGCGCGCGGCAGGATTACATGATCGCCGAAGCGCTTCTGGCGCCCTACATGGAAGGCAAGCCGATTCCCAAGGACATGCTGCAGATGGTGCTGGCCCGCACCCGCCAGCTTGCCGCGCATGAAACGGGTCACACGCTCGGTCTGGCGCACAACTTTGCCGCTTCGTCCATCAGCCAGGGTGATTCGGTGATGGATTATCCGCAGCCCTTGGTCACACTCGACGCCAACGGCAAGCCCGACCTGTCGCATGCCTACGCCGTGGGCATTGGCGCATGGGACAAGGCCGCCATCCGCTATGGCTATTCGCAGTTCCCGCCGGGAACCGACGTGCACCAGGCCCTCGACAACATCCTTGAGCAGGACCAGAAGGAGGGACTGCGCTTCCTGAGCGATGCCGACGCGCGCCCGCTGGGCAGCGCCAGCCCGTACGCAAACCTGTGGGACAATGGCCCCGACGCGCCGAATGAGCTGCTGAGGCTGCTGGCCGTGCGCAAGGCCGCGCTGGCCCGCTTCGGTGTGGATGCCATCCAGCCCGGCCAGCCCATGGCGCAGCTTGAGGACACGCTGGTGCCGCTCTATCTGCTGCACCGCTTCCAGACCGAGGCCGCGGCCAAATCCATCGGCGGACTCGATTACCGCTATGCCGTGCGCGGCGGCGGCGGCTTTGTCACCCGCTTTGTACCCTACGCCGAGGAGAAAAAAGCCCTCGACGCGGTGCTCCAGACGCTCGATCCCGCCGCGCTCACGCTGCCCGAATCGCTGCTGCAAATGCTGCCGCCGCGTCCGCCCGGCGATCGCCGCACCCGCGAGTCCTTCGGCGCGCACACTGGCCTCGCGTTTGACGCCGAAAGCCCGGTCGAAGCCGCGGCCGGCATCACGGCGTCTCTTCTCTTCGACCCCAGCCGCGCCAGCCGCCTGGTCGAGTATCACGCGCGCGATGCAAAGCAGATGGGCCTCGAGGAAGAACTTGACTCGACGCTCAAAGCCACGTGGTACGCGCCGCGCAAGACAGGCCTCGAAGAGCAGACCCAGTTCACGGTGGAGAATGTGGTGCTGCGGTATCTTATGCGCCTGGCAGGCGGTGGGAGTGGCGGCACCTCGCTGGGCGCGGCGCTTCCGGCGGGCATGTCCGTTCCGGGCGGCAGAAGCGGAGCGGCGTCGGGTGAGGCGTGCGCTGTGGCACTGGCCGAGGTGAACAAACTGGAGGATTGGCTGAAGAACGTGAAGCCCGCGGACGACACCGCGGAGTTTGCGGCCCATCGCGAAGCGGCCCTCGCCGAGATTGAGCTGTTCCGCAAGGATCCGGCGAAGTTCGCTCCGGCTCCGGCGCTGCCCACGCCTCCGGGCCAGCCCATCGGCAGCATGGAGAACGACGCCATCATCGAGTAGCGCGGGTTCGGCAGAGATGGAGAATTGAGCCCGAGCTTCAGCCGGAAAAATGCTCCCAGCCCTGCGGTTCCAGCGGCTGGGTGCCCGCGGTCGTCAATAGCTGCACGCGAGACTTGCGCGCATTGGCCCGCACGATGCGCCCGATGCGCGTCACCGGCACGCCGGCAATCGAACGCGGTAGCTTGGCATCGGGTTTTACGGTGAAGAGCAACTCGTAATCCTCGCCGCCATCGAGCGCCTGCGCGAGCGCGGCTCCCATGCTGATGGGCAAATGCGCGGCTTCCACCTCCGCCGCCACGCCGGACTCCTCGCAGAGGTGCGTGAGGTCGGTCGAAAGCCCATCGCTCAGGTCGATCGCTGCAGAGGCGAGGGCCGCCGAAGCCAGCCCGCGCCGCTGCAAGAACAATCCCTGGCGCAAACGCGGCTGCGGGAAGAGATGCGGCGCCAGCGGAGCGTCCGCTGCCGTCTCTTTTGCTTTGGCGTCGGATGCGTTCGCCCCCACTCCAGCCAGCCTTTTCAGCCGTTCCAGTCCCGCGGCCGATCCGCCCAGCGCGCCGGTCACGTAGAGCAAATCGCCGGGCTTTGCGCCCGAGCGCAGCAACGCCCTTCCGCGAGGAACTGCGCCCACCAGCACAATGTCCGCAACAGCTACAGGCGATTCCGCCAGGTCGCCGCCCGCCAGCGGCGTGCCGGTGGCTTCGGCGAGTGCCATCAGTCCATCCAGAAATCGCTCCACCCACGCTCTTCCGCGGCCGTGCTTTCGCGTCAGCTCACGCGGGAGCCCCAGCGAGAGAAAGGCCGCCACCGGCCGCGCGCCCATCGCGGCCAGATCGCTCAACCCCCGCGCCAGCGCGCGATGTCCAACGGCCTCCGGCGGGTGCGCGTCAAGAAGGAAATGCCGGCCTGCGATGGAAAGATCCGTGGTGACCGCAAGCTCTTCGCCGGGCCGCACGCGCAGCAGGGCGCAATCGTCGCCGATGCCCAGCCTCAGCCCCGCGCCCGATCCCGCCGCGACCGCTCTGGCGCGAATCCCTGCAAGCAGGGCCAGCTCGCCACGCGCCTCGGCCTTTCCCGGCTTGTCCTGCTTGGCCCGCATCTCCCAGAGGATAGGGCATTTTGGTGATTTACGCCCGCGCGGGGCAATCCCCGCGCCGAGCCGGCCAGCTTTTCCCCGGTACCTTGGAGGATTTTTCCTACGGAATGCGTTGACCCCCCGCCGAGGCCTTTGTTAGCCTGTGGGAACGTTCCAGGGTAGAAGCGCCTGCAAGAGCGCAAGTGACGCATTCCAGTTGGCATTTTTTTAGTCATCGCGGTCCGTTCGCTTTCGTTCCTGTTGCAATGAGCAGGCCGAAATGCACTCTCCCCTGACTGCGCGGATGAGATGAGGGTTATGCTGCGCAAACGCTACTACATTCTTTTTGTAGCCAGGGACGAAGACGGACGTGTTCGCAAGATTCCGCTTCCCCTGCATTACTTCTACGGCTTTGTCGCCGCGGCCGTCGTGGGCGCCTTCACCATCGTGGGCCTGGCGGGTTCTTACACCCGCATGCTGATGAAGACCGAGAGCTTCAATCAGGTTCGCCACGAGCGGGAAATCCTCCGCCAGAATTACAAGCACATGGCTGAAGTGGCGCATGACCGCGACGTCCAGGTGGCTTCGCTGGGCGCGCTGGCCGGTGAGGTGACCACGCTCTACGGCCTGCGCCAGAACAAGTTAATGTCCGCGCAAGAGGTTCCGCACAAGGGCAACCACGGCAGCGCTGCCACAGCGCCCACGCCCGCCAGTTTGGCAAACCCGGACGACCTGACTCAGGCCGATGTGAAGATGACGATGCAGCAGTTCTATCAGCTGCGCAATCAGGCCATGTCCGGCGAGGTCGCTCGCGCGCTGGCCGGCGGCCTTTCCCCCAGCTTCACCGGGGATTGGACCGCGCTGGCCGATGCGCCCTCGCTTTGGCCCATTGAAGGCCGCGTGACCTCCAGCTTTGGCGAGCGCGAAGATCCCTTTAACGGCGAAGGCGCCTTCCATCCCGGCATCGACATTGCCGCGCCCTACGGAACTCCGGTGCGAGCCACTGCGGATGGCGATGTGATCCATGCTTCGCGTGAGAATGGCTATGGCCGTGAAATCACGATTGAGCATGGCCACGATCTGGAAACGCTCTACGGGCATCTTTCAGCCATCGCCGTGGTGCCCGGCCAGCATGTTGTCCGCGGCCAGATCATCGGCTACGTGGGCGAATCGGGCCGCGCCACCGGGCCCCACCTGCACTACGAAGTACGCGTCCACAACGTGCCCGTCAATCCGCACAAGTATCTGCGCACCACCTATCAGCAGGCCGTTGCGCGCGGCATGCTTTCAGACGCCTCCGGGCAGTAGACCAGGAACAACCATCGCATCCATGGCGGCTCCCCAGGCGGGAGCCGCTTCTGCGTGCGCGCTAGTTATGCGGCCGGGTTTGTCCGGACTGTTCTTCGCATGGTGTGGCCGGGTCTCGCGTGATATGGTTGCGTCGGAAATTCTCAGAACCCCTGGGAGAGTGTCAAATGCTTCGCCGCCTGTTTCTCTGTGTTGCCCTGCTTGCCTTCACCGTGCCCGCCTTCGCGCAAAGCCGCGAGGCTGAGCTGCAACTCGCCTTCAAGCGCGCAGAGCATCTGCGCCACGGCATCAATGCGTCGGAGTGGTTCGCGCAGTCGAACGACTACTCGGCCGCGCGCACCAATCGCGTCATTGACTCGGCTGACATCGCGCTGATGGCCAAACTGGGCTTTGACAACGTGCGCCTCAGCATCGATCCGGCGGGGCTGATGCAATATCCGCGCGGCAAGGATGGCATGAATGACGACTTCCTCGGCCGCCTGGACAAGGCCGTGGACACCATGATTGCCGACGGCATGGCCGTCGAGATCGACATTCACCCGCAGGAGCCCTTCAAGGCCGCAGTGCGCACCAGCAGCGAAGGTGTCGACCGCTTCGTGATGCTGTGGCGGCGGCTGGCGGCTCACTATGCCACACGCGATCCCAACATGGTCTTCTTCGAGGTCATGAACGAGCCCGAGGTCCATGATCCCTACCGCTGGGCCGGCATCCAGGCGCGCGCCGCCGCGGCCATTCGCCAGGTCGCGCCCAACAACACCATCATCGCCACCGGGCCCAATTACTCTGACGTTGTCGACCTGCTGGCCATGCATCCTCTGGCCGACGGCAACGTAATTTACAACTTCCACTTCTACGATCCGCACACCTTCACCCACCAGGGCGCAACCTGGGGCTCCTCCTGGTGGAGCTACGAGCACGGCCTGCCTTATCCCCCCACCGCGGACTCAATGGCCGCGCTGCTCACGGAGGTCCCCAACCCCGCCGACCGCTTCCAGATGGAAAACTACTGGCTGGAGCACTGGGACTCTCAGCACATCCGCATGCTCATTGACGAGGCCGCAGACTGGGCCAAATCCAACCACGTGCCGCTCATCTGCAATGAGTTCGGAGCCTTTCGCGAGCACGTCGATCCGGCCTCGCGCATGCGCTGGATCCACGACGTGCGCACGGCTCTTGAGGCCGACGGCATCGGCTGGGCCATGTGGGATTATCGCGGCAGCTTCGGCGTGGTCTACAAGCAGGATGGCCAGCCCGCACGCGTCGATCCGCTGGTGGTGCAGGCTCTCGGGCTCAAGCAGCGTTGACGAACCTCTCTGCCGATGCACAAACGCCGCCCGAAGCATCCGCCAGGGTCCGACCTCTCGATCCCTGGGAGCTCCGCGGCGGCAATGTGGTACAGCAGTCCTGGAGTGAGCGCAAGGGGAAGCGCGCTCATAACTTCACTAGATGCGGCTTTGCGGTGAAGGGTTCGCCGGCGATCAGAATTTTCCTGACAATCCGCGTTTACTGCGCGGAGCTGCCTCCGGCGGCCAGCCCGGCCACGAGCCCTCGCGTCAGCGTGGCCGTCACCAGCACGCGATCATGCTTCTGCGTCACTTCAGCCGTGCTCAGCACCTCCCGCAGGCCGTTGTTGGCGGCGTTGTTGCCCAGCGGAGCCGTGAATCCCCGCGCCATGGTCACCAGCGTGGCCAGCGCCGCGGCCTGGCTGGCGGCCTGCTGCCCGTTCTTCGCAATCTCCTCCAGCCGGAAGCGCAGCGAGCCGCCCAGCGGCAGCGCGGGCGAGACGCTGGCCACCAGGGTTGCACCCGGCTCCAGCGGCAGCGTCCAGCCGAAGATGCGGATGCCGCCGCTGTCAGAAAACGGCAGCCCGATCTGCCCCACGCCCCAGGCCAGCGAAAGCAGCGGCACGTCATGGTAGTGGCGCGCCAGCAGCGTGGAACCGGCAAAGGGAAGCGCCGCCGTGCGGTGCCGGTCAATCATCGAGTGGATCTGCTCCTCGGTGGGCGCGTTGCTCACCGCCACCATGTCATAGCCGATCTGCGCCACGCGCACCGTGCGGTTTTCTGATGGAACGTCGTAGATGGTCTGCCCGGCGTAGCTCTCGCGCGCCTCGGCGTGCGCCGCCAGCCAAGCGTTCAGCCGCTTGCCGGTAATTTTGCCCACCAGCACCATGGAGTAGGCCACCGGCCCGTTCGGCCCGTTGGGGTCCTTCATGCGGTGCAGCCCGATGGCCACCTGGTCCAGGTCGCGCTCCCAGTCAATGCCGGTCGCGTCCACGAACTCCTGGTAGTCGGGCGCGCGCTGGGGCGGCTGCAGCTTGCCGTGCAGCAGGGCGCGAAAGGGCTTCAGGTTGATGAAAAGAATGCCGTCGGATTCGGGCAGCAGCCGCGCCGCTTCCGGCGGGGCCTTGGAGCGGAGAAAGACAGCCACGGCCAGCAAAGCCAGGACCGCGGCCACAATCATCAGCGTTCGTCGGGTGCGTCTGTGCATCGTCTCCGGCCCTGCGGCCGCCTGCATTCACCCTACCATCCTTGCGCCGGATGTCCGGATGGCACGCGCTGTTTCCGGCCCATGTCAGCTCACCGCTCGGCACAGATTCTGCGGTTCATTGCAGCACTCCAGAAGCGATGAGGGGAGCGCTTTCCGCTACCCTTGCGCCGGTTTGCTCCGCCCGCACCGCTGTGCTAATCTTTGAGTCTGTGCCGTGGCGTGCGCGGGGCGGGAGTGTGTCCGCGTATTGTCTTGTCTCCGGAGAGGTTTCCGGGTGGTTCGGGCTGGCGTAGCTCAGCTGGTAGAGCATCTGATTTGTGATCAGAGGGTCGGGGGTTCAAATCCCTTCGCCAGCTCCAAATGCAAGCGTGAACCGGGACTGAAACGGCAATTGGTTTTTGCCGGCGTGCAAGGGTTGTTCAGACGCCGGGCCTGTCCTCTGCGGTGACCCCACTGAGGTGCATGCTCCATCAGGCCGGAGGGCTCTCCGGAAGGGGCTTGATGCGCAGTGGGCCGTGCCGGAATCCCCGGGCAACACGGAGGCGCGGGCAGTTGGAGAAAGATCCCCGGCGACGGGTTTTTGCCGCAGGGGAGTTTGGGCACAGGTGGCCGAGCGGTTAATGGCAGCAGACTGTAAATCTGCCGCTCCTTGGAGCTACGGAGGTTCGAATCCTCCCCTGTGCACCACGGATTGAGGGATTGAATGCGCGAGCTGGCCGAAAGCGACACGAACCTGGCCAGAGAGAACGTGGCCAGGGAGCGCGGCGAGAGTTCTTCGGCCTCCCAGGATGCTCTGGAGAGGAAGTTCCGGGCGGCTCTCGTGCTCTATGCGGTTTTGGCGGTGCTGGCCTGGTTCACCATGGGCGCGGACAAGGTTCCCGTGATGGGCAGGCTGATGGAGATGCGATGGATTCCCGAGCTGGTGCTCGGCGTCCTCGTCCTCCGCACCGTGCTGGCTCGCCAGGCGGAACGCATTCGCCGCGACGGGTCCGGAGATGGGTCCGGAGATAGTCCAAGGGACGGCAGTTCGGCGTCCTGATAAGGTTTGGCAGCAAGGGCTGATGTAGCTCAGTTGGTAGAGCACTCCCTTGGTAAGGGAGAGGTCACCAGTTCAATCCTGGTCATCAGCTCCAGAGTTTCCGCCGGCGGAACAACGCCGGCTGCAGGGCGGGCGGGAGTAACTCAGTGGTAGAGTCACAGCCTTCCAAGCTGTTGGTCGCGGGTTCGATCCCCGTCTCCCGCTCCAGAGTTTGGTCGGGCCGCGCGAAGCAAGGTTAGGGAAGCTAGGGCAGGGAAGCAAGGCAGGAACGAAAAGCATGTTTGAACAAGCGGCCATTGTCGTACAGGATGAGCAGGGTTACGCAAAGCTGCACGCGTTGATGGATGCGGTCTTTGACCCGCGCGAGGTGGAAGTGCTCCTCAGCCGCGTCCGGCGCAACCGGCTGCGCATTCGCGACTTTGAGTCGGTGCTCAAGCGGGGTTTTCTGGGCAAGGATGCGCCGGCACTTTACGCCGCACTTCCGGTTTCTGACCAGGCGCTGACCCGCGAGCGCTACCTGCGGCTGGTGGAAGCGGTGCCTGCCGACCTGCGGCAGAGATATTTCAAGGCCTACGCCTACTACTGAGGCGGAAGCTGGTTTTTTCAGGGAATTTGGGTTCGGTCCGGGGGCCACAGAGCATCCAGAGCCACAAAGCATCAAGGGGCCAAAGAGCAAGGGCCACTCAGTAAAGTTCAACCGAAGGGATTGGAAGAGGCATGGCGAAGGAAAAATTTGATCGTACGAAGCCGCACGTGAACGTGGGAACGATCGGACACATCGATCACGGGAAGACGACGTTGACGGCGGCGATCACCAAGGTGCTGACCAAGCACAACCCGAAGAACACGTATCGATCG
>DATLRP010000014.1:0-69315 GCA_035534635.1 Occallatibacter sp.
GATGCCCGCCGAATGGTGATGCAGCGTGGATTGCAAAAGCTCTGGTCCTCAGCCAAGCTGGCAACAAAAGCGGTGCTCACGCACCGCCAGGGATGAGTGCGCCCTTGACAACGCCTTCGTCCTTATCGATGGGCACCCAGCACCCGGCATTGAGGTTTGCGGTCTCCCACTCATGTCGCGCGCCCATGCGCACTCCATGAATGGGGCACCCATTTTCGTGCCCGGTTTGCACGCGGATGTTTGGAAGTTCAGATGTCGTGCTACGGCACGTAGCCGGGGCCGAGGAGGACGTGGCCGGGGAGTGCGCCGGTCATTTTGCCCTGGCTGATGACGGGGACGCCATTGACGAGGACGTAGTCCATGCCGACGGAGAGTTGCGCGGGGTCGGCGTAGGTGGCCTTGTCAGTGATGGTGCCGGGGTTGAAGACGACGACGTCAGCCCACATGCCTTTCTTGAGGACGCCACGGTCAGTGAGCCTCATGCGCTGCGCGGGCAGGGCGGAGAATTTGCGGATGGCGTCCGCCAGCGTGAGCAGGTGCTGCTGACGAACATATTTTCGCAGGATGCGCGGGAAGGTGCCGTAGGCGCGCGGGTGCGGATGGCCGCGGCCGAGGATGCCGGTGAGCGAGAGGCCTTCGTAATCGTTGTCAATGGAGACCCAGGGCTGCTTGAGGGCGAGCTCGACGTCGGGCTCGCTCATGGCGAAGACGGCCACCTCAGTGAATGCCTTGTCCTTGATAAGGAAGTCGCAGAGTGCGTCGATGGGGTCCTCATGCCATCGCTCCGCAACTTCACTCAGACGAAGTCCTTGGTAGGGACGCAGGTCAGGATTCTGGACGTCGGTGATGAGGACGGACGCAGGGCCGGGGATCTCCTGCCATTCGTTGTCCCAGGTTTCGCCGGCGGAGTCGGGGCCGGGGGCGAGCAGGTCGCGGCGGATGCGGGCGCGGGCGGCGGGGTCAGCGAGGCGGGCGAGGAGCTGCTGGTCGCCGCCGGCGTGGGCCCAGGGCGGGATGAAGGCGGAGAAGGTGTTGGCCCATGCGGTGTAAGCGTAAGTGTTGGCGGAGATGTCGATGCCCTGGGCGCGGTAGTTGTCGATTTTGGCGACGATCTGGGGCATCTTGCCGAAGTTGCGCTTGCCGGCGGCTTTGATGTGCCAGATTTCGACGGGAATGTGCGCCTGGCGGCCGATGGTGGCGGCCTCGTCAATGGATTCGAGGACCTGGTCGCCTTCACTGCGCATGTGGGTGGCATAGATTCCGCCGTAGGGGCTTGCGGCAGAGGCGAGGGCGATGAGCTCGTGGGTTGTGGCATAGGGTGCGGGCGCATATTGCAGGGCGGTGGAGAGGCCGACTGCGCCGTCGCGCATGGCGCTGCGGACGAGAGCCTGCATTTGCGCGAGCTGCGCGGGGGTGGGCTGGACGTCGGCGTCGCCGAGGACCATGCGGCGGACGGAGGTTGCGCCGACAAAGGTGGCCATGTTGATGCCCATGCCCTGCTTCTGCAGGCGGGCGAAGTACTGGCGGAGGGTGCGCCAGGTGGGCGTGAGGTGGTACTCGGCATAGGCGTCGTGGTTGGCGGCGATCATGGCGTCGTTGAGGGGCGCGACGGAGTTGCCTTCGCCGGTGATTTCCGTGGTGATGCCCTGATAAATCTTCGAGGGAAGGCGCGGGTCGACGAGGATGGAGAGCTCGGACTGGCCAAGCATGTCAATGAATCCGGGGGCGACGACCTCGCCGTGGGCGTCGATGATGCGGCGGGCGGGGGCGTGGGCCAGGTTGCCAATGGCGGCGATGCGGCCCGAGCGGATGCCAATGTCGCCGGAGTACCAGGGCGAGCCGGTGCCGTCAATGATGTGGCCGTGGAGGATGACGACGTCGAAAGGTTGGGCGGGGGGCTGGGCGGCGGGCGACATGGTTGCGGCGTGCTGGGCGGCGAGCGGCAGAGCGGCCGCGGCAAGCAGGGCGGCGAGGAAGAAGACGCGACGATGCATGGGACCCCCGGGGATTGGAAAGGAGAACGGATTAGGCGATTGTAGGGCGCGGGCGCGGGTATGGTGCAATGCGGCGCAAAATTGTTGACAGAGAGGGAAACCGAGGGACGATGAACGGATGGGAGTTGGTGGTATGGTGGCGTGGCGGCATACAATAACCGCAACGAAGGCGCCTGGGAAACACCGGGCCGGAGAAGCAAGAGCGAAGCGGAGGCGCGGGCGCGGCAGGCGCGGCGTGCATGTACGCGGATGCAGCAGGTTAGGAGTCAGGCAAAACCGCCAGCCTTGGCAATTCCCCCGTCCGACGAGGACAGAAAAGGACTAAGAGTTGAGCGCAATGTGGAAACCGACACAGCAAGGATCACCGCCCACCACCCCCACGCCGGAGCCCGCCCGGCCCACGCCGCCGGCGCCGGCCGCGTTTGAGCCGGCACGACCCGCCGCGCCGGTGGGCGAGCAGGCCAGCATTGGCAAAGGGCTCTATATCAAAGGCGAGATTACCGGCACGGAGTCGCTGTTCATCGACGGAAAGGTCGAGGGCAGCGTGAGTTTGCAGGGAAATCGCGTGACCGTGGGCAAGAATGGAACGGTCTCGGCCAACATTACCGCGCGGGAGATTGTGGTGCTGGGCAAGGTGCGCGGAAATGTGACGGCCACTGACCGAGTGGACATCCGGGCCGAAGGATCGCTGACAGGCGATGTGGCTGCGGCGCGCATCAGCATTGAGGATGGCGCGTTCTTCAAGGGCGGCATCGACATTCGCAAGCCGGATGCCAAGCCGATGCCTATGGCAACGCCCGCGGCCGAAGCGCCGAAGGCGGTGCAGGCCTAGCGTTACAGGAAAGGAACGAAGATCGCAGGAGCCTCCGCGCCAGCGGGGGCTTTTTGTGTTTTTGTGCGGAGGGATGGAGTTCCGGCTCAGGCGAGGCCGAGGCGCTTGCGTGCGACGCGGGGCAGGGCGGAGCCGGTGCGCATGAGGATGCGGTCGGTGACGAAGAGCCAGATGGCGGTTCCGGCGACGAGGACGGCAAAGTCGGTCCAGTGGCTGTGGTGGGGCAGTTGGGCGGCGTAGTGGCGGGCGAGGTAGCCGCCGAGGACGGAGAAGAGAAGCCAGACGAGGCCTCCGCCGGCCAGAGCGGCTACCAGGCAGCGGCCCAGTTCGCGGTAGTCGAGGCTGGCGAGCGAGACCATGTGACGCTGGTGGAGCAGGAGGGCGATGGTGATGGTCTGGAGGGCGATGCCGATGTCGGACGCGGCCACCAGGCCCATGGCGCCGAAGCTGTGGAAGAGGCCGGCGTAGATGGGCAGCGAGACGGCGGTGACCAGGGTGCTGGCGGCCATGGGGGCATAGGTGCTGCCGGCGGCGTAAAAGGCGCGGGCGTAAATGGCCTGCGCGCACCAGAGGAAGAGGGAGAGCGAGAAGACGGCGAAGTAGGCCGCGCAGGGAATGGCGTCTGACGCGTGGAAGCGGCCACCGATGAAGATGAGATTGACGAGAGGCGTGCCGAGCGCGGCCATGGCGGAGGCGGCGAGCAGGCCGAGGGAGGCGACGCGGGAGACGGAGTCGGCGACGGAGGTGGCGAACTCAAAGCGGCGGTTCTGCGACCAGAGGCTGGCGAAGAAGGGCATGGAGGCGGCGCCGGCGGCCTGGGCCAGGACGGCCATGGGCGCGGAGAAGAGCTGCCTGGCGTTGGTCATGAGGGTGACGCCGCCGGGGATGCGCGAGGCGAAGTGCTGGATGATCCATCTGTCGGCGGTGACCAGCGAGACGCCGATGATGAGGGGGAGCGAGAGACGGACCCACTCGCGAAAGCCTTCATCCTGCCAGTCAAGGATGGGCGTGTAACGCGTGCCGGCGCGGCGGGCGAAGAACCAGTTGAGAAAGAAGGGACCGAAGAAGGCTCCGGCGACGGTGCCGAGGGCGAGCGAGGAGACGCCCAGGTGCTTGACGAGCAGGACGCCGCCGCAGATGGTTCCCAGGTTGTAAATGAGCGGGGCGACGGCCTGAATGCTGAACTGCTTGCGGACCAGCAGCACCGCGCCGAAGACGCCGCCGGCGAAGATGGCGAGCTGCGCGGGCAGCAGGATGCGGGTGAGCGTGACGCAGAGGGCGGCGGTGGCGGCGTCAAAGCCGGGGAACATGTGGCGGACATAGAAAGGCGCGAGGAACTCGGCGAGGAAAATGGCGGTGCCGAGCACCAGATACATGGTGGTGAGGATGACGGAGAGCGAGCGGTTGCCCTCGGACTCGCGGCCAGTGTCGCGGTAATTGGTGAGGATGGTGACGAAGGCGATTGAGGCCGCGCCCCCGACGAGGAAGTAGGAGATCATGTCGGGCAGAGCGAAGGCGGCGTAGAGCGCGTCAGCCTGCATGCCGCGGCCGAAGAGCCATGCGATGTATTTGAGGCGGACGAGACCGATGATGCGGGAGAGAAAGACCGAGGCCATGAGGACAACAGTGGCCGAGAAGACCGAGTGGGCGTGCGAAGGATGAAACAGGCGGAGGGCGCGCGCCCTGCGCGAAAAGAGCGGGCTGCCGGGCGGAGTTGAGGATGAGCCGGTCACTGGAGTTGATTCTATAAGGATGAGTGATTGCTAGAGCGTTACCATTCAGGGGCAGGGCGCGGAGACCGTGCGCGCCGGATATGCTGAGAAGACACGGAGGGGCACATGCGGATTGCTGCGGGGCTGGGAGCGGCGTTGTTTCTTGGGGTTTTGGCACAGGGGCAGGTGATTCACGGGCGCGCGGGAATTGTGCTGCCTGCGCCGCCGACGGTGGAGAAGCAGCCGGTGGTGAACGATTACTTCGGGACGAAGATTACGGACGACTATCGCTGGCTGGAGAATGCGAAGAGCCCGGCGACCGAGGCGTTCATCAACGCGGAGAATGCGTACACGGCGCGGTATTTCACGCAGGCGCGGATACGGCCGAAGGTGGTGGACGAACTGGAGGCGCTGGAAGCGGTGACGACGTGGAGCCTGCCGGTGGAGCGGGCGGGAAATCTCTACTTTATGAAGCGGCTGGCCGAGGAGGGCCAGGCTTCGATAACCATGCGGAAGGGATGGTCGGGCAAGGACGAGCGGCTGATTGATCCAGCGGCGCTGAGCCGGAATCCGAACACATCGGTGATGCTGGACGCGGTGTCGCGCGATGGGAACATGGTCGCATACGGCGAGCGCGTGGGCGGCTCGGACAGCACGGTGATTCGTGTTTACAACGTGAAGGAGCACAAGACGCTGGAAGACGCGCTGCCGAGCGGGCTCTACTTCGGCGTGGCGTTTACGCCGGATGGAACGGGGTTCTACTACACGCGGGACAATCGCGCGGGCACGTTGATGTATCTGCACACTCTGGGGACGCGGGATTTCGAGGACAAGCTGGTCTTCGGGCATTCGTTTTACGACGAGCCGCTGGGGACAAACGATCTGTTCTTCGGGCGGATTACAGACGATGACCGCTATCTGGTGGTGACGATCGAGCGCGGGGTGCCGGCCAGGCGCGTGGACATTGTGTTTCGCGATTTGAAGAAGCCGGATTCGCCGTTCAAGGTGCTGGTGTGGGGCATGGACGCGCGGTTCCAGGCGATATGGGCGAAGGATGCGTGGTATGTGAAGACGGATTACGACGCGCCGCTGGGGCGGATTGTGAAGATGGATCCCGGCGTGGCTCCGCAGGCGTGGCAGACGCTGGTGCCGGAAGGCAAGGACGTGATCGACGGCTTCTCGATTGTGGGCGGAAAGATGTATGTGAAGCGGCTGAAGGATGTGAAGTCGGACACGGAGGTGTATTCGCTGGCTGGCAAGCCGGAGGGGACGATCGCGTATGACGGAATCGGGTCGGCGTCGAATCTCTTTGGGCGGACGACGGACCGTTATGGCTACTTCAGTTTCCAGTCGTACATTCAGCCGCCGACGCTTTACCGGCTGGACACGGTGACGGGCAAGCGCGAGCAGTTTGCACAGCCCAAAGTGCCGTTCAACACAAGCGACTACGAACTGAAGCAGGTCTTCTACACGTCAAAGGACGGGACGCGCGTGCCGATGTTCATTGCCGGGAAGAAAGGGTTGAAGCGGGACGGCACGGTGCGGCTGCTGATGACCGGCTACGGGGGCTTCAACCTGAGCATGACGCCGACGTGGAATACGCAGTACGCGTGGTGGATGCAACAGGGCGGCTGGTTTGCAATGCCCAACCTGCGCGGCGGCGGCGAGTACGGCGAGAAGTGGCACGAGCAGGCGATGTTCGGCAAGAAGCAGAACGTTTTCGACGACCTCTATGCCGCGGCTGAATATCTGATCAAGGACAAGTACACGTCGGCGGAGCATTTTGCGATTACGGGCCGCTCAAACGGCGGGCTGCTGATGGGCGCGGCGATGACCGAGCGGCCGGATTTGTTCGCGGCGATTGTGTGCGGGTATCCGCTGCTGGATATGCTGCGCTACCAGAAGTTCGAGCAGGGTCCGCACTGGATGACCGAGTACGGCTCGGCGGACAACGAGAAGCAGTTCGAGTATCTACTGAAGTATTCGCCTTACCAGAACGTGAAGACGGGCACGAAGTATCCGGCGATTCTGTTCTTCACGGGGTCAAGCGACACGCGGGTGGACCCGCTGCACGCGCGGAAGATGACGGCGGAGATGCAGGCGGCGTCGGCGAGCGGGCGGCCGATTCTGCTGCATTACAGTTTGGCCGGCGGGCACTCTGCGGGCGTGAGCGTGGAGCAGAAGGTGCAGGACGACGCGGACCAGCTGACGTTTTTGTGGACGGAGAGCGGTCCGGTTGGGCACGCGAAGTAGAGTGGGGCGCATGGGTTGCGCAGGGGCGCACAGCCGAGGGGTAAGGGCCTACTCGACCTCCAGGATCAAGCACTTCAGGTATTCGGATTCGGGCTGGTTGAGGACCACCGGATGGTCGAGTGCGGCCCCGCGACGCTCAAGCAGGCGGACGCGGCGGCGCGCGTCGGCGGCGGCGGAGGCAACTGCGGCTTCGAGGTCGGGCCAGCCGACATGGTGCGAGCAGGAACAGGTGACAAGCAGGCCACCGGGCCGGAGCATGCGGATGGCGCGGAGGTTGAGCTCCTTGTAGCCGCGCAGGGCGCCCTCGACGGCGCGTTTGGACTTGGCGAAGGCGGGCGGGTCAAGGACGATGGTGTCGAATTGCCGGCCGGAACCCTGCTTGCCGGAACCGGACCAGTCGCGGAGAAGCTCAAAGGCGTCGGCTTCGATCCAGTCGACCTGGGCTTTGAGTTGCGTGCCATTGGCGGCCCGATTCAATTCGAGATTCTGCTCGGCGACCTCGAGCGAGGCGCGGGAGCTGTCAATGCCGGTGACTGAGGCGCCGGTGACTGAACCGGCGATGCGGGCGAAGTGAAGCGCGAAGCCTCCCTGATAACAACAGACGTCGAGTACGCGGGCGGTTGCGTTGAGGCGCTGTGCCCAGGCGCATGCGGCGGCGTAGTTGTCGCGCTGGTCAAGGAAGGCGCCGGTCTTCTGGCCGGCGTTGGCGTCGTAGTGGAAGGCAAGATCGTTGAGATGGAACAGGGTTTGGGCGGCGGGGTGGTGGGGATCGGCGGCCCAGAGCGGAGCAAGATCGGGCGCGGCGAGGCCTTCGAGCTCGCGCATGCGCGGATCGGGACGCTCGAGAATGGCGGTGGGGGCGAGTTCGTCTCGAAGCTCCTCGCGCAGCACGCGGACGAGCGTGTTGGCAATGGCCGGCGTGACCAGGCCGCGCGCGAGCCGCTGGACGAGGAGCAGGTTCGCGTACTTGTCGAGGACCAGGCCGGGCAGCTCGTCGGCTTCGCTGAAAACCAGGCGGCAGGAGTCGGTTTCCGCGGTGAGCATGGGACGGCGGCGGACGATGGCGGCGCGGAGACGGGCTGCAAAGAGGGTGAGCCAGGCGGGTTCGTCGAGTGCATGGCGAGCCACGAGGCGCAGGGCGATTTGTGAGGTGGGACTGTAGAGCGCGGTGCCGAGGAGGAGGCCGCGCGCGTCGGCGACGGGCAGCAGCGCGGGCGGGGCCGGATCGGGCGCAGAGGAATCCGGGGCCATTGAGCCCAGATCGAGAGCCTCGATGTCAGAGGCGTAGACCCAGAGGTGGCCGGCGCGGAGGCGGTCTGCGGCGCGGCGGCTGATGCGCGCACCGGGTGTGGCTGGCGGCTGGGCGGCGGGCGATGGCGAGGCGGATTTGCGCGGCGGGCGGGGTTTGGTCATGGCGTTTTGCGGGGCGAGCGTTGGTGGACGGCGTTTCTGCGGGCAGCCGGGGGCGCGAGCCTTGTTCATGGTACCAAGGGAAGCATGCGACCGGGGATGCGACTGGGCACGGGCCGGCGATGGGCAGGGTGAATCATGCAACTCCGGCCTATAATGAAGCATGGCGGCTGTGCGCCAGTCTGTTCCCAAGGAACGCACGAGCGCCGGTCCGGAGACCCCGGGGCGGGCGGAAGCGGTTGTCCGCGCCGCGGAGGATGCAGCGAAAGCGTCCGCGCCCGCGAGCGAGCCCAAGATTCCCGACAGAAGCGAGATTGACACACGCTTTGAGGCGCTGCTGAAGCAGGTGCAGGCGAACCGGCCGAATGAGGACGTGAGCCTGATCCGCAAGGCGTGGGAGTTCTGCGTGCAGCAGCACGAAGGGCAGCTGCGCGCCTCGGGCGAACCCTACATCGTGCATCCGCTGGAAGTGGCTGAAGTTCTGGCGGAGATGAAGCTGGACGCAACGGCGATTGCGGCAGCACTGCTGCACGACGCGGTGGAGGATACGCCTGCGACGAGCGAGGAGATTGAGGCGGGCTTCGGCGACCAGGTGGCGCACATTGTGGAAGGCGTGACGAAGATCGACAAGATCCAGTTCGCCAACCGCGAGGACCGCCAGGCGGAGAACGTGCGCAAGATGCTGCTGGCGATGGTGAGCGACGTGCGCGTGGTGCTGATCAAGCTGGCCGACCGGCTGCACAACATGCGCACGCTGGAGCACCTGAAGCCGGAGCGGCAGGAAGCGATTGCGCAGGAGACGCTGGATATTTATGCGCCGCTGGCGCACCGGCTGGGCATGGGCAAGGTGCGCGGCGAGCTGGAGGATTTGGCGTTCCGGTATACGGACCCGGTGGCCTTTGAGCAGGTGCAAAAGGCTGTGGAGGCGCGGCGGCTGGAGGGCGAGCAGTTTTTGCGCGGCGTGGAAGAGACGCTGATGGAGCAATTGCGCGAGAACAACGTTGAGGCGCGCGTGGAGTGGCGCATCAAACGGCTCTACTCGATCTTCCAGAAGTTGCAGCGGACGCGGGCGAGCTATGAACAGGTGTATGACCTGCTGGCGGTGCGGGTGATTACGCAGGATGTGGCGTCATGCTACGCGGTGTTCGGGTTGATTCACACCATCTGGCGGCCGGTTCCTGGGCGCATCAAGGACTTCATCGCGATTCCGCGCGCGAACCGCTACCAATCGCTGCATACGACGGTGCTTGGGGAGGGCGGGCACCAGTTCGAGGTGCAGATTCGCACCGAGGAGATGCACCGGATTGCCGAGGAAGGCATTGCGGCGCACTGGAAATACAAGGCGGGCGAAGGGTCAGTGACGGCGCGGGACGAGGAGCGGCTGAACTGGATACGGCAGCTTGTCGAGTGGCAGAAGGAGATGACCGACCCCAACGAATTCCTTTCCAGCCTGAAGATGGACCTGTATCCGGACGAGGTCTACACCTTTACGCCGAAGGGGAAGGTTGTGGTGGTTCCCGCCGACGGAACGCCGGTGGATTTCGCCTACACGATTCACACCGAGGTGGGGAACACGTGCGTGGGCGCCAAGGTGAACGGGCGCATGGTGCCTCTGCGGACGAAGCTGCGCAACGGCGACATCGTGGAAATCGTGACGCAGAAGGACCACAAGCCCAGCCGCGACTGGCTTGCGTTTGTGAAGAGCCCGCGGGCGCGCAACAAGATCAAGCACTGGCTGAACGAGGACCAGCGGCGGCGCGCGGTGGAGATTGGGCGCAAGCTGCTGGAACGCGAGGCGCGGAAGTTCAAGGTGCCGCTGAGCCAGATTGACGACCAGGATCTGGGGCGGATTGCGGGCGAGTACGGCGTGGCGACGGCCGCGGACCTGCTGGCGACGCTGGGGCAGGGCAAGCACTCCGCCCACCAGGTGCTGAGCAAGATTGCGCCGGGGCTGGCGAACGCCGATGCCGAAGAGACGCCGGAGGTGAAGCCGGGCGAAGCGGGGATGAGCGACGCGGTGCGCAAGCTGCACCTGTCGGGCTCGGACTCGCTGCAGGTGGAGGGGCAGAACGATCTGCTGGTTTATCGCGCGCGCTGTTGCAATCCGATTCGCGGCGAAGAGATTGTGGGCTACGTGACGCGCGGCAAGGGGGTGGCAGTGCATGCGCGGAGCTGCCCGAATGTGCAAAACCTGCTTTACGAGAGCGACCGGCGGATTGCGGTGGAGTGGTCGCGCGTGGGCGAGGGAAGCGGCGGCCGGATGCAGCGCTATCCGGTGAAGGTGACGGTCTACTGCGACGACCGGACGGGCATGCTGAAGGAACTGACGGCAGTGATCTCCGACGACGACACGAATATCCGCAGCGTGGATGTGAAGCGGGACGAGGCTGGCGAGGCGATTATCGAATTTATTGTGGAAGCCGAGGATCTGGGACACCTGAACCGCATGGTGCTGGGACTGAAGCGCGTGAGCGGCGTACGCACGGTGCAGCGGACGCAGAAGATCTGAGGCGCGAGGGCGGCAAGGAATCCCACCCATTTCGCACAGGGCGCGAAATGGATGGGGCACAGGCATGAGAAGTGGCGCAGTGATCCCACTCATCGCGATAAAGCCGCGATGAATGGGGCACCCGGCGGACGCAGAAGATCTGAGGCGCGAGGGCGGCAAGGAATCCCACCCATTTCGCAAAGGGCGCGAAATGGATGGGGAGCAGGGCTGGGAAGTGGCGCAATGATCCCACTCATCGCGATAAAGCCGCGATGAATGGGGCACCCGGCCGGAGCATATTCGGGCGGTGGCTGGGGCTGCGCAGTCATCCCACCCTTTTCACAACGAACGCGAAAAGGATGGGGCACCCAGTTTGCGGGGTTGAGTCAGCGACCTAGAAGCTGCTTGGCGATGGTGGCGAGCTGCATGTTCGAAGTGCCTTCGTAGATGGCGCCGACCTTGGCGTCGCGGTAGAACTTTTCCGCGGGGTAGTCGCGGACGAAGCCGTTGCCGCCGAAGATTTCAACGCATTGGCTGGCGACGCTCTCGGCCACCTGCGAGGCGAAGAGCTTGGCCATGGCGGCTTCGCGGAGGATGGGACGGGCGGCGTCCTTGAGGCGCGCGGCGTTGTAGACGAGCAGGCGCGCGGCCTCGATGTCAGTGGCCATGCGGGCGAGCGAGAACTGGACGGCCTGGAACTCGGCGATGGGCTTGCCGAACTGGCGGCGCTCCTGGGCGTAGCGCGTGGCGTGGGCGAACGCGCCTTCGGCCAGGCCCAGCATCTGTGCACCGATGCCGACGCGGCCTTCATTGAGGGTTTCAATCGCAATCTTGTAACCGCGGCCGGGCTCGCCGAGGAGGTTTTCGGCGGGGATGACGCAGTTGTCGAGCAGGAGCTCGCAGGTGGAGGAGGCGCGTATGCCGAGCTTGTCCTCTTTGCGGCCCACGGTGAGGCCGGGAGTGTCTTTCGGGATGAGAAACGCGGTGATGCCGCGGTAGCCGGCGGTGGGGTCGAGGGTGGCGAAGAGGATGAAGAGACCGGCCTCGCGTGCGTTCGAGATCCAGAGCTTGCGGCCGTTGAGGCGGTAGCCGCCGGGTGCGGCTTCAGCGCGGGTTTGGAGGGCGAAGGCGTCTGAGCCGGAGCCGGCTTCACTGAGTGCGTAAGCGCCGGGTGTGTCGGCGGCCAGACGGGGCAGCCAATGCTGCTGTTGCGCGGCCGAGCCCCAACGGCGAAGAGCGTTGACAACGAGGGTGTTGTGCACGTCGACGAGGACGGCGACGGCGGGGTCGACCTGCGAGACGGCCTGAATGGCGAGCACAGAATCAAAGAAGGTGCCGCCGGCGCCGCCGAGGTCTTCAGGGACTTCAATGCTCATGATGCCGAGCTCGTAGAGCTGGTCGATGAGGCCGGGGGCGAACTGCTGCTCATCGTCCATGGAGCGGACGAGGGGGGCGAGAGACTGCTGCGCGAACTGGCAAACGGTGGAAAAGAAGAGGGATTCTTCTTCAGAGAGCTGGGTGAGCGGAGCGGGGTGCGTGGCGGGCTGGAGCGCAGACAAAGGGGCCGGTCCTCCGGGGTTGGAGTGTATCAAAGAATGGCGGCGGAATGCCGGCGGAATGGCGGCGGAATGGCGGCGGAATGCCCGGGCGCGGGCCGGATGGCCGCGACAGGGACGCGATGCCGGGAAGGAAAAAGGCGGACGCCGGAAGGACGTCCGCCGTGAGGTTGCGAAGAGAGGTCAGTCGATGGTGAGGGTGAAGGTGGTGGAGGCGGTGATGCTGGCTGTGGCCGAATCCTGGCCGACGACGGTGACGGTGTAAGTGCCTTTGGGTGGATTGGAGACCCCTGAACCGCCGCAGGCCGAGAGGCCGAAGCCGATGGAGAGCAGAAGCAGCAGCATGGTGAGGGTGCGGAAGCGGCGCGATGCGCGGGAGAGGAAGCCGGCGAGCAGCAGGCCGGCGAAGGCAATTCCGGCGGGCAGCGGGCCGGGGCGTCGGGGATGGTTGGCGGCAACGGAGTGCAGAGCGCCGAGGCGCTGGAAGGTGCGGCCGTTGGGCTTGGCTGCGCCGCCTGTGACGCAGTCCGATGCTTTGGTGTCAAAGACCAGGCTTGTTGTGACGGTGTTTGGGCCGATGATAGCGACCGCGCCGTCGCCGTTGGAGATGGTGGTGGTGAAGGAGTAGCAGAGGTTGGTGAGGGCAGTGTCATTGGAAGTGGTGAAGGTGAGGAAGACCGCGCCCGTGTAACCGCCGCTGGGCGTGACGGAGATGGTGGAGGAGCCAGAGCTGCCGCGGGGGATGGAGACGTCCGTGGCGCCGAGGGTGAAGCTGCCGGTGCCAGAGCTGGAGCCGCCAATGGTGACCGAGGCCGCGCCGGTGGAGGCGCCGAAGGTGGAGTCGCCGGCGTACTGGGCGACGACGGAGTGTCCGCCCGTGGTGGTGAAGGAAGTGGTGTAAGTGGTGGTGGAGGCAGAGCCGCTGGCGGTGAGAGTGGCGGTGGTGGTGGAACCGCCGAGCGTGGGTCCGCCGTCGATGACGAGGGTGACGGTTCCGGTGGGGGCGGCGGAGCCGCTGTCCGGCGCGACGGTAACGGTAAAGGTGACATTGTCCCCGGAGTTGGGCGCAGGGTTGGAGGCCGCGACGGTGGTGGTGGTGCCGATGAGGGGCGCGCTGTTGGCGGGCCAGACGCCGGCAAGTGCCGCGAAGTCAAAGGAGCCGAGGCCGGTGGCGAGGTCGTAGCCGGCGGTGGTGCCGTAGTCATTGAGGGCGGCGCCGCTGCAATAGGTGGAGCCGGCGAGGCACTGGCTGCCTACGCCGCTGGCGCCGTTGGGGTCGCCGGCGATGATGTCGTGGAAGACGGTGGAGTACGTGGTGGAGTGGGAGGCCAAGGTGTAGAGCGTGGGATTTACGAGTCCCTGGCCGCTGGTGTATCCGGCCTTCTGGTTGAGGATGGCGACCATGCCGGCGAAGATGGGCGCGGCAAAGCTGGTGCCGCCGGCAACAGTGAGGTACTGAGTGGAAGCGTCACGGAAGCCGCTGTTGCAACTGGCAGTCTGTGCAGGACTGGAGGTGGTGTTCCAGTCGCTGGTGTCGCTGGTGCAGTAGAGGTAGCCGGGGTTGTTGGGCGAGGCGTAGAGGGAGATGTCGGGCACGGCGCGGAAGCTGCCGGAGGGGATTCCGGGGACGCCTTTTTGCCAGGAGGGGCGGGAGAAGATGGTGCTGAGGCCACCGCCGGTGGCGCTGAGGCCGTAGGCGCTGTCGTCATCGTTCCAGGCCACCTCCGGGATGTACTTGAGGACGGAGGTGAGGGTGTCCGTGGTGCCACTGTAGGTGAAGTACTGGTTGCTTGTCTTGGCGGTGGGGATGTTGGCGTCAGTAATCTCGGTGCCACCGACGGCGGTGACGTACTGGCTGCTGGCGGGGTAGTTGACGGAGAGCGATTCCTGGATGGAGAGCGAGGGGCTGGTGGTGGTGGGACTGATGAAGCAGGCGGTCGAGCCCTGATCACCGGAGGCTGCGACGATGGTCTGGCCCTGTGCGGAGGCCTGGGCGTAAATGCTCTCGTACTGGGAAAGGGTGGAGGGGGCGTTGCCGGCCTCGCAGGCACCGTAGCTGGCGGAGATGACGTTGCCGAGGCGGTTATCGATGGCGAAATCGATGGAGTCGAAGACGTCGTAGTTGGGATTGCTGCCGGTGTAGATGAAGTAGACGGTGGCGCCGGGGGCCATGGTGCTGGACCACTCGAGGTCGAGGTCGGACTCGCCCTGATCGCCGGCGTAGAAGGCGGCGGTGCCGCTTCCCGGCACGAGGACGGGTATGGGGGATTTGGGGGTGAGGACGGCGGCGTTCTGAAAGTTTGTGATGTCTGCCAGCGAGACGGCGGATTGCCCGACGATGGCGATGGTCTGCCCGGTGCCGTCGATGCCGGAGCTGATGATGGGGTTCATGTCATAGGCGACCTTGATGTCGCCGGGGGCGAAGTAGACGCTGCCGGATTGTGAGGAGGTGAAGGCGGCGCGGGGATTGGCGGGCTTATAGGGGACATATTGCGGGCGGGGGCGGAAGCTGGAAAGGTTGCCGACGTTGGCGACGGTGGCAGCGAAGGCGGCCGGCACAGAGAGCGCCGTGGAGGGCGCGAAGATCTTTTTGCCGTCGACGTTGAAGTAGTGCATCTGGGTCTGGAAGGCCTGATCGACCTGGCCGGCGGTGCCGGAAAAGCGGATGAGGTTGTGGCTGTGGGAGACCGAGTCCACGGAGAAGCCCTGCTGTTCAAGCCAGAGCTCGACCTTGTCGATATCCGACTGCGCCATGCCGAAACGGGCGGCGAACTGCTGGGGCGTGAGCCACCGGTGATAGAGCGGCGAGGAAGGGTTCTGCTGGTCGGCGAGGAGCTGCTCGAGCGCGGCCTGCTGCTCGGGTGTGTGGTTGAAGTAGATGCTCATGCCGTTGAGGCGGGTGTCAGAAGGCATGCTCCCGGCATCCAGACGGGATTGGGCGAAGGGATGAAGCGAGCCCTGGAGCGGGGACATTTGGGCGCTGGTGGGTTGCGACAGGATGCGGGGAGCGGGCGTTTGCGCGGCACAGGCGGCCACTGCCAGGGCGGTCGCGACAAGGCTGCAGGCGAGGCGACGCCTCATTGTTTGCTTTGGGAGTGCAAGCATCTTCGTCATGGCCATCCTCATGGAATGCAAGGGTAAACCGGTTTGTTACAGGGCGGTGGGAAATCCGCGGTCGAGATGTGGTGGAGCAAAGGCATGAAGCCATCCGTTTGGCTTCCGGGGGTGGAGGCAAGGTGCGCCTGAGATGTGCGCTCCCGATGTTGCGCGTGTGAGGCCAACCCCCGAGAGTAACAAACCGCACGTGATGCTTTATTTAGACGCCAATTCGCAGATGAAGTTGTTGCCGGGGAAGGGAGAATTTGCGCAGGGTGAAAACCAGAGGGGTTGGCGGGAAGAATCACGCAAACCGGGCCCGAAGCGGAAGCGTGGCCCGGGCGGCCAGGAAGGCTAAACGAGGCGAAGCGCGGCTGCGCCGGAACGGGCAGGGATGAAGCCGGTGGCACGGGAGGCGATGGAGAGCTTTTCTCGGACGAGCAGGCGGCGGAGCTGTGCGCGTGCGTGGTCGGCCCAGGGTCCGGTGCGGTCCAAGCGCAGATAGGCGAGCCAGTGGCGCAGCGCGGAACGGGCGTGGCCCTTGCGCTCAAAGGCGAGAGCGAGGTTGTAGTGGGCGTCGGCATAGCGGGGCGCAAGAGCGACGGCGCGCTGGTAGGCGGCGATGGATTCGTCCGGGCGGGCAAGCTCGTCGAGGACGTTGCCGAGATCGAAGAAGGCCAGAACGTATTGGGTATCGGTCTCGGTGGCGCGGCGATAGAGCTCCTCGGCGCGGCTGTACTGGCGAAGGTGGAAGTAGATGGTGCCGAGGTTGATGTAGGCCGGGGCGTAGGAGGGGTCGCGCTCAATGAGCTTGTTGTAGAGGGCGATGGCGCGATGCTTTTCGCCGGACTCCTCGGCTTGGACGGCGGCGAAGAACCAGTCCTGCACGGAGGGAGACCCGGATGCGACTCGTCGAAGGGGAGAGAGGTGATCGCCGTGGCCGCGGTCGACGCGCTCGAAGTCAAAGAGGAGCTGGCGGCGTATGGGGTCGACCATGGCGCCCTGGCAGCGGAAGGCGAGGCGCGCGCCGTTGCGGACCAGGCAGGCCTCGATGAGAGGGTTGTCCAGGCCGGCGACGGCCTTCATGGCGACGATGGAGTGGCGGATGGAGGCGGCGGAAACGTCTTCCTCGCGAAGTGCGCGGAGGGTGCGGAGCTGGCCAAGATGCTGGAAGCTGTAAGTGGACCGGGGGTCAATGAGGCCGGTGCGCTCCCAGGCCTGGAGCTGGCGGCAACTGATCTGCAGGATACGGAGGACATCCTGGCGGCTATAACTGGTCACTCGTTCATGCTCCCGTGGTTCGGCCCGGATGGCACGGGATGAGGTCAGCGCACTGCGGACCGCAATCCCGGAGCCGATTCCGAACGTGGCTCGATGGAACAGCTACGGAGGAACCGCGCCCGAGGGCGGATCTGGAGCGGGCTGGAAGCAGGGATGCCCCGCGGCGTTCATCGGGGGGTGGTGGAACGCCGCCGGGGAGATCGCCTGGCTCCGAACGCGCTGGAGAACCGCTACACGAGCGATTATGCCAAGAATATGCGTGGATAAGCGGTCGGGAATCACGGGTGCAAGAAAAATGAGTGGATAACCAGTACAAGACTTGGTTCCACCGAGGTTGCGTGCGGCCGGGACGCGACATGAGGGGACCGCGCAACCCGAAGTGGGTCGGGTGGGGGGGCGGCGAAGGGAAGAAATGGGCCGCTGGGACTATTTCGCCGGTGCGGGGGACGCGGGCGATTGAGTAGAAGCTGTTTTGGAACTTACGGCGCCTCCAGTTCCGAATGAGGAAACCACACAAGACCCATGCTGGCAGAGCCTTGCCGCGGGCATTGAATCCGTGGGGGTGGGGGCGTGTGGGAAGGATACCTTTCACCGGATCGTGTGGGCTAACCGGAAGATGCAAAAGGCATTAGAGGACGAGACCGGCCGACGGGGAGATCTGGCCGGACGGACCGTTTACGACCTTCTTGAGGAGGCCGAGGCGGACGCCGGCTACGCGGCTGAGGAGGCGGTGCTGGAGGGCGGTGCGGTGGAAGAGGCGTCTCAGAGTCGGACGAAGGATGGTAACGGGAGAGTCCTGTTTACAATGCGCAGGTATCCGATAATGGAAAGGAGCGGGGAGACAGGCTGCTTGTTAGAGATAACTCAGGACATACGTGCCCGGTTGGATGCTGACGAGGCTCTTCGCGAGAGCGAGGAGTTTCTGCGACTTTCGCAGGAGGCGGCTGGGATCGGCAGCTATGTGTGCTGGCTGGACCGGGGCGAGTGGCGCTGCACGGAGATCATGGCACGGCTGCTGGGGCTGGAGGCGAAGCAGAGCAACACCGTGGCCGAATGGGAGGCGCTGGTTCATCCGGAGGACCGGGCGGAGGTGCGGCAGTACTTTGACGAGGAGGTGCTGCGTAAAGGGCAGCCGTTCGACCGCGAATACCGGATTATGCGGGCGACGGACGGCGCGGTGCGCTGGGTGCATGGGCTGGGGCAACTGGAATTCGACGCCGACGGGCAACCCGTGGTGATGCGGGGCACGATCCGCGACATTACAGAGCGGAAGCATGCGGAGGCGGAGTTGACGGCGAGCCAGGAGCTGCTGCGCGTCTTCGTGCAGCATGCGCCGGCGGCGCTGGCGATGTTCGACCGGGAGATGTGCTACCTGGCTGTGAGCCGGCGTTATCTGGACGACTACGGGCTGCAGGGGCAGCGCGTGATCGGGCGGTCGCACTATGAGCTGTTTCCGGATTTGCCGGAGAAGTTTCTGGAGTCGCACAGGCGGGGGTTGGCGGGCGAGGCGATGCGCTCGGATGCGGACCTGTTTGAGCGCGCCGACGGGACGGTCCAGTGGATCCGCTGGGACCTGCTGCCGTGGCGGACGGCGACAGGCCAGGTGGGCGGCATTGTGCTGTTCGCCGACAACATTACAGCGATGAAGGCCAAGGACGAGAAGCTGCACCTGGCGGCGGAGGTCTTCTCGCAGGCCTCGGAGGGGATTTTGATCACCGACGCGAAGGGCTCGATCCTGGACGTGAACGAGGCGTTCACGCGGATTACGGGCTACACGCGCGAGGAGATTTTGGGTGAGAATCCGCGCATTTTGAATTCGGGGCGGCAGGGCCGGGATTTCTACAAGGAGATGTGGCGGACGCTGGGTGAGGCGGGCCACTGGTCGGGCGAGATCTGGAACCGGGCCAAGGATGGGCACCTGATCGCGGAGATGCTGTCGATCAACGCGGTGCGGGACGAGATGGGCCGGCTGCGGCATTATGTGGCGCTTTTCTCCGACATCACCGTTGCGAAGGAGCAGGAGCGGAAACTGGCACGGGTGGCGCACTATGACGTGCTGACGGGGCTGCCGAACCGGGTGCTGCTGGCCGACCGGATGTTCCAGGCTATGGCGCAGTCCAACCGGCGTGGGCGTCCGCTGGCGGTGGCGTGCATGGATCTGGACAATTTCCGGGCGATCAACGAGCAGCATGGGCACGAGGTGGGCGACAAGCTGCTGCAGGCGGTGACGGCGCGGATCAAGGGGGTGCTGCGCGAGGGCGACACGCTGGCGCGGCTGGGCGGCGACGAGTTCGCGCTGATGCTGACGGACCTGGACGGCACGGAAGACTCCAGTGCGGTGATGGACCGGGCGATGGAGCGGCTGGCGGAGCCGGTGCAACTGGGCGAGCTGACGCTGCGGGTGTCGGCGAGCCTGGGCGTGACGGTGTATCCGCAGCCGGGCGATGTGGACGCGGACCAGCTTTTGCGGCAGGCCGACCAGGCGATGTACCAGGCGAAGGTGGAAGGCAAGAACCGGGTGCATGTGTTTGACCCGCGGGAAGACCGGAGCGTGCGGGGGCACCACGAGGACATTGGGCGGATTCGGCGCGCACTCGAAGAGAACGAGTTTGAACTCTACTACCAGCCAAAGGTGAACATGAACACGGGCGAGGTGGTGGGAGCCGAGGCGCTGCTGCGGTGGCGGCATCCGGATGTGGGCATTCTGCCGCCGGCGCAGTTCCTGCCGGTGGTGGAGGGGCATCCGGTGGCTGTGGAGATCGGGGAGTGGGTGATCGAGACCGCGCTGACGCAGATGGAACGCTGGCGCGCGGAGGGGCTGGAGATTCCAGTGAGCGTGAACCTGGATGCGCAGCACCTGCAGATGCCGGATTTTGCCGACCGGCTGGCGAAGCTACTGGCGAAACATCCGAAGACGCCGCCTGCAAACCTGGAGCTGGAGGTGCTGGAGACGAGCGCTCTGGGAGATGTGGTGCAGGTGTCGGAGGTGATGCGACAGTGCGCGCGGATGGGCGTCTCCTTTGCGCTGGACGACTTCGGGACGGGGTATTCGTCGCTCTCCTACCTGAAGCGGCTGCCGGTAAACGTGCTGAAGATCGATCGCTCATTTGTGCACGACATGCTGGACAACCCGGAGTACCTGACGCTGCTGGAGGGCGTGCTGGGACTGGCGTCGGCCTTCCGGCGGCGGACGGTGGCCGAGGGCGTGGAGACGTTGGAGCACGGGCTGATGCTGCTGCGGCTGGGCTGCCAGCACGCGCAGGGATACGGAATTGCGCGGCCCATGCCGGCCGGGGACGTGGCGAAGTGGGTGAAGACCTGGCGGGCGCCGCGCGAGTGGACGCAGGCCAAGGCGGTTGCGCCGGAACACTGGCCGGTGCTGCACGCAGGCGTGGAACACCGGGCGTGGGTCCAGGAGATCGAAGAGTTTTTGCGCGGGCAGCGGCAGCCGGCGCCGGTGCAGTCGGCCGAGGAGTGTGGGCTTGGCACATGGCTGAGGGGTGCCCTGCACAACGGGCGCGCAGGCGACGCGACCCTGCAGGACCTGGACCGGCTGCATGTGCGAATGCACGGCATGGCCGACAAGCTGATGGACTGCTCGCAGCCGGAGGCGCAGGGCACCGCGCTGGAGGGTCTGGACGAGCTGCGCACCATGCGCGACCACCTGCTGGAACGGCTGAGCGAGCTGGTGGAAAGGCTCTGAACGAGCGTGTGCGGGCAGAGTGCGTTGAAGGGTGGAGCAAAATTAGAATATTCAGGTGGGCAATGCGGGCGGGAAGCATGGAGCCGACGGTCAGACTTGAACTGACGACCTGCTGATTACGAATCAGCTGCTCTACCAGCTGAGCTACGTCGGCGTGCTCCTCCAAGATTGTATCGTTGCTCCCGACTCCGGTAAAGTTGGGGCTCGCCGACAGCGGCTGGAGCCGATTCCACTGAGAATATTTGCAAAGAAGTGAAGCGCGCGGGGCTGACGGCGCGCGGCACGTCTATACTGCGGCGTATGCAAACGGATCCGAGCAGAGACTGGCAGTCGCTGAGCGAACTCTACCGCGGGAAATCCGAGGGAGAATTGTGCCAACTGGCCGAGGACTACGGCGACCTGACCGAAGTGGCGCAGGCGGTGCTGCGCGGTGAGATGAAGACGCGCGGACTGGGTGATCCGGCAGCGCCGAAGAGGCCGGAGCGGCGGCCGAAGAGAAGCGCGGGGACGAACGACGGCGAGGATGCGGACGCCGAGAAGGACGCGGCGCGCGAGTACACGTGGAAGACGCCGCTGTGTGCGTGTGCTTCGATGCAACAGGCGAAACAGATTGCGGAGGTGCTGCGGCGCGCGGAGATTGAGAGCTGGATTGAGGGCGGAGTGAATCCGTGGGATGCGGGCAGTCTCCGCGTGGTGGTGGCGGCTGACGAGCTGGATCACGCACGCGAGCTGCTGGGCGGGCCCGTTCCGCAGGATGTTGTGGAGGAGGCATCGATGGAGACGCCGGTGTATGTGGCGCCCGTGTGTCCGGCGTGCGGCGCGGAGGATCCGGTGCTGCAAGGAGTGGAGCCGGTGAACACGTGGCTGTGTGAGGCGTGCGGCAAGGAGTGGAGCGAAGGCGCGGAAGGCGTGGCCGCGGGGAGCGAAGAAGGGCAATCCTGAAGCAGAACGCAGAACAAAGGACGCAGAGACGGAAAAGGCCGCCCGGCAAATGGGCGGCCCTTTCCTTAGGGAGAATAGTTCCAACGGAGGCAAAACCATCAGAACTTTCTGGCTGCATAGTAGGTGGAGGGGGCCGGAGTGTCAAGACCAAATCGGCAGGGAAATAAAAGATTTGAGATGAACAAGTTACGAGAAAGTAGAGGGGTTAGAGCAGAGCTACAGTTTCGCTGTTTGTTCGATTTTAAGAGAGGTGAAAACCCGGCCTTTTCCCCGTGTTTTTCCCGGTTTTCCTCCGTTTTTCCACAGGATGGCGTGAGCCAGTGATGGAATGGATGCGGCCGAGGCAAAGATTGTGGAGGGGATGGAAAATCGATTGCGGAAATGGGACGGAGCCTACCTGGGAAGGTTCAGGCGGATGAACTCTGCATCGTAGACGGAGGAGGCGGGCTTTCCGCGGGCGACGCGGTAGAGGGCGCGGCCGCCGCCGAGGAATAAGCCGAGAAGAATGGCGGCGAAGGACCCGATAAGCACGAGGGTGGCGATGCCGATGAGCAGGCGGCTGGTTTTGGCCACCTGGGATTCACCGCCCTGGGGGATGGAGACGAGGTTTTCGTTGAAATAGACGGACTCAAGGAGGCGATGGCTTTCGTCGGGGATGGCGTCTCCGCTGACGAGGACGACGAGCAGGCCGCTGCGGCGTATTTCGAGCGAGGCCTGGTCGGAGTCGACCAGAGGCTTGGGGAAGGGCGGCTGGGCGTGCGCGCCGGCCTTGATGTAATCGCGAATGCGACCTTCCTCCGCGATGGCGAGCTGGGGCGTGGGGTACTCGATGATGGTGAGCGTGGCCGGGCCGGAGGTGAGCGAGTAGTTGGCGGTGACGGCCTCGGCGTCGGTGTCAAATCCCACGAGCTGGGGCGGGAGAACGCCGCCGGAACCCACGTAGCCGGCGGGACCGAGCGCGTAGTGAGCGGTCTGTTTGTCGAGCGAAGCCTGCGGCAGGAAAGAGAGAACAGGCGGCGCGACGGCGCGATTGCCGAGGGTCTGGGGAAGCCGGGCGGCGATGTCGCGCAGCTCGGAAGCGGACATGGGACCGACGTGAGAGAACTGGGCGTCGACGACGGTGGTTCCCTTCCAGAAGAGGACGTGGTTCTTGTCCGACGCCGCGCCGGAACCGATTTCCTCCGGTGCCCAGTGGTTGGGCCGGTAAAAGGTATACGCGCCGTAAGAGCCTGAAACATCCTGGAAGCGAAGAGCGCGGAGGGTGAGGGTTTCGCCGTCGCGCCGGTAGGAGACCTGCGCGCCGTAGAGGAAGTCGTATTCCTTGAGGACTCCGGCGTGCGCAGGGTCTGCGGCGGCGAGGTCAAGCAGGGTCTGCGCCGGTTCGGAGGCGACCCAGCCGTCAAAGAGCGAAGGAAGGAGGTTGCGGGCCTTTACGGCGGGCGGAATGGGGACTTCGACGGTGGTGGCCTTGGGCGCGGGAATGGCTTTGGGCGCGGATTTGGAAGCGGGAGCCGATTGCGCGGGCGCAGCGGCCGCGGCCAGCAGGGCCAGAGAGGCGAGAATGATGATCGGGCGCATGCGAGAAACTCCCTAGACAAGGGTACAACGCCGCGGAGCGGCGGTGCAGGCACGGCCGAGAGGTCCACGAAGAGTTGGACACGGGCGAAGGGGAAAAGGTTCCCGTGGCTAAATGGCCGCAGGTGGAGCGGGCTCGTCGGCTTCAGCCGGCGGCGGAGTGGGGCCGGCTTCGACGGGCGGCGGCGGGGGCTGGAAGGGCTTTGTTTCGGCCGGGTTGAGCAGATCGCCGAGGGCCTGGTAGCGGCCACCGTAGAAGATGAGGGCGAAGTTGCGGATCCATGTGGCGAGGGGGCCACCAAGGCAGATGGAAACGAAAATGGCGACGGCGACGGCAAGGATGGCGAGCGGCAGCAGGACGAGCGCGGCAAGGATAGCTCCGCCGAGTGAGCCGGCGCGGACAACGGCTTCCATGGATGCGAGGGGAACGGCGACGAGAGCCGAGAGAATTGCGCCGAGGATGGCAGCGACGATGCTGAGGGCCATGAAGCCGATGATGGGCAGGATGAAGCGTTCGCCCAGATAGGTGGTGAAGACACTGGGCTCAGAAGTGGCGCGGGAAAGGAACTGCTCCCATGCCTGGACGACGGAGAGATTCTCAAGCGCCATGTGAGGCACCAGGAAGTCGTGGAGGATGGTGTCTGCAAACCAGATGATTGCGTAGAGGAAGAGGAATGTGAAGAAGCTCGAGAAAACGAAAGAGAGCGCGGCAGCGAAGTCGTTAAAGCCGTTGGGACCGGATTGCGCCCTGAGCGCGAGATAGTGGTTGAACAGCGGATAGAGAACGGAACCCGCAAGCAGGGCAAAGACGGCCCAGATGGCGAGCGAAACCTCAAAGAGGCGCATGGACTGTTGCGCATAAAGGGCCCAGCCGGGGCGGATTTCGCTGCTGTTGCGGGTGAGGCAGTAAAAGAAGGCGAAGCGGAGGCGGGTGACGAGGTAGAGAGCGAAGACCGCGATGGGAAGGCCGAGGACGAAGAGGAGGCCGATGAGCCAGAGCCAGTGGGAGAAGAAGTCGGCGGGCGTGGAGGCGGATGCCGCGGGCGCGGCATGCGCGGCGTGGCCCACGGTGTAGCGGAGCCGGATGGAGACACCTTCAGTGAGTGCCGCGACGAGCGACAGCTTGAGGAAAGTGAGCCAGCGGAAGCGGTCAAAGAGAAATTTGCGCGTGCGATCGATGGCGGGCATGATCGCCTGCGAGGCGGAGAGAGCCGTCATACAGTGCAAGCTCCGAAGTTGGCCTAGGGTAGCACAAGACCGGCTGGAAGTGGCGGAGTTATTTGTGGTTGGCCGTTACGTACGTGGCCAGCCCGGCGCCTGGAAAGTGGAGACGGCGCGATGAAGAAGTGCCGAATTCGCCGGTCCCACACTTGAACCGGCGCGGGGCGATTGGCCCCCGCCAAAACGCGCGTGGACAGCGAAAGGGATGCGGATGAAACGCCACGCGGTCGCCTTTCAGGCCGGTTGGGATGGTGCGAAGTTCGGCGATGGCGAGGTCGGAGGGTCGAGCAGATTTCCCAGAGTCTGGTAGCGGCCGCCGTAGAAGAGTAGAGCGTACTCACGAATGGCGGTGCAGACAGGTCCCGCCACGCAGATGCTGGCCAAAAGTACGACTCCGAACGCGAGGATACCGAAGAAGACCTCGAAAACGATCGCGATGACGGAGGAAGCGCCGGTTGCTCCCGCGAGTGCGCTGTGGATGCCAAATCCGAACATGGCCGTGGCTCCGACGGCGAAGAATCCCGGGATCATGAGCAAGAGGAACAAACCGATGAATGCGATGGTGGGCAGAAGGACCCGCAAAAGCGTGTAGACAAAGAACTGGCGTTTTTCTGCGGTGAGGCGAGCCCACACCTGCGCCCACGCCTGGCCGGCGGTTGCGTTGTCGAGCGCGAAATGGGGCAGCATCCAGTCGCGCAACACCACGTCGCTCAGGAAGCCGGCCAAGACAAGCAGAAGGACGATGGGAATCATTGGCAGAACCAGAGCGAGCACCTGCAGAAGGTTGGGGTGGCCGCCGGGCGCTAACTGGCGAATCAGGTGAAAGAGTCCGGCCGCGAACGGAAGGAGCATCCCCGCCGCCAGGAGCAGAAAACAAATTCCAACCAACACGCTGAACCAGAAGAAGCGCGTCGCCTGATCGCGATAGAGCCGCCAGCCGGGGCGAATGTAGCGGTTGTCATGGACCAGGCAATGGAAGTAGGCGAAGCGCAGCCGCGTGACCAGGTAGAAGATGACGAGGGCAACCACAATGGCGACAAGCACGCCCACCACGATCAGTGCGATCAAGCCGGGAGAGAGATAGAAGCTCGAGGTGACTGAGGGCGCATTGCGTGTGGGATGACCGCCATGCCCGGAGGACGAGTGGGAGTTCGTGAAGCCCTCCGTAATCATGGCGACGAGTCCGAGCTTGAGATAGGTTCCCCAGCGAAACGGCCGGAAGAGGAAGTCCCGGGTGCGTGCAATGGCGGGGGAGATGGCGTCTGGGGCAGAGAGGGCGTGCATAGGAGACCTTTCCGGGGAACGTAAGCTTAACCCAGAACTACGCTAAAGCCCAGCGCGGAGTTCCCCGGCCAAATGCGGCGTTGCGTCCCACCAGGCGTCGAATACGGCGAGGGCGCGCTCGCATTGGAGGCGGTGGCGCTCCTTCTTGTCGCGGATGCGGCGGCGGGTCTCCTCGTCGACAATATCTGGGTCGAGCGGCTCGAGCAGGTCAAAGGTGATGTTGGCGGGTTGGAAGTGTTTGGGGTCGGCGTGGGTGATGTAGTGGACGAGCGAGCCGAGGGCCGTGGCGCGGGGCACGGGGATGGGTTCCTGACCGCGGACGATGGCAGCGGCGTAAAGGCCGGCGAGCAGTCCGGTGGCGATGGATTCGGTATAGCCCTCGACGCCGGAGAGCTGCCCGGCAAAAAGAACCGTGGGTTCTTTTTTCAGCCGAAGCGTTTCATCCAGCAAGACAGGCGCGCAGATGTAGGTGTTGCGGTGGATCTGGCCGTAGCGGAGGAAGTGCGCATTTTCGAGGCCGGGGATGAGGCGCAGCACGCGTGCCTGGTCGCCCCACTTGAGGTGGTTCTGGAAGCCGACCAGGTTGTAACTGGAGGCGCGCAGGTTTTCCTTGCGGAGCTGGACAACGGCCCAGGGGTTTTTGCCGGTGCGCGGGTCGCGCAGGCCCACGGGTTTCATGGGTCCGAAGCGGAGAGTGTCGCGGCCTCGGCGGGCGAGGACCTCGATGGGCAGGCAGCCCTCGAAGTACCGGGGTCCCCATTTGCCCGAATCTGGCGAATGGGGTGGGAAGTAGTCGAGCTTTTCCCATTCTTTCGATTCGGCGGGCTCGGCGGCGAGCAGGGCATCAAGAAAGCGGTCGTACTCCTCGCGATCCATGGGGCAGTTGATGTAGTCGGCGGTGCCCTTGTCCCAGCGCGCGGCGAAGTAGACGCGGTCCATGTCGATGGTGTCGGCGTCGACGATGGGCGAGATGGAGTCGTAGAAGGCGAGGTGTTCCGAGCCGGTGAGGCGCTGAATCGCGGCGCTGAGGGGCGCGGAGGTGAGCGGGCCGGTGGCGAGAATGGTCAAACGCTCGGCGGAATCGAGCGTGGTGACCTCTTCGCGGAAGACGCGAATGGAGGGTTCGTCGGCGATGGCCTGGGCGATGCGGCGCGAGAACTCGACACGGTCGACCGCGAGGGCGTGGCCGGCCGGCACGGCGGTTTCGTCGGCAAGGCGCAGAAGGGGGGAACCGGCTCGACGCATTTCCTGCTTCAGCAGCCATGGCGCGGTGTTGGGCGATTCACTTTTGAGCGAGTTGGAGCAGACGAGTTCGCCGAAGTCGGTGGTCTGGTGGGCCGGGGTGAGGCGGGGCTTGCCGTCGACCATGGCGCGCATTTCGTAGAGATCGACCTGGCAGCCGAGGCGGGCGGCGGTGAGCGCGGCTTCAGGACCGGCGAGTCCGCCGCCGATGACTCTGACCATCTGCGGTGGGGCAGCCGCCTTCGGCGCGGCTTCGGAGCTGTTGTGGCGTAGGTTCATTCCTTCTGTTCCCCGGCTGCTGGGGGCAATGCGGGTTCAACGGGCTCGACGGCCAGGCGTTCAAGAGCATCGCCGGAGATGCGGACGTTGCGCCATTCGTCGAGGAATTCGGCGCCCATGGCGCGGTAGAAGTCGATTGCGGGCGTGTTCCAGTCGAGGACCTCCCATTGCAGGCGCAGGCAGCCGTGCTCGAGTGCGGCGGCGGCGACGCGCTGCAGCAGGGCCTTGCCGATGCCGCGACCACGGGACTCGGGGAGGACGAAGATGTCTTCAAGATAGAGGCCGGGACGGCCCAGCCAGGTGGAGTAATTGAAGAAATAGAGGGCGAATCCGGCGGGCGCGCCGTCCCAGTGGGCCATGAGGCAGGAGAAGTAGGGATGGGGTCCGAAGCCGTGGAGGAGGATGTCCTGCTCGGTGGCAGAGACGGCGTCGGGCTCGCGCTCGTAGGTGGCGAGCGCGCGGACGAAGGCGAGAATCTGCGGGACGTCGGCAGGGACGGCCGGCCGGATGGTGAGGGCCATGGCCTTATTGTAGGGTGGCGTTGGCCGTGACGGGCGCGCTTGTGCTGGAAGCGGGGTTGGATTTACCTTTGGTGCTGCCGGAGAAGTTGCGACGCCGCGCGGGGTTTGAGCGCGCAAGCTGCTTCCAGGTGGAACGGGCCGTGCGCGGGTTTGAACAACCAGCGGCACAAGGCCGAAGGCAAGATGCGCCGCGCAGCACGGCGTGCGGCGGGCAGAAGCGCCGCGCACGAAGCGGCCGCGATGGAATTTGACGGAGCCGCGGAGCCCAGAGCGCCGCGAGAGTTCCCAAGGAGAAGACGATGATACGGAAGCTATCGCTGTGGGTGGGTGTGCTGGCGTTCACTCTCACACCGGTGTTCGGGCAGCAGAGTGCGGCGCCGACGGGCAAAATTCACGGGACGGTGACGAACCCCGTGGGCACACCGGAGCCGGCCGGCAACGTGAGTCTTTCAACAGACGGCGGCCACACGAACAAGTACACGTTTCCTGTGGGCAAAGACGGCACTTACCATGGCGAGGCCGCTCCGGGCACCTATATGGCGGTCTTTCGGGAGCCGACGACGCCGCAGGACAAGATGATCGACTCGTTCGACAACGTGAAGATTGTGGCGGGCCAGGACATTACGCAGGACTTCGACATGACGCGGCAGGCCTACATCAACAAGCTGCCGGAGGCGGAGCAAAAACAACTGGTGGAGTTGCGCAAGCACAACTCCGAGGCGCTGAAGACGAATGAGGTCATCAAGCAGCTGAATGCAGATTTGAAGAAGGTCTCGGCGGATTTGAAGACGGCCGACGGCGCGCGGGCAGCCGCCGTCCAGCAGCTTGGCGCGTCGGCGACCAAGGCCGCCGTGGACGCCAAGGAAACGGAGCTCAAGAGCGCGCAGTACACGGACATTCAAACGATGATGTCAAAAGATACGCAGGAACGGCCGCAGGAGTCAGTGCTGTGGGCCTACCTGGGGCAGGCGCAGTCGGGCCTGAAGGAGTATGACCAGGCGGAGATCTCGTTCAAGAAGGCGCTGGAGGTGGACGCGGCGGGGAAGAAACCGCGGCCCGACGTTGTGGCGATGTCGCATGCCGGTCTGGGCGAGATTTACGCGCGGACGGGCAAGGTGCCCGAGGCCGACTCAGAATACGCCGAGGCGGGGAAGGCAGACCCGTCCAAGGCCGGCTTCTACCTCAGGAACGAAACGATCATCTTCTTCCAGGTAGGCAACGGAGACGCGCAGGTGGCGGCGGCCGACCGGGCGATCCAGACAAGTCCGAATGACGCGCTGCTCTACTACCTGAAGGGACAGGGCCTGGTGCAGAAGGCCACCTTCGATGCGAAAACGCAAAAGATCGAGCTGCCGCCGGGCTGCCAGGAAGCGTATGAGAAGTATCTTGAGCTGGCGCCGGACGGGCCCTATGCCAACGACGTGAAAGGGATTCTGCAGCAGGCGGGGCAGAAGGTGCAAACCACCTTCAAGGCGAAGAAGCACCGGTAAACGCAAAACAGGCAAAGCACGCGAGGGCGCTCCCCAAATGGGAGCGCCTTTTTCGCGCGCGTTCCGGTTTGGCGAAGGCGTGGACAAGAGACGGCTACAATGCGGGCATGAGCAAAGCCGGAAAAAGCAAAGCCGGGAAAAGCAACGCCGGGAAAAGCAAAGCCGGGAAAAGCACTGGGAAGGAAGTGCTGTTGAGCTTTGAGGAAGCGGCGGCGCTGGTGGCAGCGTGGGCCGCGGAACAGGCCGCCGAGCCGGCCACGGAGCGGGTTGAACTGACGAGCTTGCAGGCGCGCGTGCTGGCCGAGCCGCTGAAGGCCGACGCGGATCAGCCGCCCTTTGCGCGGTCGACGCGGGACGGCTATGCCTGCCGGGCCGCGCAGGCCAACAAGGGTGCGTGGTTGAAGCTGGCGGGTTCGACCCATGCGGGCCAAAGCCCCGGAGGTCCGCTGCCGGCGGGCGCGGCATGGGAGATTATGACCGGCGCGGCGGTTCCCAAGGGCGCCGATGCTGTGGCGATGCTGGAGCATGTGGAGCGCGCGGGCGAGCGGGTTCGGCTGGAGAAATCGCGCGGGCTGGAGGCAGGCGAAAACGTGGTGGCGCGGGGGGCGCAGGCGCGGGCCGGAGCTGTGCTGCTGGAACCGGGGACAGCGATGGGCGCGGCGCAGATTGCGCTGGCGGCGGCATGCGGGATGGGCACGGCCCAGGTGTATCGGCGTCCGCGTGTGGCGATTCTGACCACCGGAGATGAGCTGGTGGCAGTGGACGCAAAGCCGGGACCGGGACAGATTCGAAATTCCAATGCGCCCATGCTGGCAGCGATGGTGCGCGCGGCGGGCGGCGAGCCGTGGGTGCTGCCGCGGGCGGCGGACACGGCGGCGGCGCTCGACCGTGCGCTGGAGGGTGTGCTGGCGGGGCCGGCCGGGGTGCGCATGCTGCTGGTTTCGGGCGGAGTTTCGGCGGGCAAGTTCGACCTTGTGGAGCCGGCGCTGAAGCGGCATGGAGCGAAGTTTCATTTCACGGGAGTGCGGATGCAGCCGGGCAGGCCGCTGGTCTTCGGTGAGCTTCCGAGCGAGGAGCCGGATGGGGTGGCGTTTTTCGGGCTGCCGGGGAATCCGGTCTCGTCGGCGGTGACGTTTCTGCTTTTCGGCGCGACGGTGCTGGGCGCGCTGGCCGGCCGCCGCGAAGCCGGGCCGCGGTTCGCAATGGCGCGGCTGACCGAAGCAGTGAAGACGAAGCCGGGACTGACGCGATTTCTGCCGGCGCTGTGGAACTGGAATCCGGCGGGTGGCGGCGAGCCGGAGGTGAAGCCGGTACACTGGCACGGGTCGGGCGATCAGGCGGCCCTGGCGCGGTCAAACTGCTTTGTGGTGACGCCCGAAACGGCAGACGGATTGAAGGCGGCCGCGATGGTCCGGATTCTGCTGGCGTGAGGAGAGCGATGGCGAAGCAGGCGAAGGGAAAGCTCTTGCATTTTGACGAGAAGGGCCAGGCGCGCATGGTGGACGTGAGCGCGAAGGCCGAAACACGGCGGACGGCGCGGGCGACGGCGTTCGTCGAGCTTTCCAACGCGGTGCTGGCGGCGCTGCCCCGGAATCCGAAGGGCGATCCGCTGGAGGTGGCGCGGATTGCTGGGATTCAGGCGGCGAAGCGAACGTCAGAGCTGATTCCGATGTGCCATCCGCTGGGGCTGACGCATGCTGATGTGCGGGCTGAAGTGGCCAAGGGCGGAGTGCGCATTACGGCAACGGCGGCGACCACCGGGCCGACGGGCGTGGAGATGGAGGCGCTGACGGCTGCGGCCGTGGCAGCGCTGACGGTTTACGACATGACCAAGGCGCTGGACAAGGGGATTGTGATTCGCGAAGTGCGGCTGGAGCGGAAGACCGGCGGCAAGAGCGGGGATTGGGCGAGGAAGAAGTAACTGCTGAGCGAGCGAACACTGCTTGTCATTTGCGGTTATTGGGACCAGAATCGGTGTATGGACGCTGCGGTGCGCATCTTCGAGAGCCAGAAGGCAATGAAGGCCGACGAGTACCGGTATTGGCAAAGCCGGCCTGCGCAGGAACGCATGGAGGCGGTGTCCAGCATGACTCGTGCAGCCTATGCACTGAAGGAACCGCCGGCGGATGTTCGACGCTTTCAAAGCGTTGTTGTCTGCCTTCAACGCCCACAACGTTAAATACCTGATCGTTGGCGGCTACGCGGTGTCTCTCTATGCGCAGCCGCGGGCGACCAAGGATTCGGATGTGTGGATCAAGGCCGACCCCGGCAATGCGCACGCCATCTATCACGCGCTGGCCAGCTTTGGTGCGCCGCTGACGGGCGTGAGTGAGTCAGACTTTGCAGATCCGCGAAAGTTTATTCGCTTCGGCACCGCACCGATTGCCGTCGACATCCTGCCGGGCATCGATGGTGTGGGGTTTGACGCCGCATGGGGACGGCGCGAAGAAGTGCTGATCGACCCGGCGCGAAACCTGCGCGCATTCTTTATTTCCAAAGAGGACCTGATCGCGGCGAAACTTGCTGCGGGCCGAATGCGCGATCTGGCGGATGTGGAGGAGATTCGGCAGGCAGAGGCCGAGCAAGCCGACGGCGAGTAGAGAGAGATACCGGAAATCAGGCAGAGGTAAGCGGCCTCTGGTGGTTCAGAGACCGCTTGAACGCTGGTGCCTACTTGGGCATTGGTACGCTGCTGGGCGGCGGGCCGCCGTGATCGTGATCGTGGTCATGGTCATGGTCGGGCGGAGGAACGAAGGGCGGCGGGTCAGCCTGGCCGCGGTGGCAGGTGCCGCAGGTGACGGGCATGTCGGAGTTGGGCACCTTGCTGACGTATTCGGTGTTGATCTCGGTGACCATCTTGTACATGAGGCGCGCGGTGCGCTTCTCCGGCTTGGAGTCGGCGGCGAAGTCCAGCCGCGGGTGGCCGTGCCAGCTTGGATGCTCGGTATCGACCGCGTGGCAGTGCGCGCAGTTGGTGCCCAGGGCTGCTGCCCAGTGGTGCATGATTTCGTGGACCTGCTCGGTGGTGAGGTCTTTGGGCAGTACCTGAAGATTTTTGGGCGGAGGCATGGGCGGCATGTGATGCGGGGCGTCGGCGGCCGGCGCAACGGGTGCCTGGGCCAGGGCGGTGAAGGCAAGAAAGGCGGAGAGCGCCAGAGCGGCAACGACGGGCACAACCGATTTGAGTTTCAAGCGGGGACTTCCTTTTCGGGTGGGATGACCTCTAATAGGATATGACGGCGAATCAGGCGAGAAGGACGATCCGGCCGGAGAAATTTCTTGGTCCGGAGAGGCAGGGGTGGCCGGGCAGGGCAAAGCGGAGGGGCCGGTCGACGGCGTGACGGATGCCGATGCGCGCGGTGATGAGGACGCGGGAGACGGAAAAGCCGTCGTCGCGGAGCTGGAGCGGCGAGGCGGGGTCGAGCAGGTCCAGGCCGTTGTGCTGCATGCGGGTGAGGCCCAAGGCCTGGCAGAGCCGGCCAGGACCGGAGGTGAGCTGGCGGGCCGGAACGCCCTTTTGCGTTGCGGGGTAAAGGCCGCGATTGGCGGCCATTTGGTCGAGGCCGAGAACAGGCTCAAGGGCGCGCAGCAGGACGCAGCCGGCCAGGCCCTCGATTTCGCAGCTCACGTTCATGCAGAAATAGCGGCCGTAGATGGCGTAGACATACGCGTGCGCGGCGGGGCCAAAGAGGACGCGGTTGCGCGGGGTGGGGCCGCAGTGGGAATGGGCGGCGGGGTCGGGCGGCCGGTTGTGCGGGCCAAGGTAGGCCTCGGTTTCGACAATGCGGCCGGCGAGCAGGGGCGCGCCGGGGTTGGGCGTGTGGATGAGCAGCTTGCCCAGCAGGCGCGGAGCGACAAAACCCGGCGCGGGGTGGAAAAAGGCGCGCGGCAGGCGGCGGCCGGCAATGGGCACAGCCGCAGCGGACGGGCTTACTTGTGCGACTGGTTCCATTCCTTGATGTTGGCCAGCACCTCTTCGGCGTGGCCCTCGGGCGTAACCTTAGGGAAGATGTGCAGCAGGGTCTGGTCCGGGCCGATGAGGAAGGTGGTGCGCTCAATGCCCCAGACTTTCTTGCCATACATGTTCTTTTCCTTCAGGACTCCAAACTGATTGCAGACTTTCTCGTCTACATCAGCAAGGAGTGTGTAAGGCAGGTTGTACTTCTCGCGGAATTTGGCCTGAGCCTTGGGCGTGTCGCGGGAGATGCCAAGCACGACCGCGCCGGCGGCCTGGAGTTTCTTGAAGGTGTCGCGAAAGCCGCAGGCCTCAATGGTGCAGCCGGGAGTGTCGGCTCTGGGGTAAAAGAAGAGTACGACCGGCTTGCCGGCGTAGTCGGAGAGGCTGACGGACTTCTCCTCGTCGGTGAGGAGGGTGAAGTTGGCGACCTTTTTGTGGAGTTCCATGGGGAAAATCCTCGCAGGATGGTGGAATTGAGCACCCGCAAGCATTATTTCCGAGCCGGGCATGGGCTGTCATGGCCGGGGCGATCGTGGCAGGCCCTTTCAGGCCGCAGCCGGGGCGCGGTCTGGGCGGGGTGCGCGCTTCTGGGCACGATTTTGGGTTTGGGCGCGGCGGCGTTCGGGCAGTATCCGGGGCAGGTGCAGACCAAGCCGATTGCGCCGGTGCTGCGGGCCGTGGCGGTGCTGGAGTGGACGGGCGCAATGGGCAAGCCGACGTTCAGCCGGCTGGTGCCCATCACGATCTTTGACGGGCAGACGCTCCAGGACGGAGGAATCTATCTGGCACGGCCGGCGCCGCTGGGGCTGGACAGCGGAACGGAGTACATCCTCGAGAATAATGGCCTGCGGGTGGGGCTGTTTGACGTGGACACGGCGGGCGAGCAGCAGGGCACGTGGATGGGTTTTGGGAAGTGGAAGCCGATGCCGCACGTGAAGCCTACCCGGCCGAATCCGGAGCTGGCGAAGGTGGATTTCGTCGATGAAAGCAGTGACAAGCCGATCCTGCACAGGAAGCATCACCCGGGCGAGACCCAAAGCAGCGGGAGCAAGAGCGGCGGGAACAAGAGCGGCGGAAACGCAGGCGGGGCTCCGGCGGGCCCGGCGCCCGCGCCGGATTCCGACCGGCCGGTGCTGCACCGGACGAGCCAGAGCGGCGATGCATCCGGCGAGCAGGGATCGGCGGCTGGCCCCGCTCCAGCGCCTGACCCGGACCGGCCTACGCTGACCGAGCCAAAAAAGCACAAGAAAGCGACGACGAACGATGTGGCTTACGTCTCCGATTTGCCGGACATCACCGATCCGGGGCGTCCGCGGCTGCTGCGGGGCAAGCCGGCGGGCGAGGACACGGTGGAAACGCCGGAGCTGAAGGGCCTGCCGCCGGAGGTGCACCAGGCGGTGGCGGTCTCTGACGCCGAGAGCCGGCCCGAGCATGTGTGGAGCTATCGCTGGGCGAATGCGGGCGACGAGATGAAGATGAAATCGGAGCTGGAGGCGATTGCGCGGGATGCGCTGGGGCTGACGCTGCCGCCTCCCAAGCCGGAGCCGAAGACGAAGAAGGGCCGCAGGCGCGCGAGGCCCGCCGTGCAGCAGTTGACGCTGCCCGCGGCGCTTCATGACGAGCAGTTTCGGGTCTTTGAACTGGCGTACGGTTCGGGGGCAACGATGGTGTTTTCGGCCGATACGGGCGGGCCTCTGAAGGACGAAAAGTTCGTGACGCTGATTGGGCAGCCGGACCTCTACGGCAACGTGGCGATCTTGAAGAAGCACGTGAGCGACGGGGCACACCTGGACGATTCGCCGCGGATGCGGCTGGTGGATGCCGTGGATGCGATGGCGGACAATCGCGGGGAGCTGCTGTTCGAGCTGCAGGGAGCTTCAGGGCGGCAGTTTGTCCTGTATCGCGTGCTGCACGGGCAGGTAGAGAAGCTGTTTACGAGCGCGGCGGAGTGGTTTGGCCGGGGCGCGGACGGGGCTGGACCGGAGGGACCGGGGTCGGACGACTAGGCCCTCCAGGGGGGTCCGAATCGGGACCAGGAACCGGGTTGTGAACTTATGTACTGAAAATGCGCAGGTTTGACCCAACTCCTGGGCCTTTACAGCAAACTCTCCTATACAATTAAGTGTAGAGAATCGAAAAGGAAAGCGAGAGTGGGGCTGTATGCCACTCTTTGAGGAAAGTACCGCGCATGGCGTCTGTCCTAACTGCACCCCCAATTGAAACGACACCCACTGAAACCACCCAGGAAGCGAAGCAAGCACACGGCGCGCCGCTCCCCACGAAACACGAGGAGCCGGCACGCGAGCTGGTGCGCATGGGCCGCGCGGCCACTGTGGGCGAAGGGGTGAACTGGGTGACGATGGGTGCGATGAGCGCCTTCCATGTCGGCGCGCTGGCGGCGCTGTTCCTGTTCAGCTGGCAGCGGCTGGCGGTGATGGCGGCGCTGTATGTTCTGGCCATCAACGTGGGTATCGGGATGTGCTATCACCGGCTGCTGACGCACCGGGGCTACCAGACGCCGAAGTGGGTGGAGTACCTGATGAGCATTTGTGCCACGCTGGCGCTGGAAGGCGGGCCGATCTTCTGGGTCTCGACGCACCGGGTGCATCACCAGTTGAGCGACCATGAAGGCGATCCGCACACGCCGCGGGAAGGCGGATGGTGGGCGCACGCGGGCTGGCTTCTTTTCGGCGAGGCGCTGCACTCAAAGACTGAGGTGTTGGCCAGCCGCTACTCGCCGGACCTGGGCAAGGATCGCTTTCACGTATGGCTGAGCAAGTATCACTGGGTGCCGATTACGGCGAGCGGCGTGCTTCTGCTGGCGGGCGGCTGGTATTTTGGCGGCTGGGTGAACGGCGTGGCCATGGTTTTGTGGGGAGTGGCGCTGCGCGTGACGCTGGGACTGCACGCGACCTGGCTTGTGAACTCGGCGACCCACCTGTGGGGCAGCCGGCGGTTTGAGACGCGGGACGACTCGCGGAACAGCTGGTGGGTTGCGCTGGTGAGCGGGGGCGAGGGCTGGCACAACAACCACCATGCGCACCCGGTGAGCGCGCGGCACGGGCTGACGTGGTATGAGGTGGACCCGAACTTCTGGGGCATCTGGCTGCTCTCAAAGGTGGGTTTGGCGAAGAAGATTCGCGTGGCGCAGTTTGATCCGGCGAACCCCAAGCCAGCGGGACACTGAGCCCGCGCCGAACCTTGGCACAAGCAAACATTCAAACGCGAGAAAGCGGTTCCGCAAGGGCGGGGCCGCTTTTTTTGCTGCGCGCGTGCGTTTTCTTCTTGCCGTGCCTAATCCTGTTGCCGTGCATTGTTAGTGCCTGCTATGCTCCTCTAGCTTTCCCAGCAGGTTCCTCCCGGACAGGCAAAGAGAGCGCTCATGGAGGCGCCCGATCATGTGCGGAATTGTGGGCATTCTGTCCCGCCGCGAACCTGTTGCGTTGCCGGCATTGCAACGCGCGACGCAATCGCTGTATCACCGCGGGCCGGACGGCCAGCGCCACTGGATCAGCGGCGACGCGCGCGTGGGGCTGGGCCACGCACGGCTCAGCATCATTGACCTTACGACGGGCGACCAGCCGATCCACAGCGAGGACGGACGCACGCACATCATCGTGAACGGCGAGTTTTACGGCTACGAGGCGATTCAGGATGAGCTGGAGTCGCGCGGCCATCGGTTGCGCACGCGCTCCGACAGCGAGATTGCACTGCACCTGTGGGAGGAATTGGGTCCGCAGTGCCTGCATCAGCTTCGCGGGGAATTTGCCCTGGTGCTGTGGGACGGGAAGCAGCGCTGCCTCTTCGCCGCGCGCGACCGCTTCGGCATCAAGCCGTTGTTCTACGCCTGGCATCGGGACTCGCTCTACTTTGCCTCCGAGGTGAAAGCGCTGTTTGCCGCGGGTGTGCCGGCAGGCTGGGATGCGGAGGGCGTGTATCAGTCCGTGCATCTCGGCGGCCACCAGATGCGCACGCTCTACGATGGCGTCTTCCAGGTGCCGCCGGGTCATTTTGTCATCGCCACCGACAAGCATTTCCAGATGGGCTGCTACTGGGACTTTCCGTATCCGGCAACCGGGACGGCGCAAACGAGCCGCAGCAGCGAGGACTACGCTGCAGAGTTTCGGCACGAGCTGGAGGAGGCGGTGCGCATCCGTCTGCGCGCGGATGTGCCTGTGGGCGTCTACCTGAGCGGCGGGCTCGATTCCTGCGCGGTGCTCGGGCTTGCCGCGCAGCATCATCCTGAACCCATTCGCGCCTTCACGCTCACCTTTGACCAGGCCGAGTACAACGAAGGGCCCATTGCGCGCGAAATGGCCGCGCTCACAGGCGCGGAGTTCCACACGATTCCCATTGGACAAAAAGACCTGGCGGCCAGCTTCTGCGATGCGATTGGGCAGGCCGAGACCCCATGCGTGAATGCCCACGGCGTGGCGAAATTCCTGCTGAGCAAGGCGGTGCGCGATGCAGGCTACAAGGTGGTTATCACGGGAGAAGGGTCGGACGAGATTCTCGGCGGCTACGCGCACTTCCGGCGCGACATGCTGCTCTATAACCGCGAGGGGCAGGACCCGGAAGAGATCAACAAGTTGCTCGCATGGCTCGAGGAGAACAACACGGTTTCGCGCGGGCTGCTGCTGCCGGATGGAGATGTGGGCAACCTTGAGGGCGTGAAGCGCGTGCTGGGGTACGTGCCGTCGTGGATGGAGACCTTCTCCTCGCGGGCGGTGAAGATGCAACCGCTGTTGGCCGCCGATTTCGCAACGCGCTTTCAGGACAGCGAGGCATATCGTGCGCTGCTGTCGGACGTGGATGTGCTCGGCCGGCTGAAGGGCCGGGATGCCTTGAATCAGTCGCTCTACCTGTGGGGCAAGTCAGTGCTGCCTGGTTATATTCTGACGATGCTGGGCGACCGCATGGAGATGGCGCACTCGATCGAAGGGCGCGTGCCGTTTCTCGACCACAAGGTGGTGGAGTGTATCTGCGCGCAGCCGGTGAGCATGAAGATTCGCGGCATGACGGAAAAGTATGTGCTGCGCGAGGCCGTGCGCGACGCGATTACCAACACGGTATATACGAGGCAGAAGCATCCGTTTCTGAGCCCGCCCGCGACGCTGACGCCGGACGAAACCTTCCACGACTTTGTGCAGGACACGCTGCGCGGGCCCGGCATGGCCGCGGTGCCGTTCTTTGACCAGAAGGCTGTGGTTGGATTGCTCGACAGCCTGCCGAGAATGGATACGGGAGCGCGGATTGCCAACGACCAGGTGCTGATGGTGCTGCTGAGTTACTGCATTCTGCAGGAGCGATTCAGGTTGGCCGCGTAACCGGCCGATGTGCGGCGCAACTTTCCGGTGCGGGGCGCGATGCGCGCCTTTGCGGGTCTCAGGCTACGCGCGCATTTTGGCGCGAATCCACAGTGCACCGAAGAAGGGCACCGCAAGCACCAGCACCAGGACGCCGAACGGAACGCCCACGTAGAGATAGGTGTCGGCGTAGTTCACCGAGTGGCCGCCGAGCTGGTTCCAGATGAGCAGCGCGAAGATGGCCAGCGCCGTGGAGGCGAAGAAGGTGAAGCATGCCGAGGCGAGCGCGAGCAGCAGGCTCTGGAAGAAACTGAAGCCCTTGAGCGGGAAGCCAAGGATGGTTCCGGTGAGGGCGGGCTTGGACTGCGGTGAGGACATGGGGTCGCGCCTCCGTAGTCTAGAATACGGTTGATGGCCGGCAGCGTTCAAATCGAACTTTGGCACGCGGAAAAGGTGGCCACGCAGACGCCGGTTGGCCAGGCCGCCAACGGCGTGCGTTATGCCATGTGGGGCGAGACGCGCGTGCCCGAAGAAGAACTGGAGCGGCTGGTGTGCGCGGTGCCCGCGGCACTGGCTCCGGCGCTGGCGCGGCGGGCCTACTACTTTGTGCCGCTGGCGATTGCGGAAGCCGACGAGACGATGATCGCGCCCACTTATACCGTGGATCTGGGCGACCGCGCCGTCTGCCACCGGAACGCGTCGTTTGGTTCCACCGAGGCGGTGTTCGTGTCAACGCGGCTGATGGAAGACCGCTTCGGGCTGGCCTTCGAGTTCTTCATCAACGTGGCGCACAACTTTGCGGACGCGGCGGGAGTTCCGGAGAGTTTTTCGTCGCTTGCCTGGTCGCAGGCGCAGGCTGAAGTGCGCGGCGAGTCGAGCCAGGATGCGTGGGAGACGCGGCGGCGCGCGATGGAGCCGCGCAATGGCCGCGGCGTGGACGAGCGTGCGCGCACCGGCTACTTCGAGGCGACGTTCGCCGACGCGCTGGCCATGTACATGCTGTCGATGGCGGTGGATTTCGATTATCACGACCTGCGCGAGCGGGGCTATCCTCTGCTGGCCGCGCCGGCGCTGGCTGAGCGGCTGCGCCACGTGGCGCAGTTGTTTCCGGCGAATGCGGGTTATGAGTTCCAGATCCTCTATCGCAAGCGTGGCTGAGGGCTGGCGCGGGCGGCCGCGCGGAAGCGGCGTAATTTTCTCCTGACAGATTCTAAGGGATGGACGCACGGGCGCGGCGCGCGGGGCTGTGTGCGCTTGAAGAGCACAAGTTGACCAATGGGATGCGCAGGCGCGGATTGAGCTTGGTTGGAACTTGACAGTTGGGTACGCTGAAGAGGATGGGCCGCCTGCGGTTTGGTCCTGAGCGCGCAGGAAGGCCCGGCTGAAGGGAGGAAACTCGCATGGAAGAGGCGGGAAAGAAGGCGGCCGCGCCGAAGAAGGCCGCGAAAAAGACCACGAAAGCTGCTGCTCACGCGGCGCCAGCGCCCGTGGCGGCGAAGGCAATGAAGAGGCCTGTGGCCGTCAAGGCCAAGGCCGCGCCCACAAAGAAGACGGCCAATGGTGCGGCGGCGAAGCCGAAGATCACCCACGAGGCGATTGCCATGCTCGCGCATCGCTACTGGGCGGAACGCGGCGGCCATCACGGCCGTCACGAGGATGACTGGTATCGCGCCGAGCAGGCGTTGCTGGGCAAGGCGTCGTAAAGAATTGCCATTTTTTTTATTCGCTTGCGTAGGCGATGCGGCCTTCGCTGAGTGTCCAGCGGACCTTGCCCTGCATTGTCCAGCCGTCGAAGGGTGAGTTGCGCGACCGGGAGCGGGAGTCCGCCGCGCGCCAGACCCACTCGGCTTTGGGATCGAAGACCACGACATCGGCAAAGCTGCCCACGGTGAGCGTGCCGCGGCCCTTCAGGCCGAGCAGCGCGGCGGGCTGCGCGCTGAGCAGGCTGAGTACGCGGCCCAGCGGCAGCTTACCCTCGCGATGCAGCCAGCGCAGGCAGAGGCCTAAAGCGGTTTCAAGGCCGGTGATGCCGTTGGGAGCGTGCTCGAACTCGACTTCCTTTTCGTGCGAGGCGTGGGGCGCGTGGTCAGTGGCGATGGCGTCCACAATGCCGTCGAGAATGGCTTCGAGCATGGCGTCGCGGTCGGCGGCGGAGCGCAGCGGCGGGTTCATTTTGGCGCGGGTGTCGTAGAGGCCGACGAATTCCTCGGTGAGCAGGAAGTGATGCGGCGCCACCTCGCACGTGACGCGGAGGCCGTTGCGGCGGGCCTGGCGCACGGCGGCCAGGGCTGCGGCGGTGGAGGTGTGCGCCACGTGCAGGTGGACGCGCGGGTCGCGCAGCTCGGTGACGAGGCGGATATCGCGCTCGACGAGCGAGGACTCGGCCTCGGGCGGCATGCCGCGCAGGCCGAGTTTGAGGGCTGTAGCCCCGGCGTTCATGCTGCAGCCCTGGGTCATGCGCGTGTCCTCGGCGTGCTGAATGACGCAGAGGCCCACGCGGGCGGCGGCGGCCAGGGTTTCGCGCATGATGCCGTCTTTCAGGATGGGCTGGCCATCGTCGGTGACGGCGACCGCGCCGGCGGCCTTGAGCGCCGCAAAGTCGTTGAGCGCATCGCCCCTTGAGCCGCGGGTTGCTGCGCCGATGGGGAAGACGCGCACGGCGGCGTTGCGCTCGGGAGCCTGCATCCAGCGGGTAAGCTCGGGCGAGTCGTTGACCGGGAGGGTGTTGGGCATGGCGGCGACGGCGGTGAATCCGCCGGCGGCCGCGGCGGCGGTGCCGGTGGCGATGGTTTCCTTGTGGGTCTGGCCGGGCTCGCGCAGGTGGACGTGGATGTCGATGAGGCCGGGGGCGACGGTGAGGCCGGTGGCGTCGAGAATCTGCGCGCCGGCGTTGCCGTTTGCAAGCTTGATTTTGCCGGGCGCGGCGACCTCGACCACGCGACCGTCCCTGAGGAGGATGTCCCTGGCGGCGTCCATGCCGGCAGCGGGGTCGATCAGGTGGCCGTGGCGAATCAGGATTGCGGTCATGGGCGGGCTCCCTTGGCGGTGAGCGCGCGCTCGACGACGGCCATACGGATAGCAACGCCGTTGTGGACCTGCTGAAGGATGGCGGATTGTGGCCCGTCGGCAACGCCGGCGGTGAGCTCAAGGCCACGAATGATGGGGCCGGGATGCAGGACGAGTGCGGTGGGCGCGAGCGCGGCGAGGCGCTGGCCGGTGAGCTGATAGCCGGCTTTGTACTGGTCGAGGTCAATCTGCAGGCCGGCGAGGCGCTCGGCCTGGATGCGGAGCATCATGACGATTTGCGACTGGCGAAGGGCGGCCTCAAAGTCGCGCTCGATTGTGATGCCGGGACCGGCTTCGGCGGCGAGCTCAGGCAAAAGCGGGGATGGTCCACAGAGCACAACGCGCAGGCCGAGACGCGGCAGCAGCAGCATGTTGGAGCGGGCGACGCGGCTGTGCAGGATGTCGCCGGTGATGGTTAGGGTGAGGCCGGCGAGCGTGTCGGGCGCAACGGTCTCCACGCCGGGGCGGAGATGCTGGAGGATGGTGCGCAGGTCGAGCAACGCCTGCGTGGGATGCTCGTGCATGCCGTCGCCAGCGTTGAGTACGGGCAGGCCGGTGGATTCTTCCAGCAGCCAGGGCGCGCCGGAGGAGTTGTGGCGCAGGATGATGGCTTCTGCGCCGAGGGCGCGGAGGGTGAGGCCGGTGTCCTTCAGGGTCTCGCCCTTTTCGATGCTTGAAGAGAGGCTGGAGACGAGGGTGGTGTCCGCGCCAAGGGCTTTGGCGGCCAGCTCAAAGCTGGTGCGGGTGCGCGTGGAGGACTCGTAAAAGAGCAGAGCGATGCGGCGCTTGAAGAGAATGCGGTCGCAGGCGGCGGGGTCCATCGATTCGAGCTCGGTGGCGCGGGAAAGAATGCGGCTGACCTGTTCGAGCGGGAGGTCGAGGACCGAAAGCAGCGAGCCGGGGTTATGCGGAAAGGTCGAAGGCGGAACGGCCGGCAAGTGAAGCTTGCGGCGGACCGGAACCGGGACCGGAACCGGGACCGGAACCGGGACCGGACCTGATGCGGAAGCAGGGGCAGGGGCAACGCTCATGGGATTCCCAAGGAGCCTGTTGGCTGGGTTTGAGCGGCGCGCGGGGTGAGCGCCGGCGGTTTGACGCGAAGGCCTAGTCCACGCGCTCGACGAGAAGCACCTGCTCGTCGTCGTCGACCTCGTGGAACTTGACCTCGATGATTTCGCGGCTGCTGGTGGGCACGGTCTTTCCTACGTAGGAGGCCTCGATGGGCAGCTCGCGGTGTCCGCGGTCAATGAGCACGGCGAGCTGGACGCGGCGAGGCCGGCCGTGGTCAAAGAGCGCGTCCAGCGCGGCGCGGATGGTGCGGCCGGTGTAGAGCACGTCGTCGCAGAGGATGACGTCGCGGCCCTGCACGTCAAAGCCGATTTCGCCTTTCTTCACGATGGGACGCTCGTCGGCGGTGGAAAGGTCGTCGCGGTAGAACTGGATGTCGAGGATGCCGGTGTCGACGTCGCGCTTTTCAATGCCGGAGATGAGCTTGCCCAGGCGCTGGGCCAGCGGCACGCCGCGGCGCTTGATGCCGATGAGCGCGAGGTCGGGGCTGCCGTTGCTCTTTTCCACAATCTGGTGGGCGAGGCGGACAAGGGTGCGTTCAATTTCCGAGGCGGACATGAGCCTGCCCTTGACGCGCAGGCTTGGCTTGGCAGGGGTATCTGTCATGAGGGCTCTCTCGCCGGATGATAGAAGGGTTGGCGGGTTGGGGCAAGTGGCGCAGGGTGGCGCGGGGCAGGCCCGCTAAAGGTGTGGTCGTCGCGTTCGGGCCAGGACGCGCGCGCTGACCGCGCCGCCGCCCACGCAAAAAAAGACGAGGAAACACATGTATCCGGCGAGGCCGAAGGCGACAAAGCCGGCGTGGCCCCAGGGCGAAAGCATCCAGTCGCGCAGCCAGTTGCGCATGGCCTCGGCCTTCTTTGAATCGGCGGGCGCCATCTTCTGGGCGTACTGCTCGGAGAGCTGATTGTTCAGTGTGACAACAGCTTTCCACTGGTTGTCCAGCTCGGCGGCCTGGTGCATGTTGTAGCGCTGGACGTAGAGGGCGGCTCCGCTGATGGAGAAGGCGAGCCAGGCGGCGAGGATGCCGGTGACGAGGCCGATGCGCGCGCCGGCGCCGGCGGTGATCCACGCAGGGCGTTGGCTGCGGACATAGATAACCACGGCCCAGGCGGCCGCTGCGCCCATCCAGAAAAGGCCGAAGAGAGAGAGGGGAGAAATGCCGCTGGAAAGCAGGCCGGCGGGCACGGCGAGGGCGATGGCGGCGCGCAACGCGGGCTTCCACTCCACCATGCTGGCGTCGCGCACGGCGTTAGTCCAGCGCTCCACCTGCCCCGGCTCGGCGTCGGCTTCAGCCTCGTAAAGGAGCTGCGGCAGTCCGCAGGCCGGGCAGAAGCAGTTATCGGCCTGCAGGGTCTGGTGGCAGCGGGGACAGGTCTGTTCCATGCGGTTGTGGCTCCAATGGAATTCTATGCCCCGGGGGCGGAGCGTGGTCAATCGTGGGTGAGCATCGCGCTCAGGCGTGGGTGGCGGCATCCGCGGCGGCCAGGCGCGCGGAGACAATCTCCTCTACGGCGCGAACCACCTGGTCGAGCGTCATGGCAGTCGAATCGACGAGGACTGCGTCGGCGGCGGGCTTCAGCGGCGAGTCGGCGCGGTTGCGGTCGCGTTCGTCGCGCGCGCGCAGGTCGCGCAGGACTTCTTCAGGCTGCACGGCCGGTGCTGGACCAAGCTGGTCAAAGCGGCGCTGACTGCGGACTTCCGGCGCTGCGTCGAGAAAAACTTTCACGTCCGCGCGCGGGAAGACGACGGTGCCGATGTCGCGGCCTTCCATCACGACGCCGCCCGCCGAGCCCATCCGCTGCTGCAAGCGGACCATCCAGGCGCGAATGACGGGATGGACGCTGACGCGCGAGGCTGCGTCGGTGACCTGCGGATTGCGAATGAGGCCGGTGACGTCTTCTTCATCGAGGAGCACGCGGTTCTCCTTGTCGCCGGCTTCCAGGCCGATGACGGTTTCATGGGCCAGCGCGTCAAGCGCAGCACTGTCAGCGAGAGGCATCTTGGCGCGAAGCGCCTTGAGGGCGAAGGCGCGGTACATGGCGCCGGTTTCAAGATTCAGCAGGCCAAAGTGGCGGGCGAGATGGCGCGCCACGGTGCTTTTGCCCGCACCGGCAGGTCCGTCGATGGCGACGATGATCCTGCGGGCGGGTTGAGCGGTGTGCGAGGGGGAGGCGGCCGCGCTCATCCGCGTTTCTTCGCTCCCGTTTTCGGCCGGCCGCCCCGCTTGGGCAGCGCCTGCTTGGGCCGCGCGGTGAAGCCATAGCGCTTGCTGCCCGCGGCACCAGCGCCTGCCGCGTAAGCCGGCTTGCGGCCCTTGTTCGCGGTACGCGATTTGGAGCGGGCATCCGTGCGCGCGTGAGCGGGCTTGTGGCCGTTGGTCGCGGACTTGGAGGCAGATTTGTGGCCGTTAGATTGATTGTTCGCGTGTCCATTTGTGTGACCATTCGCATGGCCATTCGAGTGCCTGTTGGAATCTCCGTTCGAATGTCCGTTGCGCGAGGCCGCCGGGCCGGACCAGGTCCGGGAGGGTTTTCCATTGCCGGCTTTACCGTTGCCGGTTTTGCCGTTGGACGGGCGAAGCGCCAAACCATTGGCGCGGTGGCCGTTGGAAGCGGCGGAGCGCGTGCCGTTGCGGCTGCCGTTGGTGCTCTTGGGCGCGGGCTTGCTCCAGCGCGAGGAGGATGCGGGCCGTGCGGTGCCGGCCGAACGCGGACTGGCGGAACGTGAGCTGGCGGAACGTGAGCTGGAGGAGCGTGAGCTGGTGGAACGCCCGTTGGCCGGACGAGAACCCGACGGACGCGAGGCGGAGCGGGCATCCGAGCCGTTGCGCACCGTCCGGCTGCCGTTCGCGGACTGGCCGGGACGCGACGCGGGGTGTTTGCGGTCATGCGTGCGCGCGCCGGGACGGCCGAAGTGGGTGCGCGAGGCCGCGGATTTGCCGGAGCCCGCGGGCTTTTGCGGCTTGCGGTGCGGGTGAGCCTCGGCGGGCCGCGCCGCGGGAGCCTGGGCAGCGGGTTGCGGCTGGGGCCGCGGCGCAGGAGCGGTGCGGGCCGGCGGCGGGAAGGCAGAGCGCGCGGCAGACTCCTCGCTGCGGTCGAAGCGGCCGAGATAGGAGGAGGTCGAAAAGGTGCCTGTGCCGTAAATCGAGGCGGGCGGCGCAAACTCGGGCAGGGTTCCGGCCACGTAAAAGTGTGGCGCGGGCCCCTGCGCGATGGAGTGCACCTGACGCGTGGCCACCAGGCCGCGCAGCACCTCGCGCACCTTGCTGCGCGCCGTGAGCGGTGCGAGGAAGAGCTCAACATCCTCCATGGTTGCGGCGATGACAGCCTGCAGGAAGATGGAGGCGAGCACGGAGATGGCGGTGACCTGCGACGTGGATGCGCCTTCTGCAATGGCCTTCTGGAAACGATGGCGGAGCAACTGCCAGCGCGCGGGCTGGCCGGGAGCGGCGATGACGGGGATGATGCGAAGCTGCTGCCAGAGCTCGGTGATGGCGCGCAGAACGGCACCCTCGGTCACCTCGCGGCCCAGGGCGTGCTTCAACTGCGCCACGGTTGCGTCGCCGCCGGACTCGAGCAGCTTGTAAGCCTGCACGGCCAACTGCGAAACGGCACGCGAGCCGGTAAGCTGGGGAACCCTGCGCCAGTCGCGGTCGCCACGGAGTGCGTAGACATAAGGGAGCACCCAGGCGGCCACGACATAGTCGGGCTGTTCGCCGGGCTGGCCCTGCAAATTCAGGCGAACGGCAATGCCGTCATTCTCCAGCCGCACCAGCATCTGCTCGGCGGCGGCAATCTGGCGGGAATCGGGAGCCGCCTCGCGGCGGCCGGCAATCGCCTCAATAAATGAAGGCGCAACAGAGGACGAGAACTGCTTGCGGGGGAGAAAGAGGCAGAGTCCGGTCTCCTCAATCCACGTCCGGGCATCCTCCAAAGTCAAGGTTCCAAGTCCGTTCTGGCGCATTCTTTCGGCGCGTGCTGCTTCTAATTGCTCTGATGTCAAAGAAGAACCTCGCTTCCAGGCTGGCGGGGGCACCTGGCGGCCCTCACTCCTGAGAGGAAAGCCACCGCCCTCACCTATTTTAGATGCGAACTAGATACGATGGAAGGCCCTCTGGATGTCCTTCCACGAGTAAAGCAAAGCGATTGGACGTCCGTGCGGGCAACTTGTTGGGTGTTCCGTCCTCGCAAGTTCCAACAATAGCCACTCCATACGGACGGGGTCAAGAGGCGTGTTGATCTTGATGGCGGAGTGGCAGGCGATGGAGGCGGCGATGCGCCGGCGGAGGGTGCTAAGATCTTCTTTTTGAGCGAGTTCGATGGAGGCATCAGCAACCTGCTCAATGACCTCGGCGAGCATTCGCTCGAGCGCCTGGCCCTCCAGGCCCACCGGGGCAGCTTTCACGGCAAGTGTATGAGGGCCAAAGGGTTCTGCCTCAAATCCGTTGCGGTCGAGTTCTTCGGCAATTTCTGCAAAAGTGACCATCTGCCAGGGCTTGAGCTCCACCAGCAGGGGCATGAGCAGGCGCTGGCGCTGCACTTTTTCCACCTGGCGTTCGCTCAGAATTTTTTCAAAAAGAACGCGCTCGTGGGCCACATGCTGGTCGATTATCCACAGGCCATCGTCCCCGACAGCCAGGATAAAAGACTCGCGGAGCTGTCCGAGGGGGCGCAGGGAGCCGAGGTGGTTGAGGTTGGCGGCTGCCTGCTCGGCCTCCACGCGGGCGGTCTCGGCTGCGGGGTCTGCGGGGTAAGCGGCTGAATTTGAGTCGGCCGGCGAGCATCCGGCGGGGGGAAGCGGGCCCACGGAGCGCAGCAGAGCGCCGGCGGCCTCGGTCCAGTGGGGTTTTTCCGGCTGGGTTACTCCCATAGCCGCGCCGTCGAAGGGCAGCCTGCCGACCACCGCGGGCAGCGGTTGCGGGGAGAGGCGGAAGGATTCGGCCTGCAGGGCCATGGCGGGCTCGGTCTCTTGCGGCAGAGGAGACTCCGGACCTGCCGCGCCGGGGACATGGGAGGCTGCGGGCGGCATGAGCGAAGGGCTGGCAAGCGGAGCACTGTCCAGCGCGGCCAGAAATCCGGCGGCGGGGCGGGACTTGACCAGCGCGTTGCGCAGGCTGTCGCGGACAAAGTCATGGATGAGGCTCTGCTGGCGGAAGCGGACCTCAGTTTTGGCCGGATGGACGTTGACGTCGACCTCTTCGGGCGGCATTTCAAGGAAGAGCAGGACGACCGGAGAGCTGGTGGGCGGAATGATGTTGCGGTAGGCCTCGGTGATGGCGTGCAGCAGCAGGCGGTCGCGGATGAGGCGCTTGTTGACGAAGATGTAGATGGAGTTGCGGTTGAGCTTTTGCAGTTCGGGTTTGGAATAAAAGCCGGTGACGCGAAGCGAGCCGGGGTCGCGCACGGGGTCATCCGGGTTCTTCTTCCACGGAGGCGGCTCGGGAAGGCCTGCGCGCTCGAGCGGAGTCTCTGCCGCCACGGGCAGCAACTGCGCCAGAGTGTCCTTGCCGAAGATCTGGTAAATGCGCTCGGCGATGCGCGCGACGGGTGGCGCGGAGACGAGGGTGTGCGATGCGGAGACGAGCTCGAAGTGCTTGTTCGGGTGGACGAGTGCGTAATGGGTGACGAGCGCCGTGACGTGCGAAAGCTCAGTGGACTCGGCGCGGAGGAATTTGCGGCGGGCGGGCGTGTTGAAGAAGAGGTCAGCGACGGTGAGCGTGGTGCCGCGGGGGAGAGCTGCATCGTCGACGTGCAGAATTTTGCCACCGGCAATTTCGATGCGTGTGCCGGGCTGGCCGGGATCGCCGGTGGAGGTTTCCAGCGTGACGCGGGCGACCGAGGCGATGGAGGGCAGAGCCTCGCCGCGAAAGCCGAGTGTGGCGATGGAGAGCAGGTCTTCTGCCGTGCGCAGCTTGCTGGTGGCGTGGCGCTCAAAGGCCAGCAGCGCGTCGTCGCGGCTCATGCCCTGGCCGTCGTCGGCGATGCGGATGAGCTTTCGGCCGCCGGCTTCGACCCCCACGCGGATGCGCGTTGCGCCGGCGTCGAGCGCGTTCTCCAGCAGCTCCTTCACCACCGAGGCGGGCCGGTCCACAACTTCGCCGGCGGCGATCTGGTTGGCGACGTGGTCAGGAAGTACGCGGATGCGGCCCATCAGGACCTAGGGTAACGCAGTGCGGGCTCTGTGGAGGCGGTTGAAAACCGGGCGCAAATGCGAAGTGCCGCCCGAAGGCGGCACTTCACGGCGAGACGAACCAAGACAACTTTGGGGCAACTACTTCATATACCCATGCCGAACTCGCTCGTGGGGTTCTGGCCGGCGTTTGAATAGAAGTCGTAGGGTGTGCGATGGCTGAACTTGTAGCGGTTGCGGAGCTCGCGGCCCACCACGATTCCCAAAGCGGCGACAGCCATGCCGACCGAAAACCAGCCGATGACCTGGAGCGCGGAGCTCGATTCGGCGTCGTCGGCGGGGATGAGAACTTCAGCCTCGGTGGACATTGGTGGGAAACCTTTCTCCTGACGACATGATAGCGTATTTTTCTTTTTTGGCGCGAGACGAACCGGGAAGACGGGGTACAACTTTCGTTGACTATGTGGATGCGATGCTCACCCCACGGACGAAGACCAGTCCGCGGGGGCCCCGAGTTACCCCACGGACGAAGACCTGTCCGCAGTGGCCCCGAGTTATCCCACGGACGAAGACCTGTCCGCAGGGGCCCCGAGTTACCCCACGGACGAAGACCTGTCCGCGGGGGCCCCGAGAGAAGCGATGCGCGCGAGCCATGCGGATTTTTCGGGTTCGGGAAGAAAGCTGGCGCAGATGGAGTTGGCGGCGAGGCGGCGCAGCTCCTGGGGCGTGAAACTCTGCTGCGTGTGCGCCAGCAGATATTCGCCGGCGATGTCGGAGCCGAAGAAGGCTGGATCGTCAGAGTTGAGGGTGACGAGCAGGCCCTGATCGAAGTAGTGACGCAGCGGATGTGCGGCGAAGGAGTTGCAGACGCCGGTGCGAACGTTGGAGGTGGGGTTGAGCTCGATGCCGGTGCTTCGCACTTTTAGATCTTCGAGCAATTCCGGATCGTCGATGGCCGAGAGGACGTGGCCGAGGCGCTCGGAGCCGATGGCGAGGGCTTCGCGGATGGCCTCAGGGCCGGTGGTTTCGCCGGCATGGTTGGTGAGGCGCAGGCCGGCCGAGCGGGCTTTGGCATACAGATGGCGGAAGGGCTCGGAGCGGGCGATGCGCTCGTCGCCGCCGAGGCCGATGCCGATGATGGAGGGGTACGCGGGGCGGAGCTCGGCGGCCTTCAAGAAGACGCGCTCGGCCTCTTCCACGGTGAAGTGGCGGACGGCGTCGAAGATCCAATAGAGGGAGAAGCCGAGCTCGTGCTGGCCGCGGAGGCGTGCGCGTTCCAGGCCTTCAAAGATGGGCTCGAAGGCAAGAGGATCGTGATTGCGCCAGAGATAGATGACGCCGACGGAGATGTAGACCTCGGCGTGGACGACGCCCTGCGCGTGGAGCTGCTGGATCATGCGCCAGGCGGCGAGCTCGTAGTCGTCGGGCGTGATGAGGCGCCGGGTGACGGCCTTGAAGGCGTCAAGAAAGCCGGAGAAGTCGGTGAACTGGTAGAGGGCCTCGGCTTCGGGCCGGGTAAGCGGCTGGCGGTCATGACGCCGGCTGAGCTCGACCAGCGTGGCGGGCAGGATGGTGCCTTCGAGGTGCAGATGCAGCTCAGCCTTGGGCAGGCGGCGAATGAAGGTGGCGATGTCGGTCACAGAGCCAGTGTACGAAGGGAAGCAAGAAAGACGAAAGCGGGCGTGCGCGGGGGATGGGAGCAAACTGCGTTTGCCAGTACTAATACCGGTAGACCATCGTGAAAGCTTTCGGTTTGCCACACATCCGCACGGAACCAGACGGATGGTACCCGCACAAGGTTTCAGCCGGCTTAGGGGCGCTGCTTACCCTTTGTCGAGCGCGACGGTAAGGGCAGCTTAAATTGATATAGAAACTCGCCTAACTTGTTTGAGATCCGTTTTTCGCTCCACTCCGCGAGGTTCGCCTTGGAGCGCTTTTCCCAGCCCGACAAGGCTCCGTGCTGCCCCTTGAACCACTCGAACAGCTCGTCGTGTTTGATAAGGAACCAAGGCCGCCCCGGTATGTCGCCAACCGGGTCAGGGAATAGCATCCAAATGTTGCGACCGCCATACAGGAACGAGTGAACCATAGGTCGCGATTTCATCTGCACCAGGAGAAGTGCATCGTTCCCTAGTCTGCGGATCACTAGATCCTCACCGGATACGTCGGCTTCCGGCCGGTATACGCGGTTGCCGGTACGAATCAGTATGGCGGTAACTTCCGCCCGATTTGCGGCTTCAATCTCGTTCGTCGTCATGATCGTTACCTTTGTGAAATGCTAAAGCGCAACCGGGCGGAGATTCCCATTGAGAGCCGCTATCCTACTTTGGCCATGACCCAAGTGGTGAGGCCAAGGTCGACACAATGCTTAGCGATCTCGGCTGGACCGATCACTGTGACGTTATCCTGGTCAACTGATGGTTGCACAAATCCAGTGTGATACGCGATAAATACCCGTGCGCCACCTGATGCCTCATTCAGATCGGACGTAATCTTATCCCCCGTGCTCTGGTCTAGTTTCGATTTCACCTGCACAATTGCACGTTCGCTTGTGAGCGGAAGTTCAAGTTCAATGTCGATAGTCTGCTGTGCACCGCCTGTTGCGCTAACTCGTCGCCAGCCGCCTTGTGTCATCACCAACTCGACCAGAAGCTCGAAATCTTTCCAATGCAACCCGCGAATGAGGGGAGTCAATACGTTAATCAGTTCGAGGCGCGCAGTACGCACGGCTTCTGTTGCGGGAGTTACCTCTCCGTTGAGACGCCGCAAAAGGTAGTCGAACTCCCTCACCCGGCAGATTGTTCCTCTGAACCCTGCTGTGGTCGTCAATGAGCCGCGCAGCGCGTTTATCGCGAGTGTCCCCCCTCTTATATCCTTGTCGCTCCATGGATTGATAGTCCTGCGGTATCTTGAGCCCGCAGCTTCGAAGTCAACATCTTCGTTCGGTTTCACTTCCGCCTCAGCGAAGCACCACCACAACCTCCCCTTGGCAAACGTAATCCAAAGCACGTCCGTGCCAGCAGTGTAAAATTCTCGAACTTCATTGGAATACCGTGTCGCAGTGCCGGGCGCAACGCCGTCCTCATTTTCGTAAAAGTTTTTGACGGGCGTGAAGTCCTTTGCCTTAACCGCTGCAATTGATGCTTCGTGCGGAAACTTGTGAAATCCAAAGCGCAACGTATTGCTTTCGAAGGCAAGTTTCGCCCACCGGTTCCCCTCGCCGAGCTTGATATAAAGAGCTCGCGTCGCAATTAATGTCATGCAACTCACCTATCGTCGAACGTTAATTCGCGGGTTTTGAGCATAACTCGTTGAGGGCGTAGTTAGCAACTTCCGGTTTTAGGTCAGTTTCGGGCGGGTGGCCCAGGTCTTGAAAAATGCTGATCGATCCACTACATGAGGGCACCCCAGATTCCTTATCCACTCAGACATGGGCCGACCGTCGGGCGATGGTGAATCGTGCTTGCGGCGTAAGACCTATTGCAAGCCGGCGAATTCGGAGCGGTGGCGGCTATAGAAGAAGTAGATGACGAGGCCTATGGCGAGCCATGCGAAGAAGCGGATCCAGGTGATGACTTCGAGGCCCATCATGAGCACGATGCAGAAGACGATGCTGAGCACGGGGAAGACCGGGCCCAGCGGCGCGCGGAAGCCGCGGTGGCGATCGGGCTCACGGTAACGCAGGATGAGCACGCCGATGGAGACGAGGACGAAGGCGAAGAGGGTGCCGATGTTGGAGAGGTTGGCGACGGTGCCGATGTCGAGCACGCCGGCGGGGATGGCGACGACGAAGCCGGCGATCCAGGTGGCGGTGGAGGGCGTGCGGAAGCGCGGATGGATGTGGCTGAATGCGTCGGGCAGGAGGCGGTCGCGGGACATGGCGAACCAGACGCGGGCCTGGCCAAGCTGGAAGACGAGGATGGAGGAGATCATGCCCAGCATGGCGCCGATGAGCACGAAGAGACGGATGTAATGCAGGCGGTGGCCGCCGGGCATCATGGAGAGTCGCTTGAGGGAGTTGACGACCGGAGCCGCGTCGCCCATGAGGGACTTCCAGGGCACGATGCCACTGAGGACGATGGCCACGCCGCTGTAGAGGATGGTGCAGGCGATGAGCGTGCCCAGGATGCCGATGGGCATGTCGCGCTGGGGGTTGCGGCACTCCTCGGCCGCGGTGGAGACGGAATCGAATCCGATGTAAGTGAAAAAGATGATGGAGCCGCCGGTGAGCACGCCGGTCCAGCCATTGGGCATGAAGGGATGCCAGTAATGCGGCTTGATGAAGCTGGCGGCGGCGAAGATGAAGACCAGGATGGCGGCGAGCTTGACCAGCACCAGGAGGTTGTTGGTGCGCGCCGACTCGCGGATGCCGCGGACCAGAATGACGGTGAGAATCATGACGACGAAGAAGGCGGGAAAGTTGAAGCCGAAGTGCCAGCCGGGCGGATAGAGGTCGTGGCCGGCGAAGTCCTGCAGGCCGGTGGGCAGGTAGGCGGGCGAGATCCATTTGAGCGGCGGATGGATGCCGAACCAGTCGAGGAAGTCGACGGCGTGCGCGGCAAAGCCGACGCTGACGCTCATGTTGGAGAAGGCATATTCGAGGATGAGGTCCCAGCCGATGATCCAGGCGACGAGTTCGCCGAGGGTGGCGTAGGTGTAAGTGTAAGCCGAGCCGGCGATGGGAATCATGGAGGCCAGTTCGGCATAGCAAAGGCCGGTGAAGACGCAGACGATGGCGACCAGAACGAGCGAGAGTGCAAGCGCGGGACCTGCGCCGGGGCGGCCGGCCATGGCGGTGTGGAAGATGAGGTAATGGATGAGCGGAGTGTTGCCAATCTCCGGCGCGCTGAAGGTTTCCCCGGCCATGGCGGTGCCGATGACGGTGAAGATGCCCGAGCCGATGACGGCGCCGATGCCGAGGGCGGTGAGCGACCAGGGGCCGAGGGTCTTTTTGAGCGCGTGCTCTGGCTCCTCCGACTCGCGGATGAGCTTGTCAATGGATTTGCGGGCGAGCAGTTGGCTGGGCAGGGCGGTTCTCCTGGGTCAGCGAGTTTTGGTCAGCGGATTGGAGGCTGGGCCTCCGATGCCTGAACAGCTTTGCCGCAGTGTACAGGATTGGCCGGGAATGTTGGGTGCGCGGGTTGGGGAACCGGAGAGAGAATTCGGGGGCAAAAACGGCGCGGGCCGGCCGCGTGGGCCAGCCCGTGGAAGTGCCGTGTGGGAGCCTGGAGCGCTAGCGCTTGCTGACGCCGCGCACCAGCTTCTTCAGCTTTTTCTTGTTGGAGCCGCGCGGAGCGGTGCGCTTGGCCTTGGGGGCGGCCTTTTTGCGGGCCGCGCGCTTCACTTTTTTCCGCTCCTGGCGGTCTTCAATCTTGGTTGTATCTGCCACTGCTATCCTCTGTCGCTTGAATGTGTTCAACCCCGGCCCGGCCGGCGGGACGGCATGAATCTTTATCCTACAGTATATTGGGAATTGACGTAGGCCGAAAGCACACACTGAAGAGGCCTTTTCTCAGGAAAAGGCCACCTTTGAGGGCTTTCGAGAAGTCGATGTGGAGCCAGAAAACGCTCTCACCGGGATGAACGCGGTGGGAAAGACGGGCGCAGATGTGCGGTTTTGCCGGGGCTTTTGGCCGAATGCGACGTACAATAGAGACAGACACATGTCTGGAACGATCCAGCCTGCTCGGGATCAGGCGGCTTTTCCGCTGGCGACGAGCTCCGTACCTCACGCAATAATCACACGCCCAAGGGCACACGCCTAAAGGCAAACGCCGAAGGGAACGCGCTTTTTGGGCGATTGGCCCACGGGTCCCCTAAGGGCGGGAGTACGTCATGCGCTCGGATCAAATTCACCAGGCCCTGGCACAGGGCATGAACCGTTTTGAAGTCTGCCAACTGGTTTCCAAAGGCGTGAAAGCGACGCACAAGACCGGCGCGCGCTTTGAGGATTCCATCAACGATGTGCTGCAGTACCTGGGCACGCACGACCTGCCGAACGGAGGGCTGCATCCGGGCCGCTCACGGACCGGCACCGCACTGAAGCCCGCGGCCTGAGCAAGAAGCGGGCATCGGCAAGGGCGGTTGACCTAACTGAATAGAACCAGACGCAAGAAAGGGACGGCTGTTTTGCCGTCCCTTTGCTTTTTGCTGCGGAACCTGTGCCGGGGTTAGATGGCCTGAACGTTCTCAGCCTGCCAGCCCTTGGGGCCCTTGGTCACGTTGAACTGGACCTTCTGGCCCTCCTGCAGCGAACGGAAGCCGTTCGACTGAATGGCGCTGTGATGGACGAAGACGTCTTCGCCGTTTTCACGGCTCAAAAATCCAAAACCCTTGGCGTCATTGAACCACTTGACTGTGCCTGTTTCCATGATGTTGCTCCTTGATAGTGTTTGATTTACCGCGAACGCAATGTGGAAGTGTTTGCGTGTAGAGCGGTAACTCGGAACAGGCAAGGACTTCGTATCGAATTCTACGATCTGGACTGAGTGTAGCACGGATTTGGGTGGATTTTGTACCTTTTGGAGCAATTCGCAGCCGGGCGGGGAGGCGGGGGCGCTGTTGGCGAGGCTCGGGAGGCGGCCGGCTCAGGCCTTCAGCAGGTTGGCGAACTTCTCCATCAGCTTCTTCATGCCGTGGCGGGTGAACAGGACGGTGACCTTGGCGTTGTCGCCGTCGCCCTCGCGGTAGAGCACCGTGCCCTCGCCGTATTTGGCGTGGCGGACGCGCTGGCCTTTGCGGAGATTGGTGGCGCCGGTGGGCCCTTCGGGCTGTACTGGTTTTGGATGGAAGCCCCGGCCTGCCGGGAGCGCGCCGGGTTTGCCGCCGAAGAAGCGGGCGATGTTGTCGATGGAGGGGTTGTCGATAGAGGGGTTGTCGATGGAGGGCGCTTGCGGCGCGGCGGGCGGGTCGCCGCCAACTTCGGATTCCGTAGCGGAAGTGGACGGAGGCGGTTTCATCCACGAGGCGACGAAAGGCTTGCCGGAGCGGGCCGAGGAGCCGGAGCGGGCGCGCGAAGAGCCCTGAGCGGCCGGCGAGCGTGGAATCTCCTGGCTTTCGTCCTCATAGTTGTAGTGGCGCTCCTGTATTTCGCCGCCGAAGTCGCCGCTCTGGTTGCGCTGGGATCCGCCGTAGCGGCCGGCGCGGGCGGCGGCCGAGGGGTATGCCGGCGTGGACCAGGCGGGCGAACCCTCACCCCAGGGACGAAGACCTGTGCGTGGGGACCCCGGACCGCGACCCGAAAGGTTCTCAATGAGCTGGCTGGGGACTTCCTCAAGGAAGCGCGAGGGGATGCTCTGCTCCGGCGCGTCATTGCCGTAGCGGCGGCGATAGTGAGCGCGGGTGAGGATGAGGGTGTTCATGGCGCGGGTCATGCCCACGTAACAGAGGCGGCGCTCCTCTTCGAGCTCATCGGGGTTGTTGAGAGTGCGCGAGTGCGGAAAGAGGCCCTCTTCAAGGCCGGCGAGGAAGACGAGCGGAAACTCGAGGCCCTTGGCGGCGTGCAGCGTCATGAGGGTGACGCGGGCGTCAGGGTCGAACTGGTCAGTGTCGCTGGCGAGAGCGGCGTGGTCAAGGAACTCGGCGAGGGTTTCACCGCGGGCTTCGGCGTCGTGCGCGGCGTTGGCCAGCTCCTTCAGGTTCTCAATGCGGCTGAAGGCTTCGGGGGAGGCTTCGGCTTCGAGAGCCTTGATGTAGCCGGTGCGGTCGATGAGGAAACGGATGAGCTCGGGGAGCGTGGCGGCGTCGCCGGGGGCTCTGAAGCGGCTTCCGCGGCCTTCCACTTCGGCCGGAGCGGGATCGGCGGCGGGCAGAGTGTCGTTGTCCGGCCGATTGGGCTGCGCTTCTTCGCCGGAAGGTTTCTGCGCCTGCTTCGGCATTTTGAGGAAAGGGCGCTTGGGCGTTTCGGAAAACGGCGAGAAGTGGGTCGCATCGAGCAGCGGAATCTGGTTCTCGCCGCTGCCGAAGGGGAAGTCGGAATCCTGGGCCGTTGCTTCTGCGCCGGCAGACTCGCCGGCTGAGCCGAAGGAAAAATCCGTGTCGTCGTCGCCGGCTTCCGCGGCGGCCACGCTGGCCGAGAGCTTGCCGGCAAAGTCGGGGTCCAACATGGCCTGCGCGTCGAGGATGAGCTGGCGGAAGGAGTCCAGAGCCATGAGCGCGCGGGTGGGGATGAGGCGGTTCTTGACGGCGGCGGCGATGGCATCCCACGTGGAGGAACCGGTTTCGAGCGCGAGCCTCTCCAGGGTTTCGAGCGTGGTTTTGCCGATGCCACGGGTGGGCGTGTTGATGACGCGCTGCAGGGCCATGGAGTCATGCGGGTTGCGGACGAGGCGCAGATAGCAGAGCAGGTCCTTGATCTCCGCTCGCTCGTAAAAGCTGAAGCCGCCGACCATGGTGTAGGAGATGTTGTAGCGGCGCAGAGCTTCCTCTACCAGTCGCGACTGCGAGTTGGTGCGATAGAGGACTGCGCAGTGCGCCGCTTCGCGGTCTTGTGTTTCGGACGAGTCCATTTGGCGGAGGAAAGCTTGTATGCGGTCGGCGATGAAGAGGGCCTCATTTTCGCCGTCGGGCGCTTCGTAGTAGCCGATGAGTGAGCCGCCCTGGCGGTCGGTCCAGAGTTTTTTGCCCTTGCGGCGCAGGTTGTTGGCCACTACCGCGCCGGCGGCCTCGAGGATGACTTGCGTGGAGCGGTAGTTCTGCTCGAGGCGGATGATGTGGGCGTTGGGAAAGTCCTGCTCGAACTCGAGAATGTTGCGAATGTCGGCGCCGCGCCAGGAATAAATGCTCTGGTCCTCGTCGCCCACGGCGCAGACGTTTTTGTGCTCGCCGGCGAGGAGCTTCATCAACTCATACTGCGGACGGTTGGTGTCCTGGTACTCGTCAACGAGCAGGTAGCGATAGCGGCGCTGATAGCGCTGGCGGACCTCGGCGGAGACTTTGAGGAGGTGCGCGGCTTCAAGCAGCAGATCGTCGAAGTCGAGGGCGTTGTTTTTGCGCAGCTCGTCGCGATAGGACTTGTAAATGTGCGCAATGCGCTCGCCGTTGGGATCCTTGGAGTCAAGGAAGGATTCCTGCGGATCGATCATGTGGTTTTTGGCCCAGGAGATGCGTCCCAGGACGATGCGCGGGGTGAGTTGTTTGGTGTCAAGGCCCATGCGGCGCATGATCTGCTTGACGAGCGACTGCTGGTCGTTCGCGTCGAAGATGGCGAAGTCGCGTGTGAGGCCCCTCCGGCCCGCGGACGAAGACCCATCCGGGGGGACCCCGGTTTGCAGAGCCTCGATGTCTCGCCGGAGGATGCGCACGCAGAGGGAGTGGAAGGTGGAGATGAGAGGTTTGGCCAGCGAAGAGTGGTCGAGGAGGCGCTCGACGCGCGCGGCCATTTCCGCCGAGGCCTTGTTGGTGAAGGTGACGGCGAGGATGGAGTCCGGCGCGACGCCTTTTTCCTGAATGAGCCAGGCGATGCGGCTGGTGATGACGCGGGTTTTGCCGGAGCCCGCGCCGGCAAGGATGAGCAGCGGCCCCTCGGTGGACTCCACGGCGGCGCGCTGTTCGGGGTTGAGATTTTGAAGAAGCGGCTGCACGGGCGGGTCCGAGAGGGAAGAGTCCTGACTCCAGTTTACGCGCGTGAATGGAGTGGCGCGCGAGGGGTGCGCGCTATGCTGGGTGCGTGATGAGCGATGCGGAGAAGACGGTGCGGCGCGTGGCGGTGTATTGCGGGTCGTCGAGCGGGAAGGATGCGGTGTTTCTGACGGAGGCGCGGGCGCTGGGCGCGGCGATTGCACGGGCGGGGCTGGGCCTGGTGTACGGCGGGGCGCGCGTGGGGCTGATGGGCGCGGTGGCCGATGCGGCGCTCAAAGGCGGCGCGGAGGTGATCGGCGTGCTGCCGGAGATTCTGGCGGGCAGCGAGGTGGCGCACGCAGGATTGACGCGGCTGGAGACGGTGCCGACGATGCACGCGCGCAAGGCGCGAATGGTGAAACTGGCCGACGCGTTCGTGATTCTGCCGGGCGGCTACGGCACGCTGGACGAGCTGATGGAGATTGTGACGTGGGCGCAGCTGCGGCTGCACGCCAAGCCGTGCGTGCTGGTGAATACGGCGGGCTACTGGGACGGGCTGCTCCGGTTTCTGGATACGGCGGTGGAGACGGGTTTTTTGCGGGCGCAAAACCGGGCGCTGCTGGAGGTGGCCGCGGACGCGGAGGCGGCGATTGAGCGGGTGCTGGCTGCGTGGAGCTGAAGATTGAGCGCGGCGCTTACTTGAGGCGGGCGCGTTCGCGCTGGAGTTCGCGATAGAGAGCGCTCTTGGATTGGCCGGATTCGCGGGCGAGGCGTTTGAGGGCTTCTTTCTCGTCGAGGCCGAGTTCGGCTTGCAGGCGGGCGAGGCGGGCGGAGATTTTTTCGCGCGGTGCGGGGGAACCTTGCTCTGTTCCAGAAGCATTCAACGTTTCCCCGGTCTCAGATGCGAGACCGGGGAAATCCGGAGTTGTTCCTTCCCAGGTCCCCATTTCTCGCTGCCGCTCGAAAGCTGGACCTGGGGCACCCAAGGAAGATTTGGAGGCAGGGAGTGCGAGGAGGAGGGTGAACTCGCCGCGGATGCGCTCGCGCTGGGCGAGGGCGCTGCGGATTTCTGCGACGGTGCCGCGGAGGAATTCTTCGTGGAGCTTGGTGAGCTCGCGCGCGGCCACTGCGTGGGGCAGATTTCCGAAGATCGCTTCAATATCTGACAGCGTGGCGACGATGCGGTGGGGGGCCTCGTAAAAGATGAGGGTTTGCGGCTGGGTGCGTGGCTGGGCGGCGAAGCTGGCGGCGAGGTCTTCGAGGCGGGTGCGGCGCGCGCCGGATTTTTCCGGAAGGAAGCCGAGGAAGCGGAAATCGGCGGTGGAAAGGCCGGAGGCGGTGAGGGCGCTGAGGGCGGCGTTGGCGCCGGGGATGGGGATGACGGGGATTTGAGCGTCGATGGCGGCGGTGACGAGCCAGGAGCCGGGGTCGCTGATGCCCGGGGTGCCCGCGTCCGAGACGAGGGCGATGGCCTTCCCGGCTTTGATGTCCTCGAGCAGTTCAGGCGATCGAGAGAGCTCATTGTGCTGGTGGCAACTGACGGTGGGCGTGGCGATGGAGAAGTGGTTGAGGAGCTTCCGGGTCTGGCGGGTGTCCTCGCAGGCGATGCGGTCCGCGCGGCGGAGGACGTCGAGTGCGCGGAGGGTGATGTCGCCGAGGTTGCCGATGGGCGTGGCGACGAGATAGAGGCCGGGCGCGAGGGGTTGCGTGGATTCGTCGCCGGACATGCGGCTACTCGTCGGAGTCCTGGTGATCGAGGCGGCGCTGCTCGCTGAGGAGGGTCATGGAGGACATGAGGTGCTGGACGCTGACGATGCCGACGACGCGGCCGCTCTCAGTGACAGGGATGAGGGAGAGGCCGCGGCCGGCGGTGAGGCGGCGGATGGTGGTGCCGAGGGTGTCCTCAGGGCGCGCGACCTGGAATGCGCGGGACATGATGGATTGGATGTAGCCGTTGCCGTCGTTGCGGAGGGCGTCCACGATGCGCTGGCGGCTGACAATGCCGACGAGCTGAGGTCCGCGGACGACGGGGAAGTCCTCCTGCAGGGAGTGGACGCAGCGGTAGAGGGCGTCGGCGAGAGTGTCCGACGGGGAGAGGGTGGCGAAGTCCGTGAGCATGACTTCGTGCATGTGGACGGTGTCGACGACGGACTGGAAGAAGACGCCCTGGTCTTCGATTTGTCCGCCGATGACGATGAAGAAGCCGGCGATCATGAGCCAGGGACTGTGGAGGAGCCATCCGCCGACCATTGCGCCGAGGGCGAGGAGCTGGCCGATGCCGGCGGCGGCGCGGCCGGCGGGTGCGACACCGTAGGTGCGTGCGAAGGTGCTGCGGAGGACGCGGCCCGCGTCGAGCGGATAGGCGGGCAGGAGATGGAGCAGGCCAAGTCCGGCCTGCATCCAGACCGTGGCGCGGAGCAGATAGGCCGCGGAGATCCATGGGTGGGTGAAGAGCTGGATGTCTCCGCCGGCGCCGAGGAAAGTGATGCCGAGAGTGGCGGCGGTGGCGAGGTTGGCGAGGGGCCCGGCGAGGGCGAGCGCGAACTGGCCCAAGCCGCGGGTGGCGGTTTCATGGCTTTCCGGGGTGGCGTAGGCAAAGAGGCCGCCGATGGGGAGCAGAAGGACGGCACGCAGGCGAAGGCCGAGCCATGCGGCGACGAGCAGACGCGCGGTGTCCCGCACGACAACGGCGGCGACGAGCACGAGGAAAAGCGCGAGGCCGCGGGCGATGCCATGGGCGGCGGAGAGGCCGAGGCAGCCGAAGGCGAGCAGAAGGAAGAAGGTGTGGACGCGGATTTCCACGCCGAACCAGCGGCCAAACGGAATGGACCAGCCACGCATAGAGGAATTGTAAAAGGTCAGGGTGCGAAGGAGTGTTTCATTTATGCTGAATCGCGATGCGGGTGATTGCGGGAAGGTTCCGGAGCCGGGTGCTGGACGCGCCGGTGGGGAGGCGGACGCGGCCGACGAGCGACCGGCTGCGGGAGACGCTGTTCAACGTGCTGACGCCGCGGATGGAGGGTGCGCGCTTTCTTGATTTGTATGCGGGCTCAGGTGCGGTGGGGCTGGAGGCGTTGAGCCGCGGGGCACGCGAGGCGGTGATGGTGGAGCGTGACGAGGCGGCATTGAATGTGCTGCGCGGCAATGTAGCAAAGCTGGGGTTGGCGGCCGAATGCAGGACACATGCGAGCGGCGTGGCGGCGTGGCTCAAGCGCGGGCGGACGAAGGCTGGGGAGTTTGATGTGGTGTTTCTGGATCCGCCGTATGAGGCTGAAGACGAGTACGCGCTGGCGCTGGGATTGCTGGGCGCGGCGGAGGGCGAGCATGGCGGTTTGCTGGCGCGGGATGGGGTGGTGGTGGCCGAGCACAGAAAGAAGCAGGAGTTGGAAGTGCGGTATGGAAGGCTGCGGCGGACGCGGGTGCTGAAGCAGGGCGATGCGGCGCTGAGCTTCTATTGCGTGGAAGCGCAGACGACCGGCGCGGACAAGGGCTAATTAAGATCGCGGACCCGGGCCTATTCAGATGACGCGGGCCTATAAGATGACGCGGACTTATAAAATGGATGCGGCAGGCGCGCGCGGGGCCTGCGAGGAATCTGCCGGGGAAGATATCCAATGAACAAGAGAAGGATGTGGACGGCGGCGCTTCTGTGCGCGGCGATGGTGCACGCGCAGAGCGGCCGCGTGCAGACCAGCCACGATCCCATGAAGACGGAGCCATGGGTGATCGGGCCGTTTACGCGTCCGGCGGTGGGGAATCCGGTGGTGAGGCCGCAGACGGATGCAACGTTTGAGGACCCGATCCTGAAAAAGCCGATTGCGTGGGAGGCGCTGCACACGTTCAACCCGGCGGCTGTGGTGCGCGAGGGGAAGGTGGTTGTGCTCTACCGGGCCGAGGACAACACGGGGACAATGGAGATTGGCGGGCACACGTCGCGGCTGGGGATGGCAGTGAGCAAGGACGGGATTCACTTCAAGCAGATGCCGGAGCCGGTGTTCTATCCGGCAGAAGATGGGCAGAAGGCGCGGGAGTGGCCGGGCGGCGTGGAGGACCCGCGGATTGTGGAGGGACCGGACGGCGAGTACGTGATGACGTATACGCAGTGGAACCGGAAGACGTACTCGGTGGGGATTGCGACGTCGCGCGACTTGGAGCACTGGGTGAAGCACGGGCCGGCGTTTTTGACGGCGTGGGGCGGCAAATACGCGCATTTGAAGTACAAGTCGGCGGGAATTGTGACGGAGGTGCACAAGGGAAGGCTGGTGGCGGCGAAGATTCACGGGCAGTACTGGATGTACTGGGGCGAGGGTGCGATTCATCTGGCGACGTCAGGCGATTTGATTCACTGGATTCCGGTGGAGGACGCGCAGGGGAACCCGGTGGAGCTGGTGAAGCCGCGGCCGGGGCATTTTGACAGCACGTTTCCTGAGACGGGTCCGCCGCCGGTGCTGACGACGGCGGGGATTGTGGTGGTCTACAACGGAAAGAATGGGAACGGGAAGAATGCGGCCGGAGACGAAGAGGGTGGCGGCGATCCGAAGCTGGGGCCGGGGGCGTATGCGGCGGGCGAGGCGCTGTTTGACGCGAACAACCCGGCGCTGCTGCTGGCCGAGACCGACGAGCCGGTGCTGAAGCCGGAACTGCCGTATGAGAAGACGGGGCAGTATGCGGCGGGAACCACGTTTGCCGAGGGGCTGGTGCGGTTCCACAAGAAATGGTTTTTGTATTACGGGTGCGCGGACTCGCTGGTGGCGGTGGCGACTGCGCCCGAGGAGTCGGAGAGCGGCGTGGCGCAGATGCGGTGAGGGGCATTTTCCGGGGTGGTCAGGCGGAGTGGGAGTCTGAGCGGGCCGGCGTGCTGGCGGGATTGCGTGCGAGACGCGCGGCGGCGACGGCTCCGACGGCGAGGCAGAGGCCGAGGGTGGCCAGACCGGCGAAGTAGGAATGGGTGGTGCGGCGGAGCCAGCCCATGAGGACGGGACCGAAGAAGCCGCCGAGATTGCCCAGGGAGTTGATGACGGCGATGTAGGCGGCGACGAGCGGGCCGGCGAGCGCGAGAGTGGAGGCGCTCCAGAAGATGGGCATGGAGGCCAGGACCCCGGTGGCGGCGAGCGAGAAGCCGAGGATGGCAATGGGCGCGTTGGGCGCGAGGCCGGCGAGCAGAAAACCGGCGGCGGCGGTGACGTAAGCCGCGGTGAGGTGCCAGCGGCGCTCGCGGAAATGGTCGGAGCTGGCGCTGAGGGCGATCATGCCGAGGATGGCGGCCAGATAAGGCAGGGCGGCGGCCCAGCCGAGAGTGCGGAGGCTGAGGCCGTGGGAGCGGAGCACGGTGGGAATCCAGAAGCCGAGGCCGTAGAGGCCAATCGCCATGCAGAAGTAGGCGAAAGACCAGCCGTAGACCTGGGGCTCGGCGGTGAAGAGGTCGAGGAAGTGATGCTTTTGCCCGGGGTGCGCTGGCTCGGCCTCGGCGAGGTCCTGATCGAGGTCCTGGGCGAGGGTGCGTTTTTCGTCGGGAGTGAGCCAGCGGACCTCTTCAGGACCGTTGGGGAGGACGAACCAGGTGAGCAGGCCGAGGACGAGGGCAGGAGAGCCTTCCAGCAGAAAGAGCCACTGCCAGCCTTCGAGGCCGAGCGCGTGGTGGAGAAGGAGAATCTGCGCGGAGATGGGCGAGCCGATGAGGGCCGAGAGCGGAATGGCGGTGACGAATGCGGCCATGACGCGGGAGCGGACCGAGGGCGGCAGCCAGAAGGTGAGGTAAAGGATGACGCCGGGGTAGAAGCCGGCTTCCGCCGAGCCGAGGAGGAAGCGCAGGGCGATGTAGGCGGCGGGACCGCGGACGAAGGCGGTGGCGACCGAAACCAGTCCCCAGGCGAGCATGAGGAGCATGATCCAGCGGCGCGCGCCGAAGCGGAGCAGGGCGAGGTTGCTGGGCAGCTCAAAGAGGAAGTAGCCGAAGAAGAAGACGCCGGCGGTGAGGCCAAAGAGCGAGGGGCCGATGCCAAGGTCGCGATTCATGGTGAGCGCGGCGAAGGAGATATTGACGCGGTCAAGGAAGGCGACGAGGTAAAGCGCCATGAGAAAGGGCACGAGGCGAAGGGCGATTTTTCGGTAGAGGGGCGGCATGCGGCGCGCGGGAAAGGCAGACGGAGTATGGCACGCCGGGGTTGCGTGGGACAAAGGTGGGGATGGAGATTAGCGATGGGGATTAGAGTGATGGGCATGAAGATGCGGATGGGTTGGAGGGGCGTGGCGGGATGGGTGGCGTTGGCGGTGCTGATGCCGGGGCTGGCGGCTGCGGGGCAGGCGGCGGGGCAGCACGCGAAGCGGGTGGCGAAGCACGCGGCGGAACCGGCGAAGGCCGAGACGGGGGTAAAGCCGCAGCTTGTGGTGATCGATACGGATATTGGCGACGATATTGATGATGCGTTCGCGCTGGCGCTGGCGCTGCGGAGCCCGGAGCTGAAGATTCTGGGGATTACGACGACGTTTGGCAATACGGAACTGCGGGCGCGGCTGCTGGAGCGGTATTTGACGGCGGTTGGACGCGGCGGGATTCCGGTGGCCGCGGGTCCGGAGACGAAAACGGATAATGTGATGACGCAAGCGGCCTATGCCAAGGGGTGGGCCGGAAAGCCGCGCGGGGACGGGGTGGAGCGGATGCTGGAAACGATCCGGCGGCATCCGGGCCAGGTGACGCTGATTGCGATTGGGCCTCTGTTCACGGTGCAGGCGGCCATCGAGAAGGACCCGGCGACCTTCAGGAAGTTGAAGCGGGTGGTGATGATGGGGGGGAGCATTTACCGGGGATACGACGGGCCGAATGGGGAGCGGAGGCCGGCCGAGCCGGAATGGAATATCGACCGGGACCCGGCGGGGATGCGGGCGCTGTTGGCCTCGGGCGTGAGGGTATATATGATGCCGCTCGATTCGACGCAGATACACCTGCGGGAGGTGGAGCGGGAGCGGATTTTTACCAACGGCGGGGCGCTGGGGCGGCAACTGGCGGAGCTAACCCGGGAGTGGGTGGAGGGAACGGCGACGCACTCGCCGACGCCGACGTTATTTGACCCTGTGGCCGTGACCTACGCGATGCATCCGGAGCTTTGCCCGGCACGGCTGATGCGGATCCGGGTGGACGACCGGGGGCAGACGATTCCGGAGAAGGGCCGGCCGAATGTGGAGGTGTGCCTGAAGTCGGACGAGGCGGGATTCATGCGGCTGCTGATGGGGCGGCTGAGCTTGGAGATGCCGGATCGGGCTTCAAAAGGGGACTAAACCGGATTGAGGCCGGATCGGGTCTGAGATGGGATGGGCCGCCCCAGAGCAAATCGCCGCGGAAGCTCAATTCCTTTCAGCCGAACTCGTTGACCTTGACCCACTTTCTTGCTACAGTAAAAGGGTTCCGCAAGAACGCCTCCCTACGTGTGTCCAACGGTGGGAAGCGTAAGGGCGGCCCGGCAGTTAAGAGCGCCGGACCAGCCTGTGGGCCGGGAGAAGTGAGGCTGGCCTTCAGACCCTGAATTTGCTCCTTTCTTGCGAGGGGCTGGGGCATATCGCATCGGAGCTCGCGCGTTCTCCGCCTTGGAGGGCTATGCGAGCCGGAACCGGCGAAACGGAGTGGGCCTTGCCCGGGGAAGTCGGGGCAAGCGACCGGCCACCGTCCTGGTTCTCGTCTGGAAGTGGAACGAAGGCAGACGCGAAGCAGCAACTTTGGGGCTTCTGTGCGCGTGCGCGCCGGCTGAAAGAGCCGGAGCTGCGGCCGGAGAGGCCCGAAAGCCCTGCGCGCGGAGGCTGAAGCGGAACGGAGTTCGGGTTCCGAGGGATTTCAGGGGTTCGGATTTCGGGTTTCGGATTTTTGGGTTTTGAGGTAAGGAGTTTCAGATTGCCTACGTTTAATCAGCTGGTTCGCAAGGGGCGCACGGCCCCGCGGTACAAGACGGCGTCGCCGGCGCTGCAGGGTTCTCCGCAGCGGCGCGGCGTGTGCACGCGCGTGTATACGCAGACCCCGAAGAAGCCGAACTCGGCGCTGCGCAAGGTGGCTCGCGTGCGCCTGACCAATGGCATTGAAGTGACGACCTATATTCCCGGGATCGGGCACAACCTGCAGGAGCACTCAATTGTGCTGATTCGCGGAGGCCGCGTGAAGGACCTGCCGGGGGTGCGGTACCACGTGGTGCGGGGCACGCTGGACTCAGTGGGCGTGGCCAACCGCAAGCAGAGCCGGTCAAAGTATGGCGCCAAGCGCGCCAAGGGCGGCGCGGCGCCGGGCAAGAAGTAGCAGCAGCTTCCAGCTGCTAGCTCCTGGCTTCCAGCTAGGACGGCGCAGAGGAAGATGCGAACACGATGAACTAGAGGCTAGCAGCTAGAGGCTAGCGGCTGAATTTGAGGGTTTATGCCGAGAAAAGGGCACATTGCGAAGCGGGAAGTTGCGCCGGACCCGGTCTACGGGTCGACGCTGGTGACCAAGTTTGTGAACTCGATGATGTGGGGCGGCAAGAAGTCGACGGCCCAGGGCATCTTTTACCAGGCGATGCAGAATCTCGAGTCCAAAGGCGGCGGCGAAGAGGCCATCAAGCTGTTCAAGAAGGCGGTGGAGAACTGCAAGCCGCTGCTTGAGGTGAAGACGCGGCGCGTGGGCGGCGCGAACTACCAGGTGCCGATCGAGGTGAATACCGACCGGCGGACGTCGCTGGCGATTCGCTGGCTGATTACCTATGGGCGCAGCCGCGGCGAAAAGGGCATGGTGGACAAGCTGAGCAACGAGCTGCTGGACGCGGCCAACGGACGCGGCGCCGCCATGAAGAAGAAGGAAGACGTGCACCGCATGGCCGAGGCCAACAAGGCCTTTGCCCACTACCGCTGGTAGGAAATGTAGCCCCTAGCCGCTAGCTACTAGCTTTTAGCTGCCGGCGAGAGATTAAGGGTCGGGCCCGCCGGGGGCGGTTCCGAATACATACCAAAGAGCTAGAGGCTAGCAGCTAGAGGCTAGCAGCTAAGACCAACCGCGGGCCGGGCGGCCCGCAAGGAAGATGAATCGTGGCTCGCACCGTACCTCTGAACCGTTGCCGGAACATCGGAATCATGGCGCACATCGACGCCGGAAAGACGACGGCGACCGAGCGCATCCTGTTCTATACGGGCATCACGCACCGCATCGGCGAAGTGCACGAAGGCACGGCGACGATGGACTACATGGAGCAGGAGCAGGAGCGGGGGATCACGATTACCTCGGCGGCGACGACCTGCAGCTGGCGTGACGTTCGGATCAACATTATCGATACGCCGGGGCACGTGGACTTTACGGCCGAGGTGGAGCGGTCGCTGCGGGTGCTGGACGGTGCGGTGGCGGTGTTTGACTCGGTTTCCGGCGTGCAGCCGCAGACCGAGACGGTGTGGCGGCAAGGCGATAAATACAAGGTTCCGCGCATCTGCTTTGTGAATAAGATGGACAAGAACGGCGCGGACTTCGAGTACGTGCTGGAGTCCATCCGCAAGCGGCTGGGCGCGCGGCCGGTGGCGCTGCAGATTCCGATCGGAGCCGAGGCCAACTTCAGGGGCGTGGTCGACCTGGTCGAGATGAAGGCCATGGTGTGGCACGACGAGACGATGGGCGCCGAGTTCTCGATCGAGGAGGTGCCGGCCGATTTGCTGAAGAAGGCCGAGGCCTTCCGGATGCAGCTGATCGAGATTATTGCCGAGACCGACGACGTGCTGCTGGAGAAGTTTCTGGAAGGCGAAACGCCGACCATCGAAGAGCTGAAGAAGGGCATCCGGCAGGCGACGATCGACCTGAAGGTTTTTCCGGTAATCTGCGGCAGCGCCTTCAAGAACAAGGGCGTGCAGACGCTGCTGGACGCGGTGGTGGACTACCTGCCCAGCCCCCTGGACAAGCCGCCGGTGGAGGGCATCGACCCGTCGCACCATACCGAGACGGTGATTCGCAAGGCGGACGACAATGAGCCACTTTCCGCGCTGTCGTTCAAGCTGATCAACGATCAATTCGGCAAGCTCTCGTTCGTGCGCGTGTATTCGGGCTCGCTGAAGACCGGCGACATGGTGCTGAATCCGCGCACCGGCAAGACTGAGCGCGTGGGGCGGCTGGTGAAGATGCACGCCAACAAGCGCGAGGATGTGACTGAGATATGGGCCGGCGACATCTGCGCGAGTGTGGGGCTGAAGGATCTGAAGACGGGCGACACGCTGTGCTCGCCGCAGCACCCGATTGCGCTGGGCGCGATCACCTTTCCCGAGCCGGTGATCTCGGTGGCGATTGAGCCGAAGACCAAGGTCGACCAGGAGAAGATGGGTATCGCGCTGGCGCGGCTGGCCGACGAGGACCCGACCTTCAAGGTGCGGACCGACGAGGATTCGGGGCAGACGATCATCAGCGGAATGGGCGAGCTGCATCTGGAAATTCTTGTGGACCGCATGAAGCGGGAGCACAAGGTGGAAGCCAACGTGGGCGAGCCCAAGGTGGCCTTCCGCGAGACGATTCGCAAGACGGCCGAGGCCGAGGGCAAATACATCCGGCAGACCGGCGGCTCGGGCAACTACGGACATTGCAAGCTGCGCGTTGAGCCGAATGTGGCGGGCGCGGGCTACGAGTTCGTGAACGGCATCAAGGGCGGCGCGGTGCCGAAGGAGTACATCAAGCCGATCGACCAGGGCATCCAGGGCGCGATGGAGCTGGGCATTCTGGCCGGCTACCCGCTTGTGGATGTGAAGGTGACCCTGTTCGACGGCAGCTACCACGAAGTGGACTCGAATGAGATGGCCTTCAAGTTCGCCGGATCGATTGCGTTCAAGGAAGCGGCGAGGAAGGCTTCGCCGGTGCTGCTGGAGCCGGTGATGGCCGTGGAAGTGACGGTGCCCGAGGAGTTCATGGGCACGATCATCGGCGATATCAACTCGCGCCGCGGGCGGATTGAAGGCATGGAGCACGCGGCCGGGTCGCAGGTGATCAAGGCGATTGTGCCGCTGAAGGAAATGTTCGGCTATGTGAACGACATTCGTTCGTCGACGCAGGGCCGGGCCTCGTATTCGATGCAGTTTGCGCGCTATGAAGAGGCGCCGCGCATGATTGCCGATGAGATTATCGGCCGTGCGCAGGGCAAGTAAGCGCGAGAGGGTTTTGTGGGGCTGGAGCCGGAAAGCCGGCGCCCCGGGATGAAACAGGCAGTACGAGCTACCGAAAGGGATTTGGGGCTTTTATGGCGAAGGAAAAATTTGATCGTACGAAGCCGCACGTGAACGTGGGAACGATCGGACACATCGATCACGGGAAGACGACGTTGACGGCGGCGATCACCAAGGTGCTGACCAAGCACAACCCGAAGAACACGTATCGATCG
>DATLRP010000015.1:0-14636 GCA_035534635.1 Occallatibacter sp.
TCGTCGCGCAGAGCACCCACGATGAGTGACACGGTCATTGCGGCCTTCAGGCCCTTGCCACTGACGTCGCCGATGACCAGCAGGGCCGCGTTTGCCCGCCCGACGCAGGGTATGACCTGGAAGAAATCGCCTCCGACTTCCATGGCCGGCTTGTAAACGCTGGACACTGAGTAGCCGGGGAGCACGGGTATGCTCTCCGGGACGAGAAGCCGCTGGAGCTCCTGCGCATTGTGGAACTCCTCGTTGAGCTGGTTCTGGCGGAGCGTTTGTTCGGCCTGGTGGCGCCAGACGGCATAAACAATGGCGACGAGCAGGAGCGTATTAAGGATCGACTGGCCGTCGATTTGATTCCCCAGGATCGAAAACAGTGGGCGTTGGAATGGCAGCCAGAAATTCCAATGGGTCCAGCGCACGCCGAGGCTGAACCAGTTGCCAAGTGCCTGAAAAAAATCGGCGAGCATGGCGACGATGGCCAGGAACCAACGCGCAGCGTCCAGACGGCGGCGAAAGGCGAAGAGGACAAGGATCACGCCCCATGCTTCGACAACGAGTGCAGGAATGGTGATGCCAACGTCCAAAGTGAGGAAAAGGTGATCGGGCCAGGTGGTCCACGGGAAGAGCTGGAGAGCGCCGTCGCTGAAGTTGCCGCAGACAGCAATGGCGGCCATCCACACGGTCCAGCGGACGAGGCGTGGATTGTCGCGCAGGCCGAGCAGGTAAAGCAGCAGAAACCAGAGGGAGATGTCCTCAATGCAGATGATGGGCGCGACCAGGCCATATCCCCATCGGAAGCTGATCAGGCCCGGGATGCCGACGACAGGCAGCAGAGCGAGCGGATGGAGGCAGTAGACCGCGAGCCAGAGCAGCATTCGCTGGCTGCGGTTGCGAAGCCAGGCGAGCAGCGCGAGGAGACTGACCAGGCCGGAGAGGAGCGCGATGCCGAGCTGCCACAGGTTGGCGCGGAGCCACTCGTACCAGATGACCTTGCCGCGGTCGGCGAGAGCCCGGGCGCTGCCGAGCAGTGGCACGCCGGTCAGGCCGCCTTCGTCTGCAAAGCTGTAGTAGACATACGGCGCTTTCCAAATGCGGATGGCGATCTCGCCTGATTGGGGCCGGCCGAGCGGAACGAATCCAGGGAAGTACGGGCTGATTTCGGTGATCCCGGAGCCAGCCTGGTCGTACCAGACGGGATCTGGTGGCAATTTGCCGTAGCTGCCGACCAGGCGGCCGTTCCAGTAGACCTCGGCGGCGTCCTCGATGGCGGGCAACACAAGACCGAGCTGCCAGTCCAGTTTTGCTTCCGGCGTGGGCGTGAGCACAATGCGCCGCCGGTACCAGGCGAAGCCGGTGAGATTGCGGAAGCCCTGCTCCTCCCAGGTCTTGCCGGTCATGATGCGGGGCCAGGAAGAATCGTCAAAGGAGGGCGAGGCCCAAGCGGGGTTGTCGCCGGGATGAAAAGCCCAAGGCCCATCGATCGTGGCATAGCCATTGCCGAAGTTTTCCGCGACAAAGGACATTGCAGGGTTCGCGGGGGAACGGGCAGGCATCTGCGCGCGGGCAGGTCCGCCGGCGCTGATCAGAAACAGCGCCAAATACAGGATGCCGCAAAGGCGCTTACGCACGAGCCACCTGGGCGAGTGCGGCGCGGGCGATGGCGACGACGGTGATGTCGTCAGACTGGCCGAAGAGTCGCGCGGTTTCGGCGATTTCGGCGGCGGGGCGTGTGGAGAGGGCCTGGCCGCGGTCGAAGCCGAAGAGCTCGCCGCTGAGGTTCTGGGCCTCGACCACGCCGTCGGAGTAAAAGGTGATGCGGCTGCCGGGCTCGATGCGCAAGGTGACGGACTGGTATTGGTTGCCGCTTTTCACGCCGAGGGGCAGCGCGCCGGGGAGGTCGAGCTCGCCGCCGTCGAGATAGGGCGAGAGGTGTCCGGCGTTGGCCAGGGTGAGGACGCCGTCCGGGGCAATGTGCGCGGCGAGCGCGGTGGAGAAACTGCCCTGGGTGCGGCCGACGAGGCGCTCATTGAGCTGGGCGAGGACGACCGAAGGCTCGTGGGTGTAGGCGGCGACGGTGCGGATGGAGCCGACGAGGACGGAGACGAGCATGGCTGCGGGGAGGCCTTTGCCGGCCACGTCGCCGACGACGATGAGCATGCCGCCCAGGCCGTCAGGGAGGATCTGGAAGAAGTCGCCGCCCACCTGCTGCGCGGGCTGGTAGACGGATTCAATGGAGAAACCGGGGACGGGCTCGATTTGGTCGGGGAGGATGATCTGCTGGACTTCACGGGCGGCGGCCATCTCCGACTCCATGAGAGCCTGCTGGCGGCTGGTGCGGGTGGAGCGCAGGACCATGATGATGGCGAGCGAGAGGATGGAGAGCGCGAAGCCGACCTCGGCCACCGGCAGGCCGAGGAAGCCGATGTGGAGGTTGCTCATGGCGATGTTGACTTGAGAGGCGGCAACGCCAAGGGCGGGAATGAACGTGGCGAAATAGCCGACGATCAGGATGTAGGTGCTGAGGCTGTTCAAGATGGCCGGGAAGAGGAGAATGCCGGCCTCGCGGCTGCCGTGGCGACGCCACTCACGGAAGAGCAGAAAAGGGACGACGCCGTAAAGGATAAAGAGGAGGGGAAACATGCACAAAACCACGGCCACTGTGGGGAAGGCCTGAAAGGCTGTGAGGCTGGTGGCGACCCAGAAAAGGAGGCCGCTGAGGCCGATGAAAAGCCCCATGCGCAGGCCGATGCGCCTGCGTATGAAGGCGAAGTACATGAGGATTTGCGCGAGAACAGTGATGACGGCCAGGGGCCGCGTGGCGACGTCCAACCACGGACTGGCGGTGTGGAAAAACTCATATACATTGACGGGTTGGAAAAGCATGTCCGCGAGGAAGACGACAAAGATCCAGAGGTACTCCCACTGGCTGCGCTGGGAAAGGAAGAGGGCGAGGGCGACGATGCCGATTCCGAAGCCGGCGAGTATGTTCATCCAGTGAAGAGCGTTCTGGCCGATGACCTCGATCCATGCGCGGTCGCGGAGGGCCGAGGACTGGCCGATGGAGAGGTTGACCGTGGGGTCGAGGGGGGAGCGGGAGATATAGAGGGCGACGTAGGGGATGTGCCAGTCCGAGGCGCTGACGTGGACGCGGAGAGCGATGAGGACGGAGCCGGAAGCGATGTCCGCGGCGGGAATGGAGCGGATGATGCGCGCGTTGTACGTGCTTGGCGAGTAGGGGCTGACGCTGCCGGTGCGCTGAAAGAGGCGGCCGTTGAGATATATCTCGAAGGCGGGCCCGAGACTCCATTCCTCAATGGCGAGGCCGGTCTGTGAAGACGCGACCTTGACGTGAAGACGGTACCAGACGACGTTGGGGCGGCCGTGAATGACGTCGGCCAGGGGTGTGCTGGGGTCGGTGCGCGCCCATTGGGAGTCGTCGAAGGTGGGGCTGGCCCAGGCGGGGTTGTCTCCGGCGCGGACGAGCCAGAGAGCCTCAAGCGGAGCGGGAGCCTGGAGGTGGGAGGCGTCGAATGAGCCGGCGGGCGCGGCGGCGGGGGCTGCGGAGGTTGGTGCGGCGGGAACGGGCGACTGGGCCGAGAGCGGACGGGCGAGGCCGGCAAGGGCGAGACAGAAGGCAAGGAGCAGACAGCAGCGCACGGGCCTGGGCAAGCCCGCGCGGGAACGGTGGGTGATCACATGACCTCCGCGGGTACTCGAACCAAGCTACCACCGGCGGAGCGATGGGTTACAGGAGAAATTTGCGGACATTGCACGGGAAAAGCGCGGACGACGCGGCTGGGATGGAAGCGCCGCGCTGCGTGCGCAGGGCAGCGTTTGCATATACTGGCGGTGCGAATGACAGGAATCGGGACAAGGACGGGCACGGCTGGACGGCGGCTGACGGGCGCGCTGCTGCTGCTGGTGTGTGGAGGGATTTCGCTCTGGTGGGGCGTGCTGATGTGGCGCGATATCCCGGGCGGTCTGGTGGATTTCCAGGTGGTGTACTACGGCACGCGCACAATGATGGATCATCGCGACCCCTATGACCTGAGGGCGCTGAAGGAGACGTATCGTGTGGAGGCGGCCGCAGGCCACGCGGGCGCAGTGGACAAACCCGAGGCGGTGACATGGTTCCTCTATTTACCGACAATTTTCCCCGTGGTTGCGCCTTTCGCTCTGCTGCCCTGGAGGGTGGCGCGGATGGCGTGGTTCGTGCTGCTGGCGGCGCTTTTGGCCACGGCGGTGGTGCGGATGTGGCAGGAAGGCGCGCGCGAGGCTCCGGGGATGGCACTGCTGCTGGCGTGCCTGATGCTGCTGAACTGCGAAGTGCTGTTTGGAGGGGGAAACTCGGCAGGAATCGCGGTGAGCCTGTGCGTACTGGGTGCGTGGTATTTTGTGAAGGAGCGCCACGCGGCGCTGGGCGTGGCGTGCATGGCCGTGAGCCTGGCGATAAAGCCCCATGACGCGGGGCTGGTGTGGCTCTATTTCCTGCTGGCGGGTGGAAGCATGCGCAGGCGGGCGGTGGAGACGCTGGGCGCGGCGGCGCTGATCGGTGTGGCTGCGCTCGTTTGGACGCATCAGGCAGTTCCGCAGTGGATGCAGGAGTGGCGCGCGAACGTGGCGGCGATTTCCGCGCCGGGACACACGAGCGATCCGGGCGCGGTAACGGCGAAGGAACTTGGCATAACCGGGCCAGTGATCGATCTGCAGTCCGTGGTGGCGGCTTTTCGCGATGAGGCGAGCGTCTACGAGCCGGCGGCGCTGGCGATTTGCGGCGGCATGCTGCTGGTGTGGGTTTGGGCCACGGCGCGCCAGCGCATGCAGAGGATGGAGGATGCGTGGCTGGGGCTGGCAGCGGCGGCGCCGCTGACCCTGCTGGCAACCTATCACCGGCCGTACGACGCGACGCTGCTCCTGCTGGCGATTCCGGCGTGTGCGGCGCTTTGGGCGCGTGGAGATTGGACCGGCCGGATTGCGCTAGTCCTGACGGCAGCGGGCGCGGTGCTGACAGGATCGCTTGCGGTTGCCGCGCTGTTCGCGCTGGCGTGGGGACTGCCGCTGAACCCCGCAACGTGGAACGGGCGGATGGGGATCGTGCTGCTGACGCGGGCGCCTTCACTGGTGCTGCTGGCGATGGCGGTGTTTTATCTGTGGGTGTATGCGCGGCGGGCGGGGAATGTCGACACGGCAGAGGAAGGTTCTCAGCATGCGCTGCGGGAGGGCGCGGAGAGCGCCTAGGGCGTGTCCGTGCGTGCGTGGGCTGCGACAATCGCGAGCGGGATTCCGCTGGAGACCGCCGCACACAATAGCAAGAATTGCGCGTGTGTTTGAGTGGGGACCAGGGCTTGTCCCTCGCGTGGGGGTGCCTTGTCTTGCAACGTGCAACGGTGTTTTGGGCGCAAGCAAATCTCTGCTTTGGCATAGGATTTGAGGAGCGGAGGCCGGTCTTGTCAGAAGTTGCGGCGCAAAACCCAGATGAGGAGACCAAGGGAGAAGCCAAATCTTCTCCGGGCAATACGCACGCGCCGGGTGGAAAGAAGGCGCGGATTCCTCTGCTTCCGTTCGACTATGTACTGCTGGGAGTCGCGACGGCGTTGCTGGTTCCGGTGTTCCGGATTGCGCGGCTTCCGCTGCGGGTGGATTTTGGAGAATTTGCTTCGGCGTATTGGGGCGGCACGGCAGCAATGGCGGTGGCCGTGGCCATGCTTTATGGCGTTCTGGGATTGCCTCCGGAGCAAACGTTTCTGCCCACGATTCGCCGGTTCCGGGAGAAGAAGATTCTGTTCCTGGTTTTCGCTGCTCTTGCCGCGTGGCTGATTTACTGGCTGGGAGCCACGATGGGCCTTGTGGTGACGCTGGATGGGCTGGGCCTGGCGGAACTGCTGGCGAGGAGAAACCGATCCTTCGAGTCAGAGATTCTGAAAGTCTTCATTCCCGGGATGTATCTCTTCGTGGGCTTAATCCTGGTGTTCGCCTTCAATCACGCGATTGCGGGCATTCGCAACCCGGAGATGTATGACCAGACGTTGCAGCGGCTGGACTGGCAGATCTTCCACATTAATGTGTCGACGACGGCGCACTGGGTGATGACGCATCTGCCGCACTGGTATATCAAGCTGGAGGAAGTGATCTACGGCGCACAATTTCCTTGCGCGGGCGCGGCCCTGATTCTGCTTGCACTACTGGGGAGCCAGGAGCGCGCCGAGGATTATGCACGCGCAGCGTTGCTTGCGTATTTCATCTCGGTGATTCTCTACTATTTTGTGCCGGCGAAAGGGCCATATGCCATCTGCGCGATCCATGTGGCGACCTATCCGAGGTGGCTGCAGTCGTTCTGGGCGCAGGAAACGCTGGTGACAAGGGTGCAGGCTTTGTGGGCGCATCATCTGGCCGGCGTTGCTTCAGTAAACATCACGGATTACTTCATCAGCTTTCCAAGCATGCATGCCGCCCTGCCGCCTATCGAAATCTGGTATATGCGGCGTTGGAAGTGGATTGCGGGGCAGGTGACGTTGATCTATGTGGTTTGCCTGCTGCCGGCGCTGGTGCTTCTGGAATGGCATTATGTGGTGGATATTGTGGGAGGCATCGCAGTAGCGGCGCTGGCGATCTGGCTGGAGCGGAGCATTTCGCGGCACAGCAGGCGGGATGGACAACCCGTGAAAATGTCTGACGCTGTCACGAACTAACGGGCGGAATGGCGCGGATGCAGATAGCGGCGTCGCGGTACACTGGTCGCCTATGATGCATGATGGCAAGAGCCGGAAATTGCCCTTTGACGCGGCCGAAGCGGTGGCGCATTTAGAGGCCTGCGATGCGAAGCTGGCGGTTCTGATGGAGTGCGCGGGGCCGTTCGCGCTGCGGCTGGACGCGTCGCCCTCACCCTTTGAGTCTCTGCTGGAGTCGATCCTTTATCAGCAACTGCACGGCAAGGCCGCGGCCACGATTCACCGGCGTGTGCGGGAGTATTTCGGCGGCGATCCGACGCCCCGGCAGATGCTGGATACGCCGGACGAGCCGCTGCGGGCGGCGGGCGTTTCCGGCAACAAGATCAAGGCGCTGCGGGATCTGGCAGCGAAGACGCTGGATGGGACGGTGCCGACGCATGCGGCAATCCGGCGGATGACGGACGCGGAGATTGTGAAGCGGTTGACGGCGGTGCGCGGCATTGGGGCGTGGACGGTGGAGATGCTGCTGATTTTCCGGATGGGGCGGCCGGACGTGCTGCCGGTGACCGATTACGGCGTGCGGAAGGGATTTCTGCTGACCTTTCAGCGCGCGCCGAAGTCGCGGGCGATTGAGGCTGCGGATTTGCCGGCGGCGGAGGTGATGCTGCGGCGCGGCAAAAAGTGGACGCCGTATCGCACGGTGGCGAGCTGGTATTTGTGGCGGGCATGCGACCTGGCCAAGGGAAAGCCGGCGGCGGGACGGTCGGCCATAGAATAAGCAAGAATGCCGGCGGAGACGCCGGGCAATAAGCGAAACGCCGGTGGACGCGCCGGACGATTGGGATGCGGATGGCAGCGAGTAAATGTTTTGTTTGTATTCATGGGCATTTTTACCAGCCGCCCAGGGAGAATCCCTGGCTGGAGGCTGTGGAGACGCAGGACTCGGCCGCGCCCTATCACGACTGGAACGAGCGGATCTGCGCGGAGTGCTACGCGAGCAACGGAGCGGCGCGCATCCAGAACCGCGCAAGCCGGATCACGCAGATCATGAACAACTATGCCCGGATGAGCTTCAACTTCGGGCCCACGCTGCTGAGCTGGCTGAAGGAGAATGCGCCGCGCACCTACGCGATGGTTCTGGACGGAGAGCGGAGAAGCCGGAGGAGCTTTAAGGGGCACAGTTCGGCGATGGCGCAGGTGTACAACCACCTGATTATGCCGCTGGCGAACCGGCGCGACCGCGTGACGCAGATTCGCTGGGGAATCGCCGACTACGAACAGCATTACGGCAGAGCGCCGGAGGGGATGTGGCTGGCCGAGACGGCGGCGGACACCGAGACGCTGGAGCTGCTGGCGCAGCACGGGATCAAATTCACGGTGCTTGCGCCGCACCAGTGCCGGCGCGTGCGGCCGTTGAAGGAGGGAGCGGTGTGGTCGCCCACGCCGGGGGCGACGGTGGAGACGCGAAGGCCCTACCGCATGCGGTTCGAGTCCGGCGTTGCCATGGCGCTGTTCTTTTATGACGGGCCGACCTCGCGCGCGATTGCGTTTGAGGGGCTGCTGAACTCCGGCGACGTGTTTGCGGCGCGGCTGAAGGAGGAATTCAAGGATGGCGCGCAGACGCAGTTGGTGCATGTGGCCACGGATGGGGAATCCTACGGGCACCATCACCGCTACGGCGAGATGGCGCTGGCCTATGCGCTGCGGCTGCTGGAGCAGGACAGGACGGTGCGGCTGACGAACTACGGGAGTTTTCTGGCGCAGTTTCCGCCCGAGGAGGAGTGCGAAATTGCGGACAACACCTCGTGGAGCTGCGCGCACGGGGTGGAGCGGTGGCGCTCCGACTGCGGATGCAGCAGCGGCGTGGTGGGCTGGAACCAGAAGTGGCGAACCCCGCTGCGCGAAGGACTGGACGAGCTGCGCGACGCGCTGATTCCGCTGACGGAGGAAGAGGGCGCGAAGCATTTCCGCGACGTGTGGGAGGCGCGCGACGGCTACATTGACGTGATTCTGGGCCGCAAAAGCGAGGGCGGGCGCGAGGCCGAGGAGAGGTTTTTCGAGGCGCACCAGAGCCGCGCGCTGAGCCAAGAGGAACGCGTGCGCGCGCGGATGCTGATGGAGCTTCAACGCAACGCGCTGCTGATGTACACCAGTTGCGGATGGTTCTTCGACGACATTTCGGGAATCGAAACCGAGCAGGTGATTGCCTATGCGGGCCGCGCGCTGCAGCTTGCAAAGGCACTGTTCGGCGCGCGGGCGGACGATCTGGAGAAGCGCTTCGTGGAGCGGCTGGCCGATGCGAAGTCAAACAAGCCGGAGGTGGGCGACGGCGCGCGCATTTACGAGGAGAAGACGCGGACGCTGGAGGTGGAGCTGGAGAAGGTGGCGGCGCACTACGCCATCAGCAGCATGTTCTCGTCGTTTGCCGAGGAGACGGTGCTTTACTGCTATCGCGTGACGCGCATTTCGCATGAGATCCACACCTCCGGCCGCGGGAGGCTGGCGCTGGGGCGGGCGGAGATTGCGAGCGAGATTACGGGTGAGCGGCAGAGCTTCAGCTATGCGGCGCTTCACTTCGGCGACCAGAACATTACGGCGGCCGTGAAGGCCTATGACGTGCAAGATGCCGAGGGCTTTCAGAGCTTTGTGGCGGAGGCGGCCGCGCAGGTGCAGCAGGCGAACTTTCCTGAGGTGATTCGGCTGCTGGACCGCTACTACAGCCGGGCGGATTATTCGCTGACGTCGCTGTTCACCGACGAGCAGCGGCGGATTGTGCATCTGATTCTGAACTCGACGGTAGGGGACATCGAGAGCTCGCTGACGAAGATTTATCGTGACCACGCGAGCCTGCTGCACTTTCTTGCGCAGGCGGGATTGCCCAAGCCTCCGGCGCTGACGCTGGCGGCCGGGTTTGCGCTGAACGCGGCGCTGCGCCAGGCGCTGGAGAACGAGACGATTGATCCGGCGGCGGTGCGGGCGCACCTGAAGCAGGCGCTGGCGGACGGCGTGACGCTGGAGACGGCGGCGCTGGGATTTCTGGCCGGGGCGCGGATGAAGCGCGCGATGGACGAGGTGCGGGAGTCCGAGGCGAGCCTGGAGGCGCTGGAAAAGGCGCTGGCCATGGCGCGGACGCTGGGCGAGCTGCCTTTCGAGCTGAACCTGTGGCAGGCGCAGAACATCTGGTACTCGATTGTGCGCACGCTGGCGGAGACCGAACAGTCGCTTCCGGATGAGGACCGCGCGCGCTGGGAGGCGTGCTTTGAAGAGCTGGGCGCGTGCCTGGGAATGGACTACACGACAATGAAGGCGGCGGGCCCGCTGCTGGAGACGGCGGGAGATTGAGGGTTAAGAGTGTTCAATTGTTCAGGTCCGCGATGGTCGATTCGATAACCAGACGCAGAGCGGGAACGTCGCGCTCGATGACCTTCCAAACTACGTCGAGGTCGATGGCGAAGTAGCCGTGGGAAAGCCGGTTCCTCATGCCGTAGATGGCTGCAAAAGGAATCCGCGGGAATTGAGTGGACGCGTCTGGCTCCGCTTCGAGCACATTGTGCGCGGCCTCGCCCAGAACCTCAAAGTTGCGAACGATGGCGTCCTGCAAGAGAGGATCGGAAAGAAAATGCTCGCGCGTTTTTCCTTGCATATAGAGCTGAATACGGCTTACAGCGTCGTGCATGTGGCCGAGATAAGCCCGAATCCTTGCGGCACGTTGGCTCATACCGGCACAGCTTCGGCGAGAACCTTATCCCGAAAGCTTTCGGGAAGGAATTTGGGTGTGAGGAGATCAACCTTGATGCCGACCGCGGCTTGAAGCTCGATCTGCAGGCGGGCGAGATCAAGGAGGCTGGTCTCAGCAGACGGGTCGACGAGCAGGTCGAGGTCACTGCCATCGGCATCGTCGCCATGCACCGCGGAGCCGAAGAGGCGCGGGTTCGCCATGCCGGACTGGAGCACCATCCGGCGAATCGCATCGCGATGCTGGGACAGAACCTGCGAGGGCCTCATGGCACTCATTTTAGCCCAGATTGTCAGCTCTTCAACGCGACGCGGATGTGGAGCTCTTTGAGCTGCTCGTCGGTGACGGTGGTTGGCGCGTCGGCCATCAGGTCTATGGCCTTGGCGGTTTTGGGGAAGGCGATGACCTCGCGCAGGCTGGTTGCGCCGGTGAGCAGCATGACGATGCGGTCCAGGCCGAGGGCGATGCCGCCGTGGGGCGGCGTGCCGTACTCGAGTGCGTCGAGGAAGAAGCCGAAGCGTTTGTGGGCCTCCTCGTCGCTGATGCCGAGGGCCTGAAAGATGACCTGCTGCACATCCTTGCGGTGAATACGGATGGAGCCGGAGCCGAGCTCGAGGCCGTTCATGGCAAGGTCATAGCAGTTGGCGCGGACACTGGCGGGGTCGGTGAGGAGGTTGGCCATGTCGGCCTCGTGCGGCGCGGTGAAGGGATGGTGCGCGGGGACCCAGCGCTGCGTGGCGAGGTCATACTCGAACATGGGGAAGTCGACGAGCCAGATGGGATGGAAGGCGGCTGCGCCGTCCAGAAGTGAGCGCTCGCCGCTCTGCGGATGCGCGTTTTGGACGAGCTCTTCGGTGACGCGGAAAGCGCCGTGGCGGTCGGCGTACTTCTTCGCAAGCTCAGTGCGGAAGTTGCCGGCGGCGGCGTAGACGTTGATTTCGCGCTCGGAAAGGCGGCCCTCGAACTTGGTGTCGCTGGCCTTGATGTGGTGCGCGGGGTCGCCGGCGACGACGAGGACAAAATCCGTGTCCGATGCGCCGACGAGCTCGCGAACTTTGACGGCGGAGTCGGGAAAGCTTTTGGCGAGGCGCTTGAAATCGTCAATGAACTTTGCGCCCTTCTTCTTGTCGAAGAGGGGATGGTTGTCTTCGCGCTCCTTGCGGCTGAGCTCGCCGACTGAGGAAATGCGGAAGGCGACGATGGGCAGCGCGGGATCGATCTGGAGAGTTGCGAGAGCATCATCTGCAAATGCTGATCGCACGTCCGCGAGGCCGGGGAGGCGCAGGTCGGGCTTGTCCGTGCCGTACTGCTGCATGGACTGGTCGTAAGTGATGCGCGGAAACGGCGTGGGCAGCGTGATGCCGGCAGCGGCGAAGGCAGCGGCGAGAAAGTCCTCGACGACGGCGAAGACCGACTCCTGGCGCGGGAAGCTCATTTCGAGATCGACCTGAGTGAACTCAAGCTGGCGGTCGGCGCGCAGGTCCTCATCGCGGAAGCAGCGGGCGATCTGGAAGTAGCGGTCGAAGCCGGAGATCATGAGGATCTGCTTGAAGATCTGCGGCGATTGCGGCAGGGCGTAGAACTCGCCGGGATGGACGCGGCTGGGCACCAGGAAATCGCGCGCGCCCTCAGGCGTGGACTTGGTGAGGATGGGAGTTTCGATTTCGAGGAAGCCCTGCGCGGAGAGGCTCTGGCGGATGGCGCGGGTGATTTCATGGCGCAGGCGGAAGTTGTGCTGCATCTCGGCGCGGCGCAGGTCCACGTAGCGGTGTTTGAGGCGGACTTCCTCGTTCTGGATAGCTTCATCAGAGGGCGAAAAGGGCGCGAGGCGCGTGTCATTCAGGACGCGCAGCTCGGTGGCCTCGATTTCGATTTCGCCGGTGGGCATTTTTGGATTGATGGCGTCCTTATCGCGCAGGCGCACTTTTCCGACGGCTGCGACGACGTACTCGGGGCGCACCTGCTCGCCCTTGGCGTGGCCGTCGGGCGTGAGCTCCTTGTCGAGGACGACCTGGGCGATGCCGGAGCGGTCGCGGAGGTCAAGGAAGATGAGGTTGCCGTGGTCGCGGCGGCGGTTGACCCAGCCCATGAGGACCACTTGCTGCCCGGCGTGGGCCGCGCGCAAATCGCCGCACATGTGCGTGCGTTCAAGATTGCCTAAGAAATCGAGCACTACGATTAATCCCTGTTCCTGGCCGTCTGCTTGGCCTTATTCTTCGCCCGCGAGATGCGAAACCAGCTCGGCGAGCGGAACCTTTGTTTGTGTGCCGGTGGAGAAGTCCTTCACTGTGAGGATACCGGATTGGAGCTCATCCTCGCCGAGGATGACGATGCGGCGGGCGAGCTTGTCGGCGGCTTCGAAAGATTTTTTCAGTCGGAAGCTGCCGTCACCGAGCTCGACGGTGAGCCCGGCGCGGCGCAGCGTGCGCGCAAGGGCCAGCGCGTGGGGGTTCATGGCCTCCCCGAGCGGGGCAATGTAGGCGTGTGCCACCTGGGGTGGGGCTGATTCGAGAGACTGCAGAGTCAGGACGAGGCGATCCTCGCCCATGGCGAAGCCGATGCCGGGCGCGCGCGGGCCGCCGAGTGCTTCGCTGAGTCCGTCATAACGGCCTCCGCCCAGCAGCGCGTTTTGCGCGCCGAGGCCGCCGTGGGTGAACTCGAAGGTGGTGCGAGTGTAGTAATCGAGGCCGCGGACGAGGCGGGGGTTGAGCGTGTAGGGCACGCCGGCCTGGTCCAGCGCGGCGGTGACGGCGGCGAAATGGGCGCGCGCGTCGTCGCTGAGCGAGTCAGTGATTTTGGGCAGCGCGGAGAGAATGGGCTGGTCCTGGGGCACCTTGCAGTCCAGCACGCGCAGGGGGTTGGTGACGGCGCGGCGCTGGCAATCGACGCACATGGTGGGCGCGACGGGGATCAGGGCGGCACGAAGAGTCTCGTTGTAGCGGGCGCGATCTTCGGCGGAGCCGACGGAGTTGAGGTGCAGCGTCCAGCCGGTGATGCCGAGCTCGTCGAGCAGCGTGGCGAGCATTTCCAGGACTTCGGCATCGCGCAGGGGGCTTTCGCTGCCGGCCGAGGGCGGGCCGATGACCTCGGCGCCGATCTGCGAGAACTGGCGGTAGCGGCCCTTCTGCGGGCGCTCGCGGCGGAACTGCGGGCCGATGTAATAGAGCTTTTGCAACTGGCCTGTGTCGCCGAGCTTGTGCTCGATGTAGGCGCGGACGACGCCGGCGGTGTTCTCGGGGCGGAGGGTGAGGGACTGCGACTTTTCTGACTGGGCGCGGGCGCGGTCCTCCCAGGTGTACATCTCCTTGGAGACGATGTCGGTTTCCTCGCCCACGCCGCGGGCAAAGAGGGCGGTGTCCTCAAAGACGGGGGTGCGGATTTCGCCGAAGTTGTAGCGGGCGAAGACGCTGCGGGCGGTGGCCTCGATGCGGTTCCAGAGGGCGGTTTCCGGCGGCAGCAGGTCGCGGGTGCCGCGGACGGCTTTCAGGGTCTGACTCATATCTTCTTTAGTCTAAATGTTTGCCTGAACTCTGTTGGCGTTGGTAAAGGGTGCTCATACAATCGACCTGTATGCGCTTCGCTCATCTTGAGGGAGGAGGCAGAGATGACATACGAAGTGTCGGTTGAAGAAATTGAATTGGTCGATCAGCAGTTCGCACACATCGATGAATACTTGCGCGCTCCGTGGGATGGGAGGGATTTTCCTATCCGCGATCTCGCGTACTGCCTGCTCGTTTCGATCTTGAAAGAATATCAACATCTTAAATCAGGTTACGAAAAGGACACGGCACTGGAGGCATGGGCCTGCCGCAACCTTCTGGAGTTAGATGTGTACGTGAAATACATACTGGCGTCGGAGACCAATGCAAAAAGGTTCATTGGTCACATCGCGATTGATGGAATTGAAATATTCGACTCAATGAAGAAATGGATGAAGCAAGTTGATCCGACAGTCGATAGGTCCGGACTGGACGAAAACCTGCGACTTCTAGAGCACTTTCGATTTAAGTGTTTACATATCCGCATGAGGCGAAGAAGTTTGAGCATTCGTCTGGCGTAACGGCATTGAGGAGGTCGCCGATTTCCTTCCACAGGGCATCGATGGATCGTTTGGCCGCTTTGCGGAGCAGCGCTTTCAGTTTGGAAAAGAACTTCTCAATCGGGTTGAAGTCGGGAGAGTAGGGCGGCAGATAGAGCAGGGTGGCGCCTTTGGCACGGATCGCTTCCTCAACACCTGA